>CABZSR010000058.1 GCA_902528415.1 uncultured SAR116 cluster alpha proteobacterium | reverse complement strand
AAATAATTGATTAAGGAACTTTTACCAACGTTGGGCTTGCCTACAATAGTAATTGTAAAACCGTTTCTAATTCTTTCACCATAATTGCTGGTCCTGATAGAATTTTTCATTTCCGTGAGTAAACATGATAACTTCTTTTTGAATATAGCTTCAATTTCTTGAGGAAGTTCTTCATCTGAAAAATCAATTAACGCTTCAAGTTTAGCCAGTAAGAATATGACTTCGTTTCTCCACAGTTTCAATTTTTCACATAAGGCGCCCTCATAATATGATATAGATAATTTAAACTGGCTTTCTGTTTCGGCATTTATTAGATCATTTATTCCTTCTGCCTGTGTTAAATCAATCTTACCGTTTAAAAAAGCTCTCTTTGTAAACTCACCTCTATCCGCAATCCTAAATCTGCTTATATTTGATAAACAGTCATATATTTTTTTTTCAATAATAAGACTCCCATGCGTATGTATTTCATAAATATTCTCTCCTGTAACCGATGATGGTCCTGGAAAAAAAATTACTACCGCATCATCAATAATATTGTTATTTAAGTCATATAGCCTTCGTAATGAGGCCACTCTTGGTTTTGGAGGCTTAAATGAAAATATTTCTGGTATTTTCGCAGAAGCCTCTCCAGAAACCCTTATTATTTTAACTGCACTTTTTTGAGCATTAGTGGCAGAGGAAAAAATAGTATCCAATTTATATAAACTTTATTTCAATATGTTTCACGTGAAACATTCTATTTATTTATTCATTGCTCGAAAGAAATCTTCATTGGATTTACTTTGCTTTAATTTGTCAGACAAAAAATCCATTGCTTCCACTGGTCCCATTTGCATCAAGATTCTTCTTAACACCCACATTCTGGACAAGGTATCTTTTTGAACAAGTAGTTCCTCTTTCCTGGTACCAGACTTAGTTACATCAATTGCAGGAAAAGTTCGTTTGTCTGAAAGTTTTCTATCCAAGATAACTTCACTATTTCCTGTTCCTTTAAATTCTTCAAAAATAACTTCGTCCATCCTGGAACCTGTTTCAACTAATGCTGTCGCGATAATTGTAAGTGATCCTCCATCTTCAATGTTCCTAGCAGCACCAAAAAATCGTTTAGGTCTTTGGAGTGCGTTCGCATCGACACCACCTGTTAAAACTTTACCACTTGAAGGAATAACTGTATTATAAGCCCTAGCTAGTCTCGTAATTGAGTCTAGTAGAATCACTACATCACGTTTATGTTCAACCAATCTTTTCGCTTTTTCAATAACCATGTCTGTCACTTGAACATGTCTCGATGCTGGTTCGTCAAATGTTGAACTTATAACTTCACCATTGACTGACCTTTGCATATCTGTCACTTCTTCTGGTCTTTCATCAATTAATAGTACAATTAGATAGATTTCTGGATGATTCTTTGATATTGCTTGCGCTACTGACTGAAGCATCATTGTTTTTCCCGTTCTAGGAGGCGCAACAATGAGACCTCGTTGCCCTTTTCCCATAGGGGCAACCATCTCAACGACCCTAGTTGTTATATCCTTATTATTTGGATCAAATTCAGTTTCAAAATTTATTTTTTGTTGAGGATAAAGGGGTGTTAAGTTGTCAAAATTAATTCGATGCCTTACTGATTCAGGTGATTCAAAGTTTATAGTTTCAACTTTCAACAACGCAAAATATCTTTCTCCATCCTTGGGAGCCCTAATTTGACCCTCAACTGTATCTCCGGTTCTTAATCCAAACTTTCTAACTTGGCTTGGAGATATGTAAATATCATCAGGTCCTGCTAAATAGTTAGATTCTGGGGATCTTAAAAAACCAAATCCGTCTGATAAAACCTCTAATACACCATCTCCATAAATTCCAATATCATTTGACGCTAACTTTTTCAGACAAGCAAACATCATATCTTGTTTTCTAAGAGTACTAGCGTTTTCAATATCTAGACTTTCTGCATAAATTAACAAATCAGAAGGATTTTTAGCTTTTAAATCTTTTAAGTGCATTTAATTCTCTTCAAGGGGGGTTGCTAATAGC
>CABZSR010000057.1 GCA_902528415.1 uncultured SAR116 cluster alpha proteobacterium | reverse complement strand
AAGTTAAAGAGTTTTGTACAACAAATTTTGACATTAGTTTTCTATTAACCGAAATAACTAAAATAAAAGGTCAAAATGGGCATCCTTTCTTTAAATGGGTAAAAGAGGAGGCTGGTTTTCTAGCTTTTCCAAAATGGAATTTCTATAAATATTTAGTTAATCGCGAAGGGGAATTAGTATCTTGGTATTCAAGTACAACAAGTCCCATGTCAGAAAAAATTAAAACAGAAGTTAAAAAGTTAATAGACGAAAAATAAAAAGCCATCATAAGATGGCTTTTAAAAAATTAGAAGTTAATTATATTTTATTCTCTGTTACCTAGAAACATTAGCAGGAATTGAAACATTAATATAAAATCTAAATATAGTGTCAAAGCGCCTAAAACAGACTTTTTACCTGCTGCCTCATTATTATCTCCAGCCAAATACATATTCTTAATCTTTTGCGTATCATAGGCTGTTAGACCTGCGAATATTAAAACACCGACGATTGAAATCATAAAGTCTAGTTGCGTAGATGCCATGAATATATTTACTATTTGAGCAAAAATAAGACCAAACACACCCATCATTAAAAAAGATCCTAAGCCTGAAAGGGATTTTTTTGTGGTATATCCGTATATAGATAAAGCAGCAAAAGCTGCAGCAGTAACAAAAAAGGCCCTTACAACCGAAGCACCAGTATAAACAAGCAACAATGAAGATAAAGATAATCCCATTAGACCAGCATATATATAAAATAAATTCCTAGCTTTTCCTGACGAGATACTATTTATTCTTGCTGAAATATAAAAAACCATTCCTAGAGGGGCAAGCATAATAACCCATTTTAATGGGCTTAGAAAAAACAACTCACCAATTGGTGTTAACGCACCATTTGAAATAGCAAGAAAGTTTAATCCCAAAGCCATTAATCCAGTCAATGCTAGTGCAGTTGTCATATGATTATAAACACCAAGCATATATGATCTAAGACCTAAATCTATCTGGGTAGCTTGAGCATTGGAACTTGACATAAAACGATTACTGTTCATTTATTCATTATCCTTTTGAATTGTTTAAGATTAATTATAATGTAATACTTATTAAGCCCTAAAGCAATAGTTTCACAAAAATTTAATATTTATAGAGAATGAATAGGAACAAGCTTATTTATTTGTGATTTTCTTATTTTCTCAGTATCAGATTTCAATTGACCACAAGCCGCGTAAATATCTTGTCCTCTTGGTTTTCTTATTGGAGATGCAAAACCAGCATCCATTATTATTTTTGCAAAATTATCTATTTTATTTTGAGAAGAGGTTTCAAAAAAAGAGCCCGGCCATGGGTTAAAAGGAATTAAATTAATTTTAGATGGAATTCCCTTAATAAGATTAATTAAGTTATTTGCATCTTCTTCAGAATCATTGATATCTTTTAGCATAACGTATTCCCAAGTAATTCTTCGAGAATTAGATAAGTTAGGATAGTTGCGACAAGAGTTTATCAAATCTTTTAGATTATATTTTTTATTAATAGGAACTAGTGTGTCTCTAAGTTTATCGTTAACAGCGTGAAGTGAAATTGCTAAATTAACACCCAACTCAGCACCAGTCTTATCAATATTGGGTACTATACCTGAGGTTGAAAGTGTTATTCTACGCCTAGATAATGAAATACCATCATCTGACATCATAATTTTTATCGCTTTACTTACCTCATCATAATTTAGTAATGGTTCTCCCATACCCATCATAACTACGTTTGTAACTTTTCTATGATTTTTTCCTGAAGGCCAATCATTTAAATGATCCATAACAAGCATTAATTGACCAATAATTTCACCTGAAGTAAGATTTCTTACTAAAGCTTGTGTGCCTGTGTGACAAAACGAACAATTAAGAGTACAACCTACTTGACTTGACAAGCAAACTGTTCCTCGATCCTCTTGAGGTATGTAAACTGTTTCAACTTCAGATCCATCTTTAAGCTTTATTAACCATTTGATAGTTCCATCTTTACTTTCTTTAATTTCTGAAATTTGTGGTCTGGAAATTAAAGATAATCCATTTAAAAAAATCCTAGTTGATTTAGAAATATTATTCATTTCCATAAATGATTGTAGAC
>CABZSR010000056.1 GCA_902528415.1 uncultured SAR116 cluster alpha proteobacterium | reverse complement strand
TGGAGGAAATGGTAGCGATTGCCCAATACAGCTTACAGATGCATTTTCTTTTAACTTCTTAATTATAGATAACCCATTTTCTATTGTTTCACATGGACCATTAAGATTAAAAACGTGTGAGCCAACCATGTCTTTGCTTACAGATATGATAAATGCTAAAGCTGTCTCACCTGCATATAACCAGCTATATTTTCCAGTATATGGTATTACAAAGCTTTCGCCTAGAGCTGCAGCTTGAATAGCTAGAGTGTTTTTTGAACTCATTCCTTGATCTCTAGCCAAACCATATACAATATTAGGTCTAATACCGATAGATGGAACTTCCCAGTCAGCCCAATAAACAAATGCTGTATGCTCATTAGCTAGTTTATATGCACCATATAACGTTTCTTTCCAAGGACCTTTAGGAGGCATTCCTAAGGCAGCAACCGACGAAGCATAAACAGTCCTCTTAATATTTGCTTTTTTAGCAATTTCAAGAATATTAATAGTGCCCTCTACATTGACACGAGCACCTAATGCTGGATCTGCCGCACAAAATGGTACTTGCAGACCTGCTAGATGAATTATAGCACCCGGATTAAAGCTTATGATAGTTTTCTTTAGCATTTTAAGATCGGTAATGTCGCAAACTTGCCATTTGATTTTAGACGCTTCATTACCAAGAAGAAGTTTAAGTCGATCTTTATTATTGGACAAATCAAGAGCTACACAAGGAATGTTAGATCTATGTAGAATTGTAAGAATCCATGCTCCAATGCAACCACCAGCACCTGTGACAATTACAGGCCTGTCAAAATTATTATTTTTAATCAACAAATCATCAGTTAAAAAATCTAGACTCATTATTTGCCCACCTTATAGAATAATAAATTAGAGCCTCACATATTACTCAGCTCTAATAAACAAAATTTATTATGTCTTGTTTACAAATTTATTTATGTCAATTGCTAATTCTCTTGGTTTTTCCATAGCTGCAAAATGGCCTCCAGAAGCATGAGATGACCATAATACAATATTTTTATAAAATTGAGATGCCAAAGTAATTGGTGGTGAAAATATCTCTTTTGGAAATTCACTATAACCCATTGGAACATTGATTGGTGAATTTTTATTAATAGGCCAATCAAACGATCTGTGACGCATAAAATATGGCCAAAAAGAAGCACCTATACATCCAGAAAACCAATATAAAGATATATTAGCTAACATAGTATTTATATTAATTTTATCAAACAAATCATTATCATTATCTGTCCAAGTATAAAATTTTTCAGCTATATATGAACATAAAGCCACTGGAGATGAATTTAAAGCATGGGCTAATGTAAAGGGTTTAGTTCCCTGAATTTGTTGATAGCCCGTCTCAAATTTCATAAAATGTTTGAGCTTGTCATAATATATTGCTTCTTCTGGATTATTAGCTTCTTTATCAAGACCTCTAGGTAGCGGTAGCATATTCAAGTGAATACCTGAAATATTTTTTGGAGCGTTAACAGCTATAATCGAAGCTATAAATGATCCTAAATCACCACCTTGTATGAAATATTTTTTGTAGCCAAGGGTATTCATCAAGTCAATAAAATGGCTAGAAATTTCTTGTAAGCTCAATGGTTTTTGCGCTGGAGAAAATGAAAAACCTACATTTGGTAAAGTAGGAATTATTAAATCAAAAGGTTGATTACCTTTAAGACTATTTTTTTCAGGATTTGTTAGTAAAGGAATTATATCTAAAAATTCAAAAATTGAACCAGGCCATCCATGAATTAAAAGAAGAGGCAGAGCATTCTCTTCAGTTGATTTCACATGCAAAAAATGTGTTTTTACATTATCCTTAGTAAAAATAAATTGATTAAATTTATTTAGATTACTTTCCTCTTTTTTCCACGAAAATTGATTTTTCCAGTAGTCAATTATGTATGATATTTTTTTAAATGAAATACCTGCATCATTGTTATAATCCCGTCCCCAATCTAAAAGTCTACTATTCGTAATTTTAAAATTTAAGTCTTCTAGAGCTTTATTATCTATATTTGATTTAAATTTCTCCATTTCAGTTTAACCCTTTAAAAGATGAAAAATATTTTATTGTAAAAATTTGGTTATAAACTAGTATAAAACAATGAATAAAATCATTATTAAAGTTTTATTTATTTTTAACTTATTAATTTTTTCCAGTTTTTCATCATTAGCTGAGACCTTTGTTTATTCTGGTGGCTGTTTTTGGTGTACAGAAGCAGAT
>CABZSR010000055.1 GCA_902528415.1 uncultured SAR116 cluster alpha proteobacterium | reverse complement strand
ACCATTTTGGACAAAGTTTTTCTCTAAGAAATAATTTTAAAAAGATAATCGTATGAATGAAAACAATAATATCTTTGTTGCAGAGAAATATGCTGAATGGACCAGTAATTTAGATGTTAATGATATTCCTGAAGAAGTAAAAAATAAATTACAAATTGTAGTAATGGATTCTTTAGGCTTAATGGCGTCTGCAAAAAATGAACCCTATGTGCAAAGCTTAATTTATGCACTTCAAGAGGATGGTAACTGTAGTTTAATTGGTCATAATAAAAAACTAACACCATTTAATGCCACAATAATAAATGGGACAGCTGTTCACGGTGAAGATTTTGACGATACATTTGAAGGAACCCCAGTTCATGTTGGGGCTGTAATGGTTCCAGCTATGTTAGCAACAATCCAAGAAAAAAAACTATCTGGAGTCGAGTTTCTAAAAGGTTTAGCTATCGGTTCTGAACTGATTTGCAGGCTTGCTTTAGTTGCACCGACAGCTGTTCACCGACAAGGTTTTCATCCAACAGCTATTTTTGGGGCTTTTGGTTCTTCAGTAGGAATTTCATCTATAATAGGAAACAAACCTAATCAAATAAGTTCTGCCCTAGGAATTGTAGGCAGCATGGCATCAGGAATAATAGAATATTTAGCTGAGGGCACCTCTACAAAACGCCTTCACCCTGGATGGGCCGCAGGTTGTGGATGGCAATCTGCTAATTTTGCAAAATCAGGATTTATTGGCCCAAGGACAGTTTTTGAAGGAGCTCACGGAGTTTTTAATAGTTTTGTAACAAAAAATATACAACCTGACTTTACACATATAACGGATAAATTGGGAGATAGATGGGAATGCGGTAATTTAGCTATAAAACCTTATGCCTGTGGAACAATGGCTCAACCCTTCATAGATTGTGCTATTAAACTCAAAGATAAAATTACTGATTTTAATGATATAGAAAAAGTGGTAGCTCAAGTAGGAGAGGGAACAGTTCATAGATTATGGGAACCAATCAAGGAGAAACAAAATCCATCTTCTCCATATGGAGCCAAATTCTCTGTTCCTTATTGTATTGCCGTTGGACTAATTGACGGAGTTGCTGGACTAAAACAATTTACAGAAAAACGTTTAAAAGACCCAGAAATAACAAAGCTAACTCAAAAAATTAATTATGAGATTAATCCTAACGATGAATATCCTAAAAATTATTCTGGTGATATTTCTATTTTTATGAAAAATGGAGATGTTTTGTCAGCTAAACAAGATTGTTTAAGAGGGGGAAGAAAAGCTCCCTTAAGTTATGAAGAAGCTGTTGACAAATTTAATGCTAATTTAGAATTCGCAAATATAAAAAGAAATGAAATTAAAAAACTTAAATTTTTAGTTAATAATATTTTCAGTTGTAAAGATCTAAGTGAGCTGGAAAATATCGATTTCAGTTAATTAATCTTTTCACAACCTTTCCCTAATATTAAGTCAAAAAATCTTTTCCACTTAGCTTTATAATTAGTTCTATTAACAACCCAATCTACATGCTTAGATTTGTCCTTTTTAGGGTTTATTTGAATACCCCATAAACCATCAACTTCATTTGGTACCGCAGAATATCTTACATCAGTTATAATATTTTTTTGATTTCCAACACCTAAATAACCTTGAGAAAACCAATCAAACCTTTGAATATCCTTATATTGTTGACTATTCTGACTTAATTCCAAGAAACTAATTGATGTATCTAGTTTTTTTATTCTGGTTCCCTTACAGTATTCAGATTTTGAAAGTAATCTAACTGCATCTACATAGTAAAAACCATTATATTCATATATAACTTTCCACAAAAATAAATTTCCTAAACTTGGCTTTACTGTTAATCTTTTACTTTCATGCCCTCTTAAATTAGCAATAGATTGACCAATATTCTCTGCACGATTTTCTTGAAATAATCCTATTGCAAGATAAAGAAAGATATAAAACAGACCAAAAAAAGTAATCAATTTATTTTTCTTTACAATTGCAATAATTATTAAAAAAATTATGGGAATAGTTAAAAGTGGATCAACGACAGATATGTTATTCCATGAAATTCTTACATCAGTAAATGGCCATAAAAGTTGTGTTCCATAACTTGTACAAGCGTCTAAAAATCCGTGAGTTGCATATCCAAAAAAACAATAAAAGTACGTTTCCTTCCAACTTAAATATTTTCTTGTAAAAAAACGAAGAAATAAAGTAACAATCAGAGCCCCTAAAGGAATAAATAATAATGAATGAGTGAATTGCCTATGATATTCCAATTTCAACAAAGGATCTGAGTTTGATCTAATTAATATATCTAAATCAGGAGCTAAACCGCTGAGACAACCAATTATTGAGCCAACAAGAATTTTCTTTTTATTCGATATCGTTTGAG
>CABZSR010000054.1 GCA_902528415.1 uncultured SAR116 cluster alpha proteobacterium | reverse complement strand
TCTTCTAATAATCAAGTCATCTAACCCATAAATTAACAATGTATCAGATGCTTTGCCATCCCGGCCTGCTCTACCTATTTCTTGAGAATAAGCTTCAACGCTCCCTGGAAGATTTAAATGAATAACAAACCTAATATCTGGTTTATCAATGCCCATTCCAAATGCAATTGTGGCTACAACAATGTGTGCTTGGTCAGTCATAAATTTGTTTTGTACATTTTTTCTTACTTGACCATCCAATCCTGCATGGTAGGTGCTAGCGTTGAAGCCTTTGTCAATTAAAAATGAAGTGACTTCCTCAGTTTTTTTCTTTGATAAACAATAAATTATTCCTGATTGCGTTTTTCTTGGATTTAAATATTCAATTAACTGAGCTTTCCAATTTGTTTTTTGACTTATTGAAAGGCTTAAATTGGGCCTGTCTAGACTTGCAATAAATACTTTAACGTTTTTATTGAATATCTTTTCAAGAATATCTAATCTGGTCGGTTTATCAGCTGTTGCGGTAAACCCAATAATATTGCTATTGGGAAATAATAACTTCAATTTTGATAATGCATTATAATCAGGTCTAAAATGATGTCCCCATTTGGATACACAGTGAATTTCATCTATGACAAACAAACCTATTTCCATGGTTTTTAAATCGTTAATAATATTTTCTGTCATTAGTCTTTCTGGTGACATATAAATAATTTTTGAATTTCCATTTTTGAAGTTTTTCCAAGATGTAATTCTTTCGCTATAAGATAAGTCAGAATGAATTTTCTCTGCTTGAACCCCACACTCTTTTAATGCTAAAATCTGGTCATCCATAAGTGAAATTAGCGGTGAAACAATTATAGTTTTCTTTGAAGAAATAATTGCTGGTATTTGATAACACAACGATTTACCTGCACCAGTGGGCATAATAGCAAGGGTATGATTTTCAGAGAGAACAGTTTCTATAATCTCTTTTTGCTCATATTTGTATGAGGAGTAGCCGAAAGTGTCACGTAATACGTCAAAAGCTTTAGTATTTAATTCATTTATATTCATAGTAAAAGGTTAATGTTTTTGATTTATAATTAATATTTAAAAATCAATTAATTTTTAAATATTTTTTAAAGATAGACTTGTAATCAAAATAGGGAAATATTAAGTATCATTTAGGTATTTAATTACTAACTTGTACGCCTTGGCATCCCGCCTAAAATACTAAAGCAGTGTCCTAAATAACTTCAAATAATTTTAAATTTAATTCTCAAGGATAATAATTATGAATACTATTAAGAAACTAATTTTTGCAATAGCCATGCTTATATTACCGTTAGCTGCCAGCGCTGACGGCCATGGTACGAAAAAAGATATTGTTGATACCGCAATAGCTAATGGCTCATTCACCACTCTAGTAACAGCTGTGAAAGCAGCGGGCTTGGTGGACACTCTCAAAGGAAAAGGACCGTTTACAGTATTTGCTCCTACGGATGATGCTTTTTCCAAGCTTCCTAAAGGAACTATAGACAGCCTACTTAAGCCTGAAAATAAGAGTAAACTTGTAGCGATTCTTACACATCATGTCATATCAGGAGCTGTACCTTCTGCAGATGTTGTTAGTAAGAAACTATCCCCCAAAACAGTTAACGGTTCCTCCCTCTCAATTGATGGAACAATGGGAGTAATGGTCAGTGGAGCAAAAGTTATAGCTGCAGATGTAAAAGCATCCAACGGTATAATTCATGTTATTGATAAGGTTCTTCTGCCTTAATTATAAATATTTAAGGATAGTTTTTATCATATTAAAGAGAGGTGAATAACAATATTCACCTCTTTTTTTCTTGTATACATAAATACTTTCCATTTTGATAGAAGGCTCGGGGTTATGTATATGATAAATAAAATTGAGAAGGTGGTTAGGCCAGAAGCGAAATGTTCGCAACTCCCATATCTACACTGTGGCGGTAAATGCAACCCAAAAGTAACCGAACGTGTCCAAACAGCCCCGTATTGAGCCGGATGAGATTTAAGCTTTAGTATTTAATTCATTGATTAAATCCACAATGTTGCCTTTTAAACTTGGCTCCAAAGGGAGTTAGTGCGTCAATTAAATCTTGTTTAGAATTGCCTAAAACTAGCCATTCTTTAATGTCAACATGTTGCATTATTTCTTCAGCTATAGGGCTTGACATATGGTTGTTCAAACGTTGCATTGCACCATCACTATCAATAAATGACTCTACTAAAGTTGCTTCTGAATTATCATCAGACAAATGCCACTCATAACTTATAGTTTTTCCTTCTTTTAAATTAAAAACATATTTTGCAGCACGTTCTTTTGACCATGTTAGAAATTCATTAGCATCAGATTTGATACTACATTGAATGACAAATATTATTTTTTGTGATTTTGAATTTAGTTCTTTCATAATATTATCCTAATTTAATTTAATCAGATAGATACATAATTAAGTAATAACATATTTGAACATAAATTATTTATTTATATTTATATTTATATTTTATGATTAATAAATATGCTTAGAATCAGATATATTATGTGGAGAAAATTTCTATGCAAATTGGTTTAATTGGTGGTATTGGGCCTGCTGCAACGGATTTTTACTATCGGAATTTGATAGAAAAATTTGCATCCGAAGAAAAGAATTTGGATATGACAATTGTACACGCGGATGCCCCAACTCTAATTAAAAATTTGATGGAAGATAACAA
>CABZSR010000053.1 GCA_902528415.1 uncultured SAR116 cluster alpha proteobacterium | reverse complement strand
AACACAGAAGATTTCAAAAATTTTATATAAATTATGATGGAGAATTGAATGTTTGAATTAACAGGTAAAGTTGCATTAATAACAGGTGCTACAGGTGGTATTGGAATGTCGATAGCAAAAAAAATGAAAGTAAGTGGAGCTAAACTAATTCTCTCAGGGACAAAACAAAATGTTTTAAGAGATTTAGCATCAAAATTAGGTGATGATATTAAAACAATTGTTACTGACCTAAATTCCAAAGATGAAATATTAAATTTAGCACAACAAGCTGAAGATAGTTTTGGTCAGATTGATATTTTGATTAATAATGCTGGCATAACATCAGATAATCTTTTTTTAAGAATGAAAGATGAGGAATGGGATAAGGTTATTAACATTAATTTATCAGCACCAATGAGATTAACAAGGCAAGTTATTAGAGGAATGTTGAAAAGAAGATCTGGAAGAGTAATATTTATAAGTTCTATTGTTGGCTACACTGGAAATGCAGGCCAAAGTAATTACGCTGCTTCAAAATCTGCTTTAGCAGGTTTCACCAAATCAATAGCTTTAGAAGTTGCGAGTCGAGGCATAACTTGTAACATGATTGCGCCAGGATTTATTTCCACTCCGATGACAGATAAACTTTCTGATGATCAGAAAAAAAACATAGTTATAAATATTCCTGCTAATAGATTGGGAAATGTTGATGATATTTCAAGTGGTTGTGTTTACTTAGCTAGTGATGAAGCAGGCTTTGTAACTGGTACTACATTACATATTAACGGTGGAATGAATATGATTTAGCATTTTTTATACTAACATGATAATATGCTTGGCATGAATAAATATTTATGTTACTCGAAACGCATAATTATTAAGAATTTATATTAAACTAAAGGGGAATTTAATGAGCGACATAGCTGGCAGAGTTACAAAAATTGTAGTTGAACATCTTGGAGTTGAAGATTCTAAGGTTGTAGATAGTGCGAGTTTCATAGATGATTTAGGTGCAGATAGCTTAGATACTGTTGAACTAGTTATGGCTTTCGAAGAAGAGTTTGAGTGTGAGATACCTGATGATGCAGCTGAAAAGATTCAAACTGTAAAAGATGCAATAGACTTTATTTCCTCAAATAGTTAATATAAATTAAGTTTCTTACTCGATTAAATATTAGGAGTTTTTGATGCGTCGAGTCGTTGTTACCGGATTAGGCTTGCTAACCCCTTTAGGTGTTGGTGTTGAGCTTAACTGGAATAGACTTATTTCAGGCATTGTTGGCATCAATAAAATAAATGATTTTGACGTTTTAGACCTACCTTGTAAAATAGCTGGACAAATTCCATCGCACCTTGAAGACAAGGAAGGTGGTTTAGATCTAGATAATTGGATAGAACCAAGAGAATATAAGCGTATTGACAGGTTTATAGCATATGGAATAATTTCTGCTATACAGGCTGTGGAAGATTCTGGTTGGAAACCTAAAAATGAAAATGAAAAAAATAGAACAGGGGTAATTCTAGGCTCCGGTATAGGTGGCCTTGAAACAATAGCTAAAACTACTGAATTACTTAATTTAAAAGGGCCTAGAAAAGTTAGCCCATTTTTTATACCTTCTGCACTGATTAATTTACTCTCAGGCCAAGTAAGTATTAGGTATGGTTTTAAAGGACCAAACCATTCGGTTGTAACAGCATGCTCAACTGGGGCTCATGCTATAGGGGATGCATCAAGAATAATAAAATATGGTGATGCTGACGTAATGGTTGCAGGAGGAGCAGAAGCGGCTTGTTGTCGCATTGGTATGGCAGGATTTGCTGCGGCACGAGCTTTAAGTACTAAATTTAATAATGACCCTACATCTAGTTCAAGACCATGGGATCAAGAAAGAGATGGTTTCGTGATGGGAGAAGGTTCTGGTGTTGTAGTTTTAGAAGAAAGAGATCACGCCATTGATAGAGGAGCTAAAATATATGCTGAAATAAAAGGCTATGGCATGTCAGGAGATGCTCATCACATTACTGCTCCCGCTGAAAATGGTGATGGGGGATTTAGAGCAATGAAATTGGCTTTAAATGATGCCAAAATTAACAGCTCACAGCTTGATTATATTAATGCTCACGGAACTTCCACTCCTCTTGGAGATATGATTGAATTAAAAGCAATAGGAAGATTACTTAATCAAAAAATAGAAAATATAAGTATTAGTTCAACTAAATCAGCAACTGGACATCTTTTAGGTGCAGCAGGCGCGATTGAGGCCATATATTCCATTTTGTCAATTATAAATCAAACTGTACCACCTACCAATAATTTGATATCGCCTGATAGAGAAGCAAAAGGGTTTGACTTGGTTCCAATCCATTCAAAAAAAAGAAATATTAAAAACGTTTTATCCAACTCATTTGGCTTTGGTGGAACCAATGCTAGCTTAGTAATCAGTTGTTCAGATTGATATTAAGAAATAAACTTCTTCTTTTAATAATTTTTAAACTTTTTTTGATATTTATTAGTTATTTATACTTAGAAAAATTAAAAATACAAAAAATTGTCTTTCAAGACACCTATTATTTACTTAAAAAAAATACAAACCAGGAAAAAATTTTAAAACAGCTCAAGCTAAAAAAAATTAACATAGAGTATTTCAAATGGAGGATTATATCGTTAATTCGAGATGATGATTTTGTACCTAAAGCTGGCGAATATTTAATTAAAAAAAACTCTACAATACAAGACATACAAGATATTTTTCAAAATGAAAAAACAATTGTAAGAAATTTTAAACTCGTTGAAGGAACAACTTCAGAAAATTTAAAGAAAAGTTTACTTAGAAATCCATATTTAACGGGAAAAATAAAATCTTTAAAAGAAGGTATATATAAACCAGATACATATTATTTTAAATATGGGTATTCTAGAAATAAATTATTAGAACGTATGAAGATAGCTCAAGACAAAATCTTAGATAATATTTGGAAATATAAACCTAAAAATTTTATCTTAAAAAATAAAGAAGAATTCTTAATTTTAGCATCAATTATACAAAGTGAGACTAGTGATCTAAACGATAGTAAACTTGTTGCAAGCGTATTTATTAATAGGCTTGAAAAGAATATG
>CABZSR010000052.1 GCA_902528415.1 uncultured SAR116 cluster alpha proteobacterium | reverse complement strand
TGTTGAAATCTGTTTCCTCTAAAATTACAGCTTCATCAAATGCTCCAGTTGCCATTATCATCATCTTTATCGCGCCTACTGTTTCAAAGTCAGGTGCTTCTCCAGTAACAACAATGTCATAATTTCCTCTAGTTAAGTATATATGTTGGAGTGTTCCTCCTGCTTTTTCCATCATTGATGAAATTACAGATTTTCTATCTTGATTAGGGTTTTTAATAAAACCTTCAAGACCTGCGTTACTATAATTACCTAAAAATATAAATTCCATATATGTCTCCTTTTAATTATTTTAAACCTTTATTAACTTATATTAATTTTCTAAAGAATATAGAGTCAATAAAATTAACAAATGTCTAGCAAGAACAAGAACCAAATGTTTCTCACTTTATTTCACAGTTTTAATTGAAAATAAAAAAATGCAATAATTACAGTAAGTAGAAATTATAATGGTGCGGCTGAGAAGCAGTTCCATACTCTTACAATGCATCTTGTCCTATGACAATTAAGCTATAAAATAAGATATGGTTACATATGACATTGTCAATAGGCACGATATGTTTCACACTTTGTTTTACACTTAAAAAGTCGCTACTGAGTACAGGGGTTCTCTGTCACCTCTGTGTTATTATAATAGAACTATAATAGCATTTATATGTATCACTTAACTGTAGCACTATAAGTGTAATCCTCCCCCCATGCATGAGCCACACTGGATGTATACGTATATAATCATATGGTCTTACACAGATGGGGTCATATAGCTGTTAACCATTTTAATGACTGAAATGAATAACCTAAATGTTAGTTTTTCGCGGCATATGTCTTAGCAGCAGTTGCGTTGAATTCTAAAGCGACACACTCAGTATCACCTTCAACCCAACCATCGTGTCCAGGTTCAATTACATATACGTCACCTGCGACAAAAGTATCAATAGTACCATCATTATGTTTTGCTGACATAGAACCTGATAGTACAGTCCCAACATGACGTGCTTGGCAACTTTCTCCACCAACTACAGGTTTAATACAAGTTGACCAACTCCAACCTGGCTGAAGAACCATTTTCGCTGCAGCAACACCACCTAAGTCACAAACATGAACGTTAGCTTTATCTGGACTACGAACTTCATCTGGGTTATTGAAAGATTTTTTAACAATTCCTGACATTATTTACTCCTATATATATTTATATTTTATCTTGATATATAAATATTTACAAATCAAACCCTAAGATAATAAATTTTGATAAAGACTAGTTTTTTAAGTTCGTTGATTAATTTTAAACCATACAAAATCTCTATCTGCTAATACAGACATAAACAATCACTATGACCATATCTCACCCATAGATTGTCTCTGATTACATTAACCATGATCTATTTAATAGTATGCATAGTTTTAAGTGATTAGAATTTCATCAAACTTAATTGTCTGGAATTTAATCTATTTTAATATAGCTATAAATCAGATAACTATCATACGATTTTAAATAAATAAAAGAGGTTAAATAATGATTTTTATGTGTACTTATCAAGTTGATAGAGACAAGCAAACTGACACACAGGCTTTTTTTGCTAACATGACTGAAGAACAAATTAAGGGAGAATATCCTGAAGAGGTTAAACAAATAGGTCGTTGGCATGATGCACCCAATGGCAGAGGATGGGTAGTAGTTGAAACTGATAATATAGAAGCCTTAACAACATGGATGATGGGTTGGTCAGGGCAAGCCACTTTTCCAATTATCACTCCTGTTATTGATGATATGAATGCTCGGAAAACTATGAAAGCAATGCTTGCAAATCAGCAAAGCTAAAACTATACAAATTTTAGAAAATACTATTATCGTTTAGCTAGCGTAACAATAAAGTTAGTTAAACGATTAATTAGTTTAAACTAAAAACACCATTTGTTGCACACCCTATCTGAACTTATCTATCCAAAGTCACCCCTGACTCACACAGACTCACACAACCACTATAACCATATCTCATACACCATTGACTCTGATTACATTAACCCTGCTGTAAAGATATGTAAACTTAGATTACCTTGCTTAAAAATTAATTATCAATAAGATATTCATATCAAGTAAATATTTATGGGTTTTAATAATGAGTGATACAAATTATGTTATATTAACAGTTGCTTCTGTTGATTTTAGTTATAGAGAAACTATGGCTAAACTAATGTCTCAACATTCAAAGGATTTAATTGCAAATGCAGGAGCTAAAGGAACGCGTTTTGGTTCTATAGGAACAGGTGAACATGCCGGAAGCCTGATTTTTATACAATTTTATGATGACTTAAATGGCTATCAAAAGGCTATGGAGTTTCAATCCACATCTCCCATTTTTAGGGAAATTATGGATAGTGGAAAAGCTAATGTATATCTGAGAAATGTAGCAACTTCTTTGCCAACAAAATTTGAAAATAGTTCAGAACATCCTAAATATATTGTCATTACAAGAGCAGAAGCCGAATTATCAGAAAAAGATAGATTTCTTAACTGTATTAATGAATCAGCATCATGTTTCAAAGAAAATGGAGCATTAACAATGAGATTTGGCAACTTACTCACTGGCTCAAATGTTGGTAATTACTTGCTTGGTGTAGGATATCCATCTATGGAAGCGATTGAAAAAACATATAATGGTTTATTAAATCATAGTTCTTATAAAGAAATGATGTCTTTTGCAAAAGTGAATATGAGAAATATTATAAAGATACTCTAATTTTTTCTTAATTATATTTACTATATAATTATTAATATGACTCATTATCCACACTATATTTCATCCATAGGGTATTTAGATTAATTACAGACTAAACTCAGGCAATAAATGAATATATATGGTTGTTGTATATTAATCAGGTGACTACCAAGACGAACTTGTTTGAATGCCTGAGTTAATTAAAGAACTAAATAAATATAAATAACTAAGAGGAGATAATATGTCTGCGAACTTTTGTGTTTTTCTGCACATTAGATACATGAACCCAAAAGTCATGGGAATTGCACATGATTATTTAGCAGATAATCAACCAGTTAAAAATCCAAAAGGAAGATTATGGATGAATTCCTTTCATGTTTCACCTGATAAAGGTCTAGGTGTTCAATGTTTTGATACAAAGGAGAATATGGAAAACTTTATACCTATATTGAAAGAGAGAATCGAAAACTTTGCAACAAAGTTTGAGTGTAAGTTTACTATTG
>CABZSR010000051.1 GCA_902528415.1 uncultured SAR116 cluster alpha proteobacterium | reverse complement strand
GTCCCTAAATCTAACAAAAGTAATAAAAACCTAATTAAAAATTCACCTAAATTTATTTGGCCAGCAAAAGGAACTGTTACTAAAAGTTTTGGTAAATTTGGCAAGGGGCAATATTATGATGGAATCGATATAAAATTAGGTGAAAATAGGCCAATATATTCTACGTACGACGGAAAGATTGCTTTTATTGGATCTCAAATTAAAAAATTTGGGAACCTTATTCTTGTAAAGCATGATAATGGCTGGTTGTCAGCATATTCAAATTTAGGGAAATACAACGTAAAACAAGGTGATATAATTAAAAAAGGTGATATTATTGCTTTTACTTCTGCAGATAATGGGTTATTTCATTTTCAATTGAGATATAACAGGACTCCTATTAATCCAGTAAATTATCTTAATTAATATATTTTAATTTTATTTTTTCCAGCTAAATCTTGTATAAACTGCCATGCAACTCTTCCAGATCTAGCTCCTCTTGTAATTGACCATTCAAGCGCATCTGATTTTAAAATATTTTTGTCTATTGATATTTTAAACTCATCACAATATCCATAAACTATTTCTAGGAATGTTTCTTGAGACATGTTATGGAAGCCTATCCATAATCCAAATCTGTCTGACAAAGAAACTTTTTCTTCTACAGATTCAGATGGGTTAATGGCTGTAGATCTTTCATTTTCCATCATATCTCTAGGCATTAGGTGTCTTCTATTAGATGTTGCATAAAAAATTACATTATTAGGCTTTCCTTCAATTCCGCCGTCTAATGCTGCCTTAAGGCTTTTATAAGTGTTTTCTCCAGCATCAAAGGATAAATCATCACATAATAAGATAAATTTAAAATTTTTATTTTGCGATAGTAGATAAAGTAATTCTGGAAGTTCAGAAATATCTTCACGATGGATTTCAACTAATTTTAAATGGGTGGATTTTGTCTTTAATAAAATTTCTGCATGTACAGCCTTAACCAAGGAAGATTTCCCTGTTCCTCTTGCTCCCCACAAGAGCGCATTATTAGCTGTTAAGTTTTGAGAAAAATTTAATGTGTTACCAAGAAGTAACTTTTTTTGTGGTTCAATGCCTTGAAGAAGTGAAATTGGAATACGATTAATAGCTTCAATTGGTCTAATAAGACCTGTCTTTGAGTCATAAACAAACCCTTCGCTTTCGTCTAAATTATCTATTTTTTTTTCTGGTGGTGCCAATCTATCCAAAGCGTTTGCTATGCGTTCTAATAAAAAAATTGTTTTGTTGATATTAATCATTTGAAAGCCCAAATCGTTAAATTTGTAATATATATATTTTTTGGAATTTATCTATGGTCTTTCTTAGATTTTTTTTATATAAGTTGTTATCTTAATTTTAGATTTTTATGGAGTTAATAATGATTTCAAGTGCATTTGCTCAATCGGCAGCTGGGGGAGCTGGCGGATTTTCTTTACAAGGACTTCTTCCATTTGTTTTAATTTTTATAATTTTCTATTTTTTGTTAATAAGACCTCAACAAAAAAGAGTTAAACAACATAAATTAATGGTTGAAAGTTTAAAAAGGGGAAACAAAGTTTTGACAGCAGGAGGAATTCTTGGGGTAGTTACTAAAGCAATTGATGGTTCTGAAACAGTTAGTGTAGAAATTTCTTCAGGTGTAACCGTAGAATTGGCAAGACAAATGATTTCTGAAGTAAGAGGTGAAGAAAAAATTAAAGCAAAAGCAGTTGAAAATAAAACTAAACCGAAATCTAAAAAGTAACTAATTTTTTCACTCATTAAATATGTAATAAAGTGATATAAAATGAAAAGTTTATCTAAAGTTAGGATTATTCTAATATTGTTTAGTGTATTTTTAGGTCTTGTATATGCTGCACCAAATTTTTTTAATAGCTCTCTGCAAAATAATTCTATTAATTTATTGCCAGGAAAAAAAATAAATCTTGGTTTAGATTTAAAAGGTGGATCATATCTTTTATTGAAAGCTGATATGGAGGTAGTATTTGCCGAAAAATTAGAATCTTTAATGTCTGATATTAGATCCTCTCTTAGAAAATCCAAAATTGGTTATAAGAAATTAAATGTAAAAGAAGATTTTGTTTCTTTTCAAATGCGGAAAGGAACATCTGTAGAAAAAATAAAATCTGTTATATTAGGCATAAATAAAAATTTAATTGTTAAGAATAATATTGATATTTTTCAAATTGAATTCTCTGATGCTAACAAGCAAAAAATTACTAAAACAACAATGATGCAAGCAATTGAAATAGTCAGAAGAAGAATAGATGAAACTGGAACCAATGAGCCTAGTATTCAGCAACAAGGAACTGACAGAATCATTGTCCAATTACCAGGATTAGATGATCCAAGTCGTATAAAAAAGTTGCTAGGAAAAACTGCTAAATTAAACTTTCAATTGGTTCATCCTACTATGTTATCTGAAGATATTAATAAAGATTCGAAATCTCCTCCAGGTTACATTGTGTTGCCGGAAGATAAAAATCCTGATCGTTTTTATATGGTTAATAAAAGAGTAATGGTTTCGGGAGAAATGTTAAAAGATGCTAGTCCTACTTTTGACAGAAACAATAGTCCTTCTGTTTCATTTCAATTATCACCCTTAGGAGGTAAAAAATTTGGAAGAGTAACTGGTAAACATGTTGGTAGAGCTTTTGCAATTGTCCTGGATGGTAAAGTAGTTAGTGCGCCTGTTATTCAAACTCAAATTTTTTCAACAGGCCAAATAACAGGGGCTTTTAGTGTTCAAGAAACAAATGATTTAGCATTAGTTCTTAGATCAGGAGCATTGCCTGCCCCAATGATTATTTTAGAAGAACGTTCAGTTGGCCCAGGGTTGGGTAGTGATTCAATATCATCAGGTAAAGTTGCTAGTATAATAGGCTTAATAGCAGTTATGCTTTTTATGTTAATAACTTATGGCATATTTGGGATTTTTGCCAATATTGCTCTTTGTTGTAACATAATTTTTATTATAGCTTTATTAAGCATGATTCAAGCAACTCTAACGTTACCAGGCATTGCTGGGATAGTTTTAACAATGGGCATGGCTGTAGATGCAAATGTTTTGATTTTTGAACGTATTAAAGAAGAGTTTAATGCCGGAAGAAAAATTGTAGATGCTATTGAAGCTGGATTTCAAAGAGCTATTTCAACAATTGTTGATGCTAATTTAACAACATTATTTGCCGCTCTTGCTTTGTTTTCATTTGGAAGTGGTCCTATAAAAGGTTTTTCAGTTACTTTGATGATAGGAATAGCCACTTCTATGTTTACCGCAATTATAATAACTAAATATCTCGTTTTATTCTATTCAAAGAAAAAAGATATTAATAATATTTTATTTTAAGGTTTAAATATGA
>CABZSR010000050.1 GCA_902528415.1 uncultured SAR116 cluster alpha proteobacterium | reverse complement strand
AGGGATATCAATTTCTGATATTTTAAACCAGGAAAGTAACGAGGGTATTAGTGTTAACGTAAATGGTTACTTATGGAGAGCATCTTTAGAAGTTCTATCAATTGCACCTTTGATTTCTACTGATGCATTAGGTGGGACAATTATTACTGATTGGTATGTTAATAAAAACATTAAAAATCAAAGAATAAAAATCATGGCATATATAAAAACTAGCGAATTAAGATCAGACGGCGTAAGTGTTAAAGTTCATGTTCAAAAGTTAGAGAGTGGTGTCTGGACTGACACATTTACTGATAACAAATTAGCATCTCAAATTGAAAATAACATTTTAAATGAGGCACGAAATTATAGAATAAATTCTTCAAACAAATAACAAATATGAAATATAACCCTTCTTTAATTGAAAAAAAATGGCAAAAAAAGTGGAATGATTTAGAGATTTTCAAAGCCAAAATTGATTACAACAAACCCAAGTATTATGTCTTAGAAATGTTCCCATATCCATCAGGAGCAATTCACATGGGACATGTTCGTAATTATACTTTAGGTGATCTTGTTGCCAGATACAAGAAGGCTCAAGGCTTTAATGTTCTTCATCCTATGGGATGGGATGCTTTTGGATTACCCGCTGAAAATGCTGCAATTGAAAATAACACCCTTCCATCTAAATGGACCTACTCAAATATCGAAATTATGAAAATTCAACTCAAACAAATGGGTTTGTCTTATGACTGGGACAGGGAATTTGCAACTTGTAACCCAGATTATTATAAATTTGAACAAAAAATGTTTATAGATTTCTATAAGGCGGGAATTGCTTATAAAAAAGAAACAATTGTCAACTGGGATCCTATTGAACAGACAGTCTTAGCCAATGAACAGGTTGTTGATGGACGCGGATGGCGCTCAGGTGCAGAAGTAGAAAAAAAGAAAATGAAAGGGTGGTTTCTAAAAATTTCTGACTTTGCTGAAGACTTACTTCACGAAATTGATAACTTAAAGGAATGGCCTGATAGAGTCAAAATTATGCAAAGAAACTGGATTGGTAAAAGCAATGGTGCCACTATAAGTTTCTCAATAAATAATTCAGACGATAAAGTTGAAATTTTCACTACTAGGCCAGATACAATTTTTGGTGCAACATTTATTGCTATTTCACCACAACATCCATTGTCATTTAAAATTGCCATAAATGATAATAAAGCAAACGATTTTATAAAGGTTTGTGAAAGACAATCTAACAAAGCAGAAGATCTAGAGAAAGCTGATAAACTAGGTTATGAAACAAGCTTTACTGTCTCACATCCTTTTAAAAAAGAAATCAATTTAAAAATCTATATTGCTAATTTTATATTGATGGATTACGGAACAGGGGCTATTTTTGGCTGTCCAGCGCATGACCAAAGAGATTATGATTTTGCTAAAAAATACTCTTTAGACATTATACCTGTAGTTGCAAATGACAATATTATTCCTTACACAGGAGATGGCTTACACATTAATTCCGATTTTTTAAATGGATTAGATACAAAGGAAGCTATTGATTTAAGTATAAAGGAATTGCAGAAATTAGGAATTGGAAAAGAAACTGTAACATATAGAATTCGAGACTGGGGAGTATCCAGACAACGATATTGGGGGTGCCCTATACCCATAGTGTTTTGTAGCAATTGCGGCGAAGTTCCTGTACCTGAAGACCAACTTCCTATTTGTCTTCCAGAAGACATAAACTTTGATGTAAAAGGTAATCCATTAGAATCTCACCCAACTTGGAAAAAAACAAGATGTCCAAAATGTAATCGTAATGCTGTTAGAGAAACTGATACATTTGACACTTTTTTTGAATCTAGTTGGTATTTTGCTAGATTCACAGATTTAAACCACTCGAAAGCATTTAGTGATGAAGCTTTTAAATATTGGATGCCAGTTGACCAATATATAGGTGGTGTTGAGCATGCTGTAATGCATCTTCTTTATTCAAGATTTTTTATGCGAGCTTTAAAATTTGTAAAAACAATTGACTTAAAGGAGCCTTTCACTTCCTTGCAGACTCAGGGTATGGTTTGCCATCAAACTTTTAAAACTCAAAAAGAAAAATGGCTTTTTCCTAACCAAGTAATTAGAAAAAATAATACATTTTTCCATATAAATACAAAAGAAAAAGTTGTCGCTGGAAGAATTGAAAAAATGAGTAAATCTAAAAAAAATGTTATTGACCCTCAACAAATAATTCAAACTTATGGTGCGGATACTGCAAGATTATTTATGCTTTCCGACTCTCCGCCTAACAGAGACATGGAATGGTCAGATTCAGGCATAGAAGGTTCGTGGCGCTTTTTAAATAAATTGTGGAATTTTGTTATAAAATTAGAAACAGAAAATATAGACGATAATCTTCCTACGAACTTGTCAAAATCACATAAAAAGTTACTAGCAATGTTAAATATAACTATAAAAGAAGTTACAAAATCCATTGATAACTTTCAATTCAATATTGCTGTTGCATCAGTAAGAAGTTTGTTTAATGCCATTTCATCATATGAAATATTAAATAATGATGACAAGAGTGTTATTTTGCATAATGTGAAAAAGTTGTTAATTCTAATCAACCCTATGGTGCCTCATATTGCTGAAGCATTGTGGGAAAATTTAAATGAAAAAATTATAATTGCTAATGAAAGATGGCCTGAAGCTGATGAGTCCTTTGAGGAAAAAGATATTATAAAAATACCAGTTCAAGTTAATGGAAAAATGCGAGCAATTATTGAAGTTCAAAAAGATTTGAATAATGATCAGTTAAAACAAATTGCCTTGAAAGAGAAAAATATATTAAAGTTTTTGAATGACACACCGAAAAAAATTATTATAGTACCCAATCGTATTGTAAACTTTGTAATTTAATATAGAGTTAGGCATGTTTTTCATAAAGAAAATTTTTGTTTTTTTACTTCTCATAATTACTTTTGGTTGTACTTCGTACAATATTAATAAAACTAACTCTATTAATTTAAGAACTGTATCTATTGAGACGCCAAGTGATAGATACAATGTCATTTTCAAAGAGTATTTGAAAAGAAAATTCGATAATAAAAAAAACATCAAACCTAGCTTTACTCTAAAGACTGATATCTCTTTTAATTCTAATGAAACAATGTCAGTAAGCGGTTTAGCAGTACTTAAATCGACTAAAGCTGTTGTAAGGTACTCACTAATAGATAATGGCTCAAATACTTTGATTAAGTCTGGCTCAATTAAAACTTTTCCTGCATTAAGTTCTTCTTCAAATTCACTGTATAGTAATGAAGAGAGTTTAAAACATATTAAGGAAAGATTGAGCCAAAGTTCAGCCAATAAACTTTATTTATTAACTAAAGTAATACTAA
>CABZSR010000049.1 GCA_902528415.1 uncultured SAR116 cluster alpha proteobacterium | reverse complement strand
GAAATTTCTTCTTGTGTATAATTATACTTTTCTATTAAAGATTGATAACCTTCAGCCTCTTCTACTGGATTTAACTCCGATCTTTGAATATTTTCTACCAAAGAAAATTCTGCAATTCTTTCGTTGTCTATATCATCTCTTATAATTGAGGGTATTTCATGAATTTTGGCTAACTGACAAGCTCTCCATCTTCTTTCTCCGGCTATAAGATAATAATTCTCTATTTTGTCGTCCCTAGTTTTTAAAATTATAGGCTGAATGACGCCTTGACTTTTAATTGATTTTGATAGAGATTCTAGTTCCTTTTTGTCAAATATTTTTCTAGGTTGCCACGGCCCAGGTTGTATAAACTCTATGGGAACCATTTTATATTCTTCAGTAACATTTTCAAATAATATTGATTTTTTTTCAAATTCACTTCCAAGTAAACTTGAGAGACCGCTTCCTAATCCAATATTTTTAGTAATTTTATTTTTTTTCATTATAATTAGTCTCTTGATTTATGATTTCACCCGCAAGAGATGCATAAGCTTGTGATCCAGGGCAAGATATATCATACATCAAAACTGGTTGACCATAACTTGGAGCTTCAGAAACTCTAACATTTCTTGGAATAACAGTTTTAAAAACCTTATTATTAAAATGATTTTTAACATCATTTGATACCATTTCACAAATCTTATTCCTTTTGTCATACATAGTTAATAATATACCTTTTAATTCAATATCTTTGTTAAAATTACCTTTAACGGATTCTAATGTCTTGATAAGCTGCGACAGTCCTTCTAATGCATAATATTCTGTTTGTAACGGAATTATAATACTTCTTGCAGCGCATAATGCATTTAATGTAAGCAAACCTAATGATGGCGGACAGTCTATAAAGATATAATCATAGCTACTTTTTATCTCATTTAATGAACTCTCAACTTTATACTCTCTTTTTTGTACATCAACTAATTCTTGTTCAAGAACAGATAAATTGGGCGATGTTGGAATTATATCAAGCTTAGGGATCATCGTAGATTTTATTGCACTATTAATATCTATTTTTCCACATATTATAGAGTATAAATCCTTATCTCTTTCGTTATGTTTAACGCCAAATCCTGTACTAGCATTACCTTGTGGATCAGAATCAATAATTAATGTTTTCTTATCACAAGCTGCCATGGCAGTAGCTAAATTGACAACAGTAGTTGTTTTGCCTACACCACCCTTTTGGTTGGCAACTGCAATAATTTGATTAAGCATATTATTCATTCTTATTATCTAACATATTTCTTTTATTAATGTATAAAATTTTACCAAATTTATCTGTAATTGATTGGAATTCTTCAATAGAAAAATCTTGCTTTTGAATTAAGTTTGAAATTTCTTGCCTATATGATTTACCTTTTAAAAACAACATCTTAGGAAATTTATTTTTAGTTGAGGATTTTTTAACGAAAGCTTCTGCATAATCTATCAACTTATTTAATGGGGCTAAAGCTCTGGCAGTAATAAGCTCAGCATCAAAGTATTCTAGATTTTCAATTCTACTGTTATGAATTTTAACATGTATTTCAGAGAGCATGCAAACTTCACGTAAAAAAGTACATTTTTTTGAATCTGATTCAACTAGATGGATTTTTTTGTGACCCATCATCGCTAATATCAAACCAGGAAAGCCTGCTCCGGATCCAAAATCAATTATATTTCCTTTAAACTCTTTTGTAATGTTATATAATTGTGCTGAATCTAGAAAATGTCTTTCCCAAATACTCTCTATAGTATTTTTACTAATTAGATTAATAGAATTTTGCCATTTGATTAGTGTTTTGTGAAAGATAATAAATTTTTCGTATGTTTCACGTGAAACATTTTGAAACAAACAAAATTCTTTATAGGAATTAATCTTCATTGACAGTTTTTAATATGTTTATTTTTTTTATATGCCTAAGAAGTAATAAGGTTGCAGTAGGAGTAAATCCCGGTAAATTTGATACTTGGGAAATGGTAGTTGGTTTTACATTATTCAAAATATCTTTTGCTTCGTTGGATAAACCCTTAATTTGATTAAAATCAAAATTTGTTGGGATTTTTGTCTTTGTTTCCTTTTTATATACTTTAATATCTTCAAATTGTCTTTTCAGATATACATTATATCTGGAATCTGTTTCTAACTGTTCATGCAAGTCCATTGGTATTTTTTTAAGCTTTGGCCAAATATTAAATAAATCTTTAATCGAAAAATTCCCTGAAGACAAAATTTCTTTGGGTGATCTGGGTTTGCCGGTTCTAGTAGATGGTAAATTATATTTTTTTAATTCACTAGGTTTAGAAATTAAACTTTCCATCATTTTATTTGCTTTACAAAGATCTTCCTTTTTTTTGAGCCAAGATTTTTCTCTTTGAAAGTTAACAACCCCAAATTTAATCCCTTTATCTGTTAGACGTTGGTCTGCATTATCAGAGCGTAAAAGTAACCTATATTCAGCTCTAGAAGTGAACATTCTATAGGGTTCTGGTGCCCCTCTTGTAATTAAATCGTCAATCATTACACCAATATAAGCTTCGGATCTATCTAGGAAAAACCATTTAGGATTATTGCTCAAATTAATTGATGCATTTATTCCTGCTATTAAACCTTGGGCCGCAGCCTCTTCATAACCAGTGGTTCCATTTATCTGGCCAGCAAAAAATAAGCCTTTTATTGATTTTACTTCCAATGTGCTTTTTAGAGCTCTAGGGTCCATGTAATCGTATTCAATTGCATAACCATATTGTTCAATAATTGCATTCTCTAAACCGTTTATTGTTTTTAAAAATTCTTTTTGAACATTTTTTGGTAGACTTGTCGAAATACCATTTGGATAAACTAAAGGACTATCTAACCCTTCTGGCTCAAGAAAAATTTGATGCGAATTTTTTTCATTAAATCTATGAACTTTATCTTCAATACTTGGACAATATCTGGGGCCAGAACCCTGAATTGAGCCTGAAAAAACTGGAGACAAGTTAATGTTTTTAGATATTATATCGTGCGTAGCCTTATTAGTTCTTGTTATGCCACATTCTATTTGTTGAACATTTATTTTATTATTCATGTATGAGAAAGGTGTTGGAACAGGGTCTGCAGATTGCATTTCTACTTTTTTCCAATTGATAGAATCTTTTTTAATTCGAGGGGGAGTACCAGTTTTTAATCTTCCAATAGGTAGTTTTAACTGTCTAATTTTTTTTGATAAAATATCAGATGATCTGTCACCAATTCTACCTGCAGCAATTCTTTCATTACCTATATGAATTATTCCACCTAAAAAAGTTCCAGTTGTCAAAACAACAGACTTGGCTTTATAAACAGTGTTATCTTCTAATACAACTCCATTAATTTTACTATCTTCAAGTTTTATGTCTTTTATAGTACCTTCTATAATAAATAAATTCACTTGAGAGTCTAAAAGTTGTTTTACAGAGGCTTTATAAAGCTTTCTATCAGCCTGAGATCTTGGACCATGAACCGCAGGGCCTCGCGAACGATTTAACATTCTAAACTGAATTCCGGACAAATCTATCGCTTTTGCCATAAGACCGTCTAATGCGTCTATTTCACGCACTAAATGGCCTTTTCCTAACCCCCCTATTGCTGGATTACACGACATTTCTCCAATTTTTTTTATGTCCATAGTAATAAGCGCCGTATTTGCGCCCATCCTAGATGAAGAAGATGCGGCTTCTATGCCTGCATGACCTCCACCAATAACTATAACATCAAAACACTTCATATTTTTCCTAAATTTATTTTCCTATGCAGAAATTATTGAATATATCGTCTAAAATCTCTTCAACGTCAATAATATTAGTTATTTTTCCAATTTCTGTAGCAGCAATTCTCAAATCTTCTGCAGCTAACTCTGGATTTTGAGTCAAGTTTATAGTTGAAATTTGTTTAAGGGCAGTAACAGCTCTTTTCACACCCTGAACATGTCTTTTTCTAGTTAATAATACGTTATCTTTGGGGGCTAGTATTTTTAAATGATCTACAATAATTTTTATTAATTCTTTTATTCCTTTCTGTTTTTTTACAGAAATTTTAGGCAAATCATCATTGTTATTTTTATTTAAATCTGATTTTGTATGCACTAATATTTTTTTTGCTCCAGACTTCACTTCTGGAATTGAAAAATCTCCACAATCAGATAAAATTAGAATTATATCAGATGCTTCAGCTTTCTTTAATGTTCTGTTAATGCC
>CABZSR010000048.1 GCA_902528415.1 uncultured SAR116 cluster alpha proteobacterium | reverse complement strand
ACCAAATTTTGAAGATTTAGCTAAAGTTGCGAAAATGAAATATAAGAGAATTGATAATGCTAATGAGCTAGAAAAAAAATTGGACGAAGCTGTGAAATTTACTGGCCCTGTTTTAGTAGAAGTAAATGTTCAATCAGTAGGAGAAATGCCTCGTTACTTTGCTCCACCTCCTCATGCTTTAAAGGATTGAAATGTTTGAAATGCCAGGAGAACTTTCAGAGTTCACAATATACTTTTTAATATTTGCGAGTATGGTGACCTCTTTTATAAGTTCTGCTTTTGGAATTGGTGGCGGAGCTATCCTAATAGGTTTGTTAGCCATTAAACTCCCACCTTTTGCTTTGTTACCAATACACGGTATTGTCCAAATAGGATCTAATTTCGGTCGAACCCTTATATTTATAAAAGATGTAAAGAGGGACGTTTTAGTTCCTTTTAGTATAGGAACTGTTTTAGGATCTTTTATTGGTGGAACATTCTTTGTTCAAATAGAGCCATGGTTACTTCAATTAATTATTGCTTTATTTATTCTTTGGTCTGTTTTTGGGAAAATCCCGGCTATTGGTGCAACTCACGTAGTTTTTGGTGGGATGTTTTCTGGTTTTTTTACAATGTTTTTTGGAGCTTCAGGAACTTTGGTAGCAGGCATGGTAAAGACTATGAAATTAGAGCCAGTAAAACATACTGCTACTCACTCAGCGTTAATGACGATTCAACATCTTATAAAGGTAGTAATATTTGGTTTTGTAGGTTTTGTTTACGCTGATTATTTTCTGCTAATTACATCAATGATTGTAAGTGGTTTTATAGGAACAGTAATTGGTAAAAAAATTTTAGTAAAATTTGGTAAAAAATATTTTAAATTAGTACTTAATATTATCCTAACTTTAATAGCATTGAACCTTATATGGAGTGCAATAAAAATGAGTGGTTATTTTACAAATATTTAATCTTTTTGCTTTGTTATCCATGAAAAAATCACTGGTCCACATAAACCTAAAAAAGCAAAAATTAGAAACATAAGCGCAAGAGGTTGGGTAAGGATTAACCACCACTGACCATCAAACATTTTTAAAGAATGTTGGAGATTAGTTTCTACCATTTCACCTAATATTAAACCAACGGCAATTGGAGCAACTGAGAAACCATGTCTTCTTGCAAAAAAACCAATCACACCAAAAATCAAAGCCAACCAAACATCCAGAAGTTGTCCTTGGAAAGCATAGGCGCCAATGACCGATAATGCAAAAACTATTGGCCACAGAATTTGGGTTGGCACTAAGGATACCCTTGCAAACAATTTAGCCGCATATAGTCCCATCAGCATAAACATTACGTTTGCAACAAACATAGATCCAAAAATTTGATAGACCTTTTCAACTTGTTCAGTAAACAAATAAACACCTGGTCTAAGCCCATGAACCATTAGACCAACTAGTATTATTGCGGTTGTACCACTACCGGGTATTCCTAGTACCATTGTTGGCACCATTGCCCCCCCCGTTGCAGCATTATTTGCGGCTTCAGCACCAGCTATACCTTCAATTGAACCTTTACCAAATTCTTTTTTATTCTTAGACCATCTTCTAGCTTCAGAATAACCAATCATTGATGCTACAGTTGCACCCTCAGCAGGCAAAACACCTATAAATGTTCCAATTCCACAGGATCTCAAGATAGTTTTCCAAATCTTTTTATAATCCTCTTTTGTAGGGAGTTTTACAGCTTTCATACTCACTGTTTTAATAATTTTATCAACTGTTTTTGATTGGACTAAAAGTTCAGAGATAGCAAAAAGACCAATAAATATTGGAACAAAATGAAGACCTTCATACAATTCATAATTCCCAAACATAAATCTTTCAATTCCAGTTACACGTTCAGCACCTATTGTAGAAAGCCAAACTCCAAAAATCCCACCGATCAGATTTTTAACAGCACCTCCTGCACTAATACTGGCTAACATGGATAACCCAAAAACTGTTAGTGCAAAATATTCTGGAGATCTAAACTCGTAAGCAACCCTAGCCAATAAAGGCGCGGCAAAACATAGTATTAGAACGGAAAAGATACCTCCAACAGTACTTGATATTACCGCAATACCTAGAGCACGGCCAGCTTCGCCTTTTTGTGCAAGAGGATATCCATCGAAGGTAGTGGCTGCCGCAGCTGAGGTACCAGGGGTATTTATTAAAATCGCGGTTATTGAGCCAGCAAATGTAGCAGAAACATATATCGTAGCAAGAACTGCAATAGCATGGACTGGGTCCATTGTTAGAGTAAACGGCAATAGTAAAGCAGCACCTGTAGTTGCCCCCAACCCTGGTAGGACACCTATTATAACACCTAGAACTGTGGTAGCAAAAATCAAACCCAAAAGATAAGGGTCAACCATAACTGACGCCATTGCAGATATTGCCTGTTCAAACATTAGAATACCCTAACCATAATAAAGATTCATAAGAATACCTCGTGGGAATCTTATTTTAAGCACAAAGTCAAATAATAAAAAAACTAAACCTGGTGTAACTGTGGCAGTCAAAAAGGCGACCCATAATCTTTTTTCTCCCCACAAAATACTCATTAAAAAAATTACAACAAAAATCCCAATAAACATATCTGTGTATACGGTCAACAAATAAAAGAGCAGAAATAATAACATACTTCCCCAAGTATGATATTTTTCCAATGATACAGCTTTAGGTTTATTTTTATAAAATTGATAAGTTAGAATTCCTAGTAAAAACAATTTCAAAATCATTAAAAAAATAGGAAAAGATCTAGCTTGCATACTGTCACCTACAATCATTTCAGGAGATGTATCAAGCTGAAGAGAAATTGCTATGACTGACAATGAAAAAATCGCCAGTATTAATGGAATTAGATAAATTTTATTTTTCATTTATTTCAAACAAAGACCTCTCAAATTTGAGAGGTCTTTTATCTTCTTTAATTATTTCAATAAGCCCATTTCTTTTAGAGCAGGTCCAAATTCACCTACCATAAATGCAATCTGCTTTCCCCAAGGACCAGATGGTTGTGGGGACGTACTGTCTAAACCAGAATTAGCTAGATAAGCTTGGTACATTGAATGTTTCATAGCTTTTTGAATTCCTTTTTCCATGTCAGCAACTCTTGCTTTATCAACACCAGCATGAGTTACAAAGCCTCTAGTAGTTGAAAGAACTAGATCAATACCCATTGACTTAGCTGTCTTAGCCTTAGGTATTGGCGCCATTCCATTTTCAGCTAAAATGACAAGTGGACAAATATCTCCAGCTTCGACTGGTGCTGCAGCTTCTGACAAGTTAAGTGTTCCCACATCGACTTCTCCTGCAACTAGTCTAGTAGCTAGTTCACCTCCACCTTTATATGGTATGTATTTAGGCATTTTTTGACCAAGTCTTTTTGCCCAAAGAAAAACAGTTATATGGTCAATAGTACCAGTATGAGTGCCGCCAAAAGTTATCTTGTCACCCTTTTTCATACCAGCCACAAAATCTTCCGGTGTTTTGTAAGGACTTTTTTTACAATTAACCATTAATATTTGAGGATCGTTTGTTCCTCGAGAGATAGGAGCCATATCTTCAACTTTTAGCTTTGTTTTACCCATAGCCATAGTAATTGCATGACCAACAGTAAAAGTTAATATAGTATTTCCATCGGCAGGCCTTGTCATAAAATAATTCATTGCCGCGGCACCACCGCCACCTCTTTTATTTACAACTACCATGTCTTGTTTCAATGTCCTTCTGGAACGAAGCATCATCATTCTTGAGTTAACGTCAGTACCACCCCCTGCTCCTGCGTGAGTCACAACTTCAATTGCAGGTTTCTTAGCGGCTAAAGTTGGAGCAGTTGTAAAGGCTATAGCAGATACCATGGCAGCTAAACCAGCACCAACCTTGAATAGTGTAGTAGATTTAATCATTTAATTTCCTCCATAATGATTAACCAGCACATGCTGGAAGTTTAATGTTATATTAACATTAGTAGTTAAGAATAAAATATTCTTTCCCCCATTTAAACTATACATAAATTTTTTTAACAAGATAGCATATCAAATGAATATACCGATTATTGCTAAATAAGAAAATGAGTCAAGCATAACAGAGTATATAATGAGTTATTGTTTAATTAGTTAATTAAAACAACTTATTTGTTTTTGTCATTAGAGTTGTTTTTGAGGTTGGGGCTCATAGTGGTTCTGTAAATTTCTATTGTCTCAGTCCTAGTATAAATTTTCTTCTCTTCTTGCATAAGCAAGTTGTCAATTTCTGGAGCAGCACTTGCCAATTGAAAAATTACAGAAATTATTGAGAGTGGTTCCAATTTA
>CABZSR010000047.1 GCA_902528415.1 uncultured SAR116 cluster alpha proteobacterium | reverse complement strand
GAAAAATAGTCCATGGGATGAAAAAAGCTTCTGCAATTAATCCACTTTTTTTATTGGATGAAATAGATAAATTAGGGAATGATTATAGAGGCGATCCTTCCTCTGCACTTTTAGAAGTATTAGATCCAGAACAGAACAAGACTTTTCAAGATCACTATCTAGAGATAGATTATGACTTATCAAAAGTATTGTTTATCACTACGTCTAATACACTAAATATGCCTCAAGCTTTATTAGATAGGATGGAAATAATTAGACTTTCTGGTTACACGGAGGATGAAAAACTAGAGATAGCAAAAAGGCATCTAATAAAAAAACAAATGGATAATTGTAAACTCAAAGAAATGGAATTTGCTATTAATGAGGAAGCACTTAAAATAATAATTCAATGTTACACTAGAGAAGCGGGTGTTAGAAGCTTAGAGAGACAATTAGCGAAATTAACTAGAAAAATAGTTACTTTAATCGAAAAAAAAGCAGCTAAATCTTTTAATATTACCAAAGAAAATATTAAAGATATTTTAGGTGTACCCATATATCAAAGACAAGAAGTCGAAAAAGATAATCTTGTAGGTATAACTACGGGTTTAGCTTGGACTGAAGTAGGAGGTGAATTATTATCTATTGAAGCTGTTAAAGTGAGGGGTAAGGGTAAGGTTACAGCAACAGGCAAATTAGGTGATGTAATGAAGGAATCTGTTCAGGCTGCTGAATTTTTTATAAGATCTAAAGCATTATCTTATGGCTTAAACCCAATTGATCTAGAAAAATATGACATACACGTGCATGTCCCAGAAGGTGCTACTCCAAAAGATGGACCATCTGCAGGTGTTGCAATGGTTACTAGTATAGTTTCTGCTTTAACAGATATAAAGATCAAAAGTAATGTTGGTATGACGGGCGAGATAACTTTAAGAGGAAGAGTTCTTCCAATTGGTGGCCTAAAAGAAAAATTATTAGCAGCTAAAAGAGGCGGTTTAAAGACAGTTTTAATACCGATTGACAATAAAAAAGATTTAGTAGAAATACCAAATAATATAAAAGATGAATTAAATATTATACCTGTAGATTCAATTAATCAGGTAATTGAAAATGCCTTGTCTCGATCACCTCAAGAAATAAGTGCATTAGATGCTAGTAAATTAAGTCCAGCGAGTGATACTAGTATGCCAGATGAGGCTAATATTGCTCATTAAAATAAACTAACATTACAATTTTCTTTGTAAATATCATCTTTATTTACTAGAGTTATCTAGCAATATCGTATATAAATATCTAATTATTAATCTTTAAACGGAGGTACGAATGAATAAAAATGAATTGGTAGCAAGTGTTTCTGAAGCTTCAGGTCTCTCAAAAGTAGACGCGGCTAAAGCAGTTGATGGTGTTTTTGAGTCCATTACTGGTGCTCTAAAATCAGGTGGAGATGTGCGTATAGTTGGCTTTGGAACCTTTTCTGTTGCCAACCGTGCCGCTACAACAGGAAGAAATCCTAGAACTGGAGAAGCTATTCAAATTAAAGCCTCCAAGCAACCAAAATTTAAAGCTGGAAGCCCTTTAAAGGACGCAGTTAATAATTAATTTAAAATTTTTAATTTCAAAAAGGCGTCTTAACTAAGACGTCTTTTTTATTAAACACCTTTGTTTTACCGATATTTTTCCATCAATAATTTTCCCATCGAAATAGCTCAATATCTCGTTTTTTTCACTGAATAAATTGATTAACTCTCTATCTCTTAATAAAAAATTCGGATTTTTTGGTGAACCATATCTTTCATTGCCAATTGAAAAAGTTTCATAAAATAAATACCCACCAATTTTTAACAAATTCATTAAATTTTTGATTTTAGGTCTATACAAATAATTCACAACTATGATGATATCATAATATTTTTCTTTTAAGGGCCAATTTTGATCTGTTTCAAGATCAAAACAGATTGTATTAATATATTTAAAATAACTATACTGAACCAGTTTTGTACTATCTTTATCTATAGCTGTTATATTTTTATTTTTTCCTGCTAAATGAATACTATTTCGTCCATTCCCACTAGCAAAATCTAATATTTGGATTTTTCTTTTGGGGGCTAGCAATTTTATTTGTTCTATTATCCAAGTTGTTTGCTGTTTATTTATTTTCGATTTCAACATTAGTCCTTTATATTTAATTAATACAGATTATAGAAAAATAAATAAGTTCATAGTTGTCAACTTTATTAAAATTACGTATAAGCTTAGATGATATGGGCGGTTAGCTCAGTTGGTAGAGCATCTCGTTTACACCGAGAATGTCGGCGGTTCGAGACCGTCACCGCCCACCATTTTAACTATAAAAATTTTCAATCTATAATTATTTACATCATACAAATTATTCATTAATTTTAATATGAATTTTATTTTCTCTTTGGAGTTACAATATGCCAAGTATTACCAAACCTGTTTGCCTGATTACTGGCCTTGGAGAAGGTACTGGTGGCTTCACAGCGAGACGATTCGCTAAAGCAGGTTATAAAATTGCAATGATAGCTAGATCTAGTGAAAGATTAATTAAATTTGAAAAAGAATTACCAGACTCTAAAGGCTATGTCTGTGATGTATCAGACTTAACTGTATTAGAAAATACTTGTAAAAAAATAAAAGATGAAATGGGCTCCCCTGAAATACTAATTCATAATGCTGTGAAAGGAAATTTTGAATATTTACTTAACGGTGAGCCAGAATGGTTAGAAAAAAATTTTCGAATTAATACAACTTCCCTTATGTACTTGGCTCATTTTTTGATACCAGATATGTTAAAAAATAAAAAAGGGGCAATAATAGTCACAGGTAATACTGCTGCACACAGGGGGGTCGCTATGACACCATATTTTGCACCGACTAAGGCAGCGCAGAGGATTTTAGCACAATCCTTAGCTCGTGATTTTGGTCCAAAAGGTATTCACGTCTCATATGTAACTATAGATGCATCAATTAATACTCCATGGACGAGAAGTAGGATTGAACATCAAAAAAATAAAGACGAAATAGAATTTGCACAACCTGAAGATATAGCAGAAGAAATTTATAGAATATCACAACAAAAACGCTCAGCTTGGTCATTTGACGTAGAGCTAAGGCCTGACATAGAAAAATGGTAAGTTAACCTACAAAAGCCTTTTCTAAGACAAATTCGGCGGGGTTATTATTTGCCCCTTCTTGCAAATTATGTTTTACCATTATAGCCTTTAGATCATTGTTTAGCCCCATTGATCCGCAAAACATAAATCTGTCATCAGAAGATATATTTTCAATGTTAAGGTCATTAAAAATTTTATTTGTACTAATTAACTCAGTTATTCTTCCTTTATTCGTAAAATTTTCCCTTGTAGTTGAATGATAACTTATTAGTTTATTTTCAATAAAGTCTTTAATAATTTCGTCATCGTTACTTTCATTAATTATTTCCTGGCTATAAGCTAGTTCGGGAACAGTTCTGCAGGTATGAGTTACGACTACTGTCTCAAATTTTTCATACGTTTCTGGCTCTCTTATAAGTGATGCAAATGGTGCAAAACCAGTTCCAGAAGATAGTAAAAATAATCTTTTGCCAGGCTTTAATGCGTCCAAAACTAACGTACCAGTAGATTTAGGCATCATAATTATTTCATCATTTATCTTAATATTCTTTAATTTTGATGTTAAGGGACCATCTTTAACTATAATTGAATAAAACTCTAATTCTTCTGACCAACTTGGTGAGGCGATTGAATAAGCCCTTAATATTGGCTTATCATTTTCATTTGGCAAGCCGATCATTACAAATTCACCAGATCTAAATTTAAAACTTTGTGGTCTTTGAATACGAAAAGAAAATAAACTTTCAGTCCAATGTTTTACAAATGTTACTTTATGATGATTATTAGAAAATTTTGACAATGAATTTATCCTACACTTAATTATTTTTTTATTAATTTTTTCGTCAAAGTAAGTAAAGCTTTTGCATAATCTGGATATTTATATTTATATTTGAGTTCATTTTCTATAACATTGCATTTTACAGTTCTATTAAACTCATAAAAAGATTTTAAACTGCCAGAAATTTTATTTGAGTTATATCTTATAATCACAGGTTCATTCAATTCTAATTCGTCTGTAACGTACTTAACTGCTTCATAACTACTAATTTTGTTTTGATCACATATATTTATAATTTTATTATTTAGATTTTTAATTAAAAATTGAATAGCTATTAAAGACAAGTCTTCAACGTGAATTCTATTTGGGATATAATCTTTTTTAACTACAATTTCATTATTTCCTTCTAGATATTTTATCATTGGATGTCTTTTAGGACCGTATATACCTGCAATTCGAAAAATTGATGTTTTTTTATTGGTTTTAATCCACTCTTTTTCGGCATTAAGTCTTATTA
>CABZSR010000046.1 GCA_902528415.1 uncultured SAR116 cluster alpha proteobacterium | reverse complement strand
CGCTAGCTTTAAACTAGATAATGAAAAAATTTCAATTAACAAAAAAAATATTCAATCAACGTTCCAAAAAAATATTGAAAACTTAGATCTAAACAACATTGATATCTTAATCGATTGCACTGGTGTACATAATAACTCGTCAGATTTAAAAAAGTATTTTGACAAAGGTGTAAAGAAAGTTGTTGTCTCAGCTCCTGTAAACGAGGAAAACATTGCAAATATAGCTTATGGTGTAAATCAAAACATATATAACCCAAATAAACATAATATAATTACAGCAGCAAGTTGTACTACCAACTGCATAGCCCCTATCATTAAAGTAATACACGAAAATATAGGCATAGTTCACGGCTCTATAACAACAATTCATAATTTAACAAATAGCCAAACATTAGTTGATATTCCCCAAAACAATCTTAGGAGGGCCAGGTCTGCAGTAAATAACTTAATTCCAACTACCACTGGATCTGCCAAGGCTATTTCACTTATTTACCCGGAACTCAAAGGTAAGTTAAATGGCCACGCAGTGAGAGTACCTTTATTAAACACATCCTTAACTGACTGCGTCTTTGAAATGAAACGTCCTGTTAATGAAGACGAAGTCAATTCTATGCTTAAAAACTCAAGTGAAAATGAACTTAAAGGTATTCTTGGATATGAAGATCGTCCATTAGTATCAACTGACTTTGTTAATGACCCAAGGAGTTCAATAGTAGACGCCCTATCAACAATGGTAATAAACAAAACTCAATTAAAATTATATGCTTGGTATGATAATGAATGGGGTTATGCTAACCGATTAGTTGATATTGTTGGAATGGTTAGTAAAACTATTTAAAAATGATTAAAACACTAAATAATAATGAAGTCTCTTTTGTTCTAGTAACATTATCCTACTGGTTCTTTATGCTTACTGATGGGGCATTAAGAATGCTAGTTCTTCTTCATTTTCATACACTTGGCTTTAGCCCACTTCAATTAGCTTATTTATTCTTATTATACGAATTCTTTGGCATGGTAACAAACCTGACAGCAGGATGGATTGCTAAAATAATTGGTTTAAATATTACACTATTTAGTGGGATGATTTTACAAATAGTTTCATTGTTACTTTTAACTCAAGTTGATAAAAGTTGGAGTATAACCTCATCAGTTATTTTTGTTATGGCTACACAAGGTTTGTCTGGCATAGCAAAAGATCTAACTAAAATGAGCTCCAAAAGTTCTGTAAAATTATTAGCCCCAGATAAAAATAACAAATTATTTCAGTGGGTTACACTAATGACTGGATCTAAAAATGCAGTTAAAGGATTTGGCTTTTTACTTGGGTCACTTTTGCTGGCGTTTTTAGGCTTTCAATTGTCTTTGATATTAATGGCCGGATTACTTTCAATAATTTTGATACTTGTTTTTGTTTATTTAAATAATGATTTTTCAAAAATTAAAAAAGACATAAAATTTTCCGAAGTATTTTCAAAAAATAAAAATATTAATTACCTTAGTTTTGGAAGAGTTTTTTTATTTGGAGCCAGAGATACATGGTTAGTTGTTGGACTTCCAGTGTTTTTATATTCTATGATGTCTGACGGATCAATTAACGCTAATAAAAAAGCTTTCTTTGTTATAGGAACATTCATGGCTGTATGGACTATTTTTTATGGCTTTGTACAAGGCATAACTCCAAAAATTTTGTCTCGAAATGAATCAATTGGTAAGCAAACAAAGTATTGGGCTAGTTTGATTATAGGCATCCCTATTTTATTGTTATTATTAAGTTCATATTTTGACGAGTATAAGCTTTATATAACTATATCTGTTCTTTTCATTTTTGGATTTGTGTTCGCTGTAAACTCATCATTACATTCTTTTTTAATATTAAAATATACAGATAAAAACAGAGTGACACTTGATGTAGGCTTTTATTATATGTCCAATGCTTTTGGAAGGCTCATAGGCACTTTATTATCAGGATTATCGATACAGTTTGGAGGATTCTTAACCTGTATTTTTATTACAGCATTGATGCTTGCCATAAACAGGCTGTCGATGGAAAAGCTGGATTTAAAAAATATATAATTTAAATGTTAATTGAAAGTTTCTACATCAATAGATTTTTTAGATAAACTTGATTGATAAATAGCTTCTAGAACAGCGATATTTTGAAACTTTTCAATATCTTTAAATATATATTCATCTTCTTTATTAATTGCATCTACAAAATTATTAATATTAGCAGACACTGTGTCCGTCCACTCAAAATTTTCCTCTTTAACAGATCCGTCATTCAATACAATCTTCATAAATGAAGGTCCAGGAGTATCTGGATGTGAACTGTCAACTAATTCTACCCACCCATTCTCACCCCATATCGTTATCCTTTGATAATGAGGTGTTTTTAAAATTGCTGTGATTTGGGTACTTAGACCAGATTTATGATTAAGACTTGCTGAAACAACATCTCCTGTTTTGTACTTAAGTGCCCTTTGTGCAGTTGAAGCAAACACACTTTCTACAGGACCAAACAACCATATCATTAGATCAGTTAAATGTACGCCCATCCCAGTCATACCGGCAGCAGGTGCATATTGTGGATCTGTACGCCAATTATCTAAAGGAAGATTTGCCAATTTATTATGACTAAAATGCCCTTCAGCATACATAATCTTACCCAAAGAATTATTGTTTATTATTTCTTTAAGTTTTTGCCATCCTTTTTCAAAACGTCTTTCATGACCAACCCCAAGTATGACTTTATTCTCGTTACACATATCGATCATTTGTTTTACTTCTGACGATATTAAAGACAAAGGCTTTTCACAGAAAACATGAACACCCAAGTTTGCTACTTTTATAGTTTGGTCCATATGAAATGAATTTGGAGTACAAAGTATGATTGCATCTATTGTTTCTTTTTTAAATACGTCGTCAAACTTAGTAAAAATTTTTAAGTTTTTGTCATTTGCAAGTTTCACTGCATCTTCATCAGGATAAGGATCAATTAAGTTAACTATCTTCACCTTAGACGATGAAGATAGTCTATTAATCATAACTTTTCCCCACCAACCTAAACCTACAATTGAGACTTTAGTTTCCAACTTATCTTCTTTTTTTATGGAGATGGAATCAATTGATCATTTTGAGGAACAAGCCAACCTTTTTGCACAGCAGGCCTATCCATCATTTCCTTATACCACCTGGTGACATTAGGAAATTCATTTAAATCAATTTCTTGCCAATCAAATCTTGCTGTCCAAGGCCATATGGAAATATCAGCAATACTATATTCCTTACCAGATATATATGGATTTTCACTAAGACGCTTATCCATAACACTATATAGTCTTCTGGCTTCTTTTGAGTATCTTTCTTCAGCATATGCTGACTTTCCTTTGTTGTATTTGACAAAGTGATGAACCTGACCAAACATAGGGCCTACTCCTCCCATTTGCCACATGAGCCATTCTATTGTCCTATAATATTCATCAGTATTTGATTTATTTATTAGCGTTCCACTTTTCTCAGCCAGGTACATTAAAATAGCACCTGATTCAAAAAGTGAGTAATTATTATTATCTCTGTCAATGATTGCAGGAATACGATTGTTTGGTGATATTTCTAAAAAATGAGGTTGGAATTGTTCATCTTTTCCAATGTTTATAGGAAAAACATTATAATCAATTCCAATTTCTTCTAGCATTATAGACACTTTCCTACCGTTAGGTGTCTGCCAACTATATAGGTCTATCATTATTTAATCCTTATTTTAAAGTGTAATTACAATGCCACCTTTTGTTTTTCTGCCTTCAAGTAAGTTATGAGCTTCAACTATTTTTTCTAGCGGCATTTTATCATGAATAGCTACATTTAATCGTCCATCTGCAATTCTACTGTAGAGTTGATAAGAAGCATCATTATATTCCTCTCTATTTGCAATATAAGTAAATAAAGTAGGCCTTGTTACAAAAAGAGAGCCCTTAGCAGATAGTAAAGCTAAATTAAAATCAACTATTGGTCCCGATGCCTGACCAAATAATGCCCATAATCCCCTTGGTTTTAGACAGTCCATTGAACCTGGAAAAACAGACTTAGCTACACTATCGTATACTACGTCGCATTTTTGGCTGTCAGTAATAGACATTACTTCAGCTACAAAATCTTTGTCGTTATAATCAATAACGTGATGATAACCGGCTTTTTTAGCTGCTTCTGCTTTTTCTGGGCCACCAACAGTTCCGATCATAGTTGCACCTATTTCACGTCCCCATTGCCCCATTAATTGACCAACTCCTCCTGCAGCAGCATGAACCAATGCTGTCATGCCACTTTCTAACTTAAATGTTAAATGAAGCAAATAGTGAGTGGTTAAACCTTTGAGTGTACTTGCAACAACATCATGATCATTGACATCCACTTTAAGTTCAACCGCATGAGCTGC
>CABZSR010000045.1 GCA_902528415.1 uncultured SAR116 cluster alpha proteobacterium | reverse complement strand
AATTTGAGGAAGCATTGAATCAAAAACTAAATCAAAAGATTCAGCTGATTCTAGGTCTTTTAGGTCTGGAAAAGGTAAGTCTCCAGTTACAGGACACAAAATCAAAGGGTAATTATCAAAAAAACTGTTCCAGTTTCTACTTATTCTTGCTCTATTTTGAAGGGCATCCATAAAGTTTTCTAAGCTAGTGTCCGGACATCTTCTGGACATTTGATCATAAATAAAATTTGCGTCAGGATCATTTTCTTTTTTTATGGCTTCCCCCCCAGTTCTTCTAAATTCCCCAAGCCATAAAGCAGCTTGAAATTTAGCGGCTTCTTTAAAATCTGGAGCTTCCGGTTCTTCAATTATCCAACCAATTTCTTCAAGATGTTTTGCAACATTTTTTAATTCTTCTATTATTATTGGATCAATTTTTAACCCTTTAATTTCCGTTATTAATGCTAATTTTTTTTGGGGTGCTTCAAATGAAAATGGTACAGGTGCCCACCATGGATCGTCATAATCCTCTATACTCATAGCTTTTAAACCGAGTTCAAGATCTTTGATTGATCTAGCAAGTGGACCAGAAACAGCCATTATTTGTCCACCAATATGTCTGTCTGGGGTAGTATAATTTATCATAGGGACACGACCTAAACTAGGTCTCAAACCATGTATACCACAAGCATAAGCAGGGTAACGAATTGACCCAGCAATGTCAGTGCCGTGGCCAATAGCCCCCATTCCTGAAGCTGTGGCAGCTGCGGCTCCGCCTGAAGAACCACCTGGTGTTATATTCTTGTTATGTGGGTTAAGGGTATGTCCATGTAAACTATTTCTAGTGAACCAGTGTATACTAAATGCCGGTGTGTTTGTTTTACCTACAATAAGTGTGTCGGATTTTTTTAGATTATTAACAACAGGGCTATCTTTTTTTGCGATGAGATCTTTTTGTATCCTTAAACCATTTGTGCTTGCGTAACCTATTTGATCTGTATTTACTTTAACAGTAACAGGTACACCTGCAAGTTGTCCCAAATTTTCTTTGTTATTTAATTTTTTATCTAATGAAAGAGCTGTATTTTTAGCCTCATTGAAAGTATCTATAACTATTGCATTTATTTTGGGGTTTGTATTTTCAATATGATTTATTGTTTCATTACAAATTTCAACTGCGGAAATTTCTTTTTTTTTGAATAACTCTGTTATTTTAAATGCTGGTAGTTTCCAAATATCATTCATTATATGATGCCTGTAATAATATTTTACGATTAAAAAAATAATAAATCATAAATCTATCCTAAAACAAAAGTGATAAAATGACTTTATTTTTTTTTAGTATTAGTAATAATGGTTTATGAGAGATAAATTGAGTTCATCCATTATGGTAATAACACCAAACATCTCAGAGCTTGCATGGTGCATAAACTTACAAAGCTAGAAACTGCTAAAAATAAATTAATAAAATTGATTAGTTCTAAAAATTGTAAAACTAAAGTATCGGTTAATGAAGCTACTCAAAGAATAAATTATAATCTAATCAAAAGTACAATAAATCTTCCAGAAACACTTAATTCTGCTGTTGATGGTTATGGCATATTGCACAAAAGTTTAATAAAAAACCCTAAAACTGAATTTGAAGTAGTGGGGGTAGCAAAGGCGGGTTTTCCTTTCAATAATAAAATTAAAATCAATCAGGCTATTGAAATTTACACAGGATCTGTCTTACCCAAAGGTGTTGATACTGTGGTTATGCAGGAGAATTGTAAAAGAAAAGGTTCAAAAGTTATAATAAAAGAAGATATAAAGGTAAAACAAAATGTTAGGCCTATTGGCGAAAATCTTAAAAAAGGCGAATTAATTGTTAAAAAAGGTGAAATTTTAAATTCATCCAACATTGGTCAGTTGTCCGCATCAGGCATTAATAAAATTGAGGTATATGACAAAATTAAAATTTCAATTATATCAACAGGGAATGAGTTGATAGACTCTAGATATAGTAAGATTATTAATGGCCAAATTTATGACTCAAATAGACCAATGCTTAAATCTTTATTTCAAACAAATAATACTGAAATTATAGATATGGGTATTGTGAAAGATAATAGATCAGATTTAGCATCTAAATATCTAGACTGTCTTTCTAAAAGTGACGTAGTTATATCTACAGGTGGTGCCTCTGAAGGTGTTGAAGATCATACCCAAAATGCATTGAGAGATATTGGAGCTGAAAGTTTAGTTTGGCAATTAGCTATGAAACCAGGCAAACCAATGGGTATTGGGATGATTCAAAAAAAACTAATATTTTGTCTTCCTGGAAATCCAGTTGCAGCATTTGTATGCTCTAAATTATTAATCAATCCTATCATAAATAAACTAGCTGGTGGAATTAAATTAAATCCAGTTTTTTTCAAATTACCGTCGGGATTTGAACATAAAAAAAAGATAGGTAGGACAGAATTTTTAAGAGCTAAAATAAATAATAGTTCATCTAAATCAGAAATAATTTTACATGGCAGAAAAGGAGCAGGTGTTATTTCATCACTTGTTGGAGCGGATGGTTTAGTTGAAATACCTTATGACAATATTGAAGTTAAAAAAGGCGAATTATTAAAATTTTATCCATTTGATCACAGAAGTATCTAAATCAAATGATTTAAAAAAATTATTGTAAAGAATATTTATGAATTAAGAAATTTGTTATTGAGTTTATATTATTTAAATCAAGTGACGGTATTGTAGTGACTTTTTCATCGTCGGAAGCTATAGCAAATATATTTTTATCATTCTTAAAAAGGAATGGTTTTTTAATAATAGATCTATGAACTTCAAGCTTAGGAATGTTTTCATTTTTATAGCCCTCTACAACTATAATGTCACATTTATTAATAGGTTCTTTAGAAAACATTTCCAACATTTTGAACAAGCTTTTTTCTTCATTTTGATCATTTTCTTGAATTAGGGCAAATCTCTCTTTGGATGAAATAATTACAGGTTTTGCTCCAGCTTTTCTTAAATTGTAAGAGTCTTTTCCTGGTTTATCTATATCAAACTTGTGATGAGCATGTTTTAGAGTGCCCACATTAATACCAATTTTAGTAAAATTTCTAATCAATTTTGTTGATAAAGTTGTTTTGCCTGATCCAGACCAACCTGCCAGCCCAAAAAAAGGTGGTAATTTGCCTAGGATTTGTTGTGCAAGTATAAGATCTGGAGGTGCATTTAAATTAGTAAAAGGATCAAAGTCTGAATTTTGTATGTTATCAAAGTCAACATAAGCAATCTTAAGTTGAGCTGTGAAAATATCTATTTTTCTAACACCTTCATTTAGAGCATTTTGTAATTTGTTATTGATATCTGATTTCCATAAAGCAATTACTGGATGATTAAACCCTCTTGATTTTGCAACCACCAAATCAACTTCTGGAGTTTTATTCTTTGCTTCGACCATAGATTGGACTAGGTTCTTAGGAAGAAATGGGGTGTCGCATGGTAAAGTCAAAACCCAATCTTGATTTATCTCCTTTGCCCAATTTAATGATGCTAAAATCCCAGCTAGAGGCCCCAAATGACCTTTGATCGGATCCTTAATTATCTTGTAACCAAACTTTTGAAAGTCATCAAAATTCGTATTTATATTCAATGCAATAGGTGCAACTTTGCCTGATACTTTTTCTAAAACATAAGATAAAAGCGGTCTATCCAAAAGGCGGATCAAAGCTTTTTCTTTGCCACCCATTCTTCTACCTTTGCCTCCTGCTAAAATGACACACGGTATTATTTCGTTTAATGTTTCCAAATTATTCAACCTTTAGTTGATTAAAGACCTTTGTGCAGACATTACATCTTCATTTGCAACTGCCTTGATGTCAGTATCAAAAATCACTCTATTTACTCCATTTGCAATTATCATCCTTTTACCTTTGGCTCTTCCAATTAATGTAAGGCCAGCTTCTCTAGCTAGTTTAACTCCTGCTTCGGTAAAACCTGACCTTGATATCAATATTGGGATTCCCATTTGAACTGTTTTTATAACCATTTCTGAAGTAAGTCTTCCAGTAGTATAAAAAATTTTATCACTTGCATTTTCTTTATTTAAAAACATCCAACCAGCAATCTTATCTACTGCATTATGTCTTCCAACGTCTTCAACATAAATTAGTGGTGAATCTTTTTGGCATAATACGCAACCATGAAGGGCTCCTGCTTTTAAATACAAGCTGGGTTTTGTATTGACTTTTTTTGAAATAGTATAAATCCAAGAAGTTTTTATCTTTGATTTTTTTTCAAGATTAACTGATGAAAAATCATTTATTATATCTCCATAAACTGTACCCACTGCACAGCCACTAGTTCTGATTTTCTTTTCCATTTTTTTTTCATAGTTAGTTTTTCGTTCAGTTCTTACGATCACAACTTGGAGGTCTTCGTCATAATCAATTCCTGAAATGACATCATCTCTCTTAAGCATGTTTTGGTTAAGCAGATAGCCAACTGCTAACAAGTCAGGCATATCACCTAATGTCATGGCTGTGACAATTTCTTGTTTGTTAAGATAAATTGTTAATGGAATTTCTTTAACTACAGGTAGTTTAATATTTTCACCAGATTCATTTAAACACTCGATTGATTCAGTTAGATTATCATTTTCTAAGTTAGGTGAAATATAAAACTCTTTATTGTTTTCCATAGTCTTACCTTTTATTTAAGAGTTTGTTTTGATGCCACCCAATCAATGAATTCTTGAGATTCATTTGATAAATGATTGCATAAATTTAAGTATTTTATTAAGAGCTCTTTTCCAAAAGAAGTAATATGTGTACCTTTATTTCCTCCTTTTTTTTCTAAAACAGGTGTTGAAAATGCTTCTTCTATAGTTTTAAGAAGCATAGTTGCTCTTCTTGTGCTCATACCCATTTCTTTGGCAGCTGATCTGATAGAA
>CABZSR010000044.1 GCA_902528415.1 uncultured SAR116 cluster alpha proteobacterium | reverse complement strand
TATAGAAATTGCTGAATTTAAAAATCTTGAAGAAAGTAACCAAAAAAATAATTTAAATGAAGAATTTCACTTTCAAACAAGTGACATATTAAAAAGATCTCTAATAATAAAAGTTAAAAAAATTGAAGATAATTTATTTGCAATTCTTTTTCTTGATATGACATCACAAAGAAATCTTGAAAAAGTAAGACGTGATTTTGTAGCTAATGTAAGTCATGAGCTAAGATCGCCACTAACTAGTCTTGTTGGATTTATAGAAACTTTATTAAGTGGCAACGTAAAAGACGAAGAAACTAGGAATAAGTTCTTAAAAATAATGGATGAAGAATCTAAAAGAATGAATAGATTAATAGATGATATTTTATCTTTGTCAAAAGTTGAAACAGAAGAACATATTACACCTAACACAACTATTTCACTTATAGACCCAATCAAACATATTATTTTATCCATTAATGAAAAAGGGTTAAAAGAAGAAAATAAAATATTAATTGACGACTTAAGAGATGATCCTAAAAAAAATTGTTTTATAAGCGGAGATATTGATGAAATTAACCAAGTATTCGTAAATCTATTAGAAAATGCCATCAAATATGGTTTTGATAATACTAATGTCATAGTGAGGATTGAACAGGAAAAAAATAAAGAGATCAAAGTCAGTATTATTAATAGTGGAGAAGGAATACCTGATAAATATATTGAAAGGCTTACTGAGAGATTTTTTCGTGTTGATAAAGCAAGGTCAAGGAAAATAGGTGGTACTGGTCTTGGCTTAGCAATTGTAAAGCATATTCTAATCAAGCATAGAGCACAATTATCTATAAACAGCATTCCTAATGAAGAAACAAACTTCTCAATCACTTTTCCAATAATAAATTAAAACTGTAATAAAAACGTAATATTTAACATTTAAGACGATTTCATAATAAATATTAAGAGGTTGCTCAGTGAATAATAATACTAATAAAACAGATTACAGATACGTTAACGATCTAAGGCGATTAGCTTATTCCCAAGGCAAATTAATCGAACAAAAAAAATTCTTAATATTATTAGGCATAGCAGCAATTTTTTTAATATTAGTTGCAGTGATTGTTGAGCAATATATTTCTTTAGGAAGCGAGCAGACTTTTATTTTAGTTGCTGCTGCAATGGTTGGTGGATATATGGCGCTTAATATTGGTGCAAATGATGTTGCTAACAATATGGGACCAGCAGTAGGTGGAAAAGTTATTTCCGTGGGTACTGCAGTTGTTATTGCAGCAATTTGTGAAAGTTCTGGTGCGTTATTGGCTGGTGGAGATGTGGTTAGCACTGTTTCTAAGGGCATAATATCACCAGGAGATTCTGTAACTACAACAGATTTTAGATATCTAATGTTAAGTGCATTATTAGCTGCTGCTCTTTGGATAAATTTAGCAACTTTTTTTAATTCACCAGTATCGACAACACATTCCATTGTAGGTGGTATTCTTGGAGCAGGTCTAACAGTAGCGGGAGCTTCGATTGTTAATTGGAGTACAATGGCTGCTATAGCAGCTAGTTGGGTTATTTCTCCTGTTTTTGGGGGTATGGTAGCTGCGCTATTATTATACTTAATAATTGTAAAAATTTTAAATGTTAAAGATAAAAGAAAAGCCGCGACTAAATGGGTTCCAATTTTAATTTCTTTGATGGCTGGTGCTTTTACAGCATACATGGCTCTAAAAGGGCTCAAAAAAATTTACAAATTTAGTACTTATGAAGTCTATTTATACACTGTTATTTTTATGATGTTGGCATATTTTCTTTCAAAGCCATATATAAAAAATAAAGTTAAATATTTAGAAAATAAGAAAGAAGATATTTATAAATTATTTCATTTACCTCTTCTTTTTGGTGTTGCGCTTCTATGTTTTGCTCATGGTGCTAACGATGTAGCTAATGCTGTAGGTCCACTTGCTGCAATAGTTAGCACATTCACACCAAATGAAGGTATTGCTGCAAAAGTGTCTATTCCATTATGGGTGATGGTTATTGGAGCAATAGGTATTGCTTTAGGACTATTGTTGTTTGGCCCTAAGTTAATAAATACAGTAGGTCAAAAAATAACTAGATTAAATGCACCTAGAGCTTACTGCGTAGCTTTATCTTCAGCAATTACAGTTCTAATCGCTACAACTCTAGGGTTGCCTGTTAGCTCTACACATATCGCTATAGGGGCTATTTTTGGAATTGGTTTTTTAAGAGAGTTTAGAGAAAATCCAGAAAGAAACACATCATCAACTTCAAGAGCCAAAAGGAAATTAGTTAGAAGAAACTTTGCATATTCAATCGGTGCTGCTTGGATAATAACAGTCCCTGCATCAGCAACAATTGCAGGTACTATTTATTATTTATTAAGCATAACTTCTTTATAAATATTAATTTCGTAAGTTTAAAAAATTGGTATTAAAGAAATAAAAAATCATATAGCTTAATGTAAAGATATGAATTCAACATGAATGCAAACATTTTAATAGCAGATGATGAGCCTAATCAATTAGAGTTGATGTCCTTCAATTTAACTAATGCTGGGTATTCTATTATCAAAGCTACAAATGGCAAAGAGGCTATTGAGTTGATTGAAAATCATTCTCCTGATTTAATAATTTTAGATTGGATGATGCCAAAAATGTCTGGCATTGATGTATGCAGAACTCTAAGATCTAGATCTGAAACCAAACAAATACCTATAATAATTTTAAGTGCTAGAAGCGAAGACTCAGATAAGTCTCTTGGTTTAGATACTGGGGCAGACGATTACATATCTAAACCATTTTCTCCAAAAGAATTTATTTCAAGAGTTAAAGCTTTGTTAAGACGTTCTAAACCTTCACTTGTAAATGATGTTTTACAACATAATGGTTTGACACTCTCTTTAAGTGAAATGACTGTTACATATCATAATAAAAATGTAAAATTAGGTCCTAAAGAATTTAAATTACTTACATTATTAATGGAACGTCCAGGCCATGTTTTTTCAAGAAGTAAGCTTTTAGATCAAGTTTGGGGTCATGGAGTGTATGTTGAAGAGAGGACGGTTGATGTTCATATGAGCAGATTAAGAAAAGCACTAAAGACTGCCTCAGATAAAAGTTTAGATCCTATAAGAACAGTAAGAGATGGTGGTTACGGAATATTTACAAATAAAACCATTTAAATTCCAGCCTAATATGATATATTTGGTTTATATTATTACTTAAGTAGTTGTTATATATGATTTATTTGCACAAAATATTACCTTTCTTTTTGTCTCCTTTGGGAATTGTGATAATCCTATTAATCATTTTTTTCTTTAATCGAAGAAAATTTTATGTTTTTTTGTCTTTATTAATTCTAATAATTTCTACTAATCCTTTTGTAGGTAATTATCTTGCTCAAAAGTTAGAGGATCTATACAAGCCAATTCCTATTTCTTCTATAAAAGAAAATGATGCTGTTGTTGTGCTAAGTGGAATGCTTCATCAAGTAGGTGATCAAAAGTATGCAACTTATGAATTTTCAGATCCAGATCGTTTTTTTGCAGGTGTAGATTTAATTAAACAACAGAAAGCAAATAAGTTAATATTTACAGCTGGTCAATTACCATGGACAAAGAATTGGAAGCCTGAAGGTTTTATTCTTAAGGATAAGGCAATCTCCTTAGGTGTTCCAGGTGAGATTTTAGTTACTGAAAAAGTCAAGAATACTTATGAAGAAAGTATTGCTGTTACAAAACTTATTCCAAATAATTCTTCTATTATATTAGTAACTTCAGCATTTCATATGCATAGATCAAAATATTTGTTTGAAAAGCAGGGATTTAATATATTTCCCTTTCCAGTTGATTTTAAATATGAAAATAGAAATTTTACACTTTTAGAATTTATTCCAGATGTTAATGCATTTAAAAAAACATCAAGATTTTTAAGAGAAAACATAGGAAGGTTATATTATAAAATTATTTATTAATTTAGTTTATGTGTTCTCTGGAACCTGCTCTGTATACCAATTATAAATATCTCTACCTGTCATTATTTCAACATCATCATGTTCTAAGACGTAATCTAATAACTTCTCAAAAAAACCAATTCTATGGGGAACTCCTGTTAGATAAGGATGAACGCTTATAGCCATAATCTTGGTGTTTTCATCTGCTTCTTTATACAGTCTGTCAAATTGTAATTTTCCTCTTGTAAAAATCTCATCAGATTTATGAACCTGGACAGAAGTCATAACCACATCATTAATTTCAATTGGATAGGGTAGTGTTATCATCCTCTTACCACTTTTAACTTTTAAGTCTTGTGGCAAGTCATCTACAGGCCAATTAGCAGTATATTTAATTCCATTATCAGACAAAATATCTAAAGTATCATTAGTTTCAGTTAAACCAGGACTTTCCCATCCAATTACGTCTTGTTTAGTAAAGTCCTCAATTTTTTTAATAGCTGACTTTATGTCTACAAATTGATTTTCTACTTTATGCATTGGCCTCTGAATATATCCATGACACATAGACTCCCAATTTTCCTTCATTGCAGCTTCAACTGTTTCAGGATAATGATCAACTACAGTTGCATTTAAGGCTAAAGTTGAAGAAACACCTCTGTCCTTAAGGGCTCTAAACATTCTCCAAAAGCCAACTCTCATTCCGTATTCATGCCATGACCAATTTGGTAAGTCAGGTAACATTGGGACATTCATCGGAGGAGGCAATATATTTCTAGGTTGGGGTAATTCTGGATCCCAAACTTCAAGATTAACAATGACCCACAAAATTATCTTTTTATTATTTTTTAAAAATAATTTAGGTCTGTTTATTATAGGTTGATGATGTAATCTATCTCGTCTGTTCATTAACTTACTCTAGTTAATTTTATTCCAATTTTCATTAATAACTGTTCCGCTATTTCTAATAACTTTTCCAATAGGGCAGTACATAGCTAATTTTTTTTTTACTTCAATTAAATCATCTTCTGAAGCATTTGTTGATATGTCTATATCCAAAGTGATTTCAGGAAATGGTATATCAACTTCTTGTACTAAACTAGCACCGTCTTTATTAAAAAGTGTCTTAGATTTAATATCTAAGCTATTAATCGTAAAACCCATTTTATCCATTATTCTGTGGGTAATTACGTTTGTGCAACCCAGCAAAGATGAAACAAGAGTTTCAGTTGGAGATAAGCCTAAGTTAGTGCCACCTCTAGCAATGGGTTCGTCAATGACACTTTCAACATCTC
>CABZSR010000043.1 GCA_902528415.1 uncultured SAR116 cluster alpha proteobacterium | reverse complement strand
AAAGTCAACTCATCAATTGTTGGTTCACTAGATCTAACTTTTGGCAATAAGTTAGAACCTGTAATTGAAAAAGCACTAGATATTAGCGAAGGAAGACTTAAAGGGATAAGAATGCTTTTAGCTTCCCATGCAGATCCAAGAATAACGTCAGGTGCAGTGAAATCAGATCTCAATCTTATGCTACATCCAAATTTTATTGAAGGTGCAAGATGTCTTCAATCAGCTGGTTTGTCATTAGACTTTTGGATTTATCACACCCAACTTAATGAAATGGAAAAAATAGCGAGAGCGCTTCCAGATTTAAAAATAATTTTAAATCATATTGGAGGGCCTATACACCTTGGGGAGTATGAAGGAAAGCCAGCCCTAACCCATAGAGAATGGAGATCAGCTATGATGAGATTATCTAGATTACCAAATGTAAATGTAAAATTAGGTGGTTTGGGAATGGCTGTAAATGGTGCCAAATTTCATTTGAATTCTAAGCCTCCACACTCAAAAGATTTATCAGAAGTTTGGAAACCATGGATTTATGAAACAATCAATATGTTTGGATTTGAAAGATGTATGTATGAAAGCAACTTTCCTGTTGATAAAGGGTCTTGTAGTTATGGGTCTTTATGGAATGCGTTTAAAATAATTTCTGAAGACATGTCAGAAGAAGAAAAAAATAAATTATTTTATGAAAATGCTTCCAGAATATATAAAATAAAATTATGATTATTGTATATTGGGGTTAATCAAATGCAAGTATCTATTCTAGAACAATCTGTTTCAGTAGAAGGAAAGCCGCAGACACACACTATTCAAGATAGTATCAATCTCGCCATAAAAGCAGAACAACTCGGTTATAAAAGATTTTGGGTGTCAGAACATCACAATCATCCAACGATAATAGGAAGTGCCCCCGAAGTATTAATGGCTGCTATTGCAACTCAAACGAAAATAATTCGAATTGGAAGTGCTGGCATTATGTTGCCTCATTATGCTCCATTTAAAGTTGCAGAACAATTTAGAGTTTTAGAAGCAATAGCGCCTGGCAGAATAGACTTAGGACTTGGTAGAGCTCCAGGTTCCGATGGCAGGACTGCTCTAGCTTTAAATCCAAATAGCAGAGAAGACAGCGAACAATTTCCTGGTAACGTTAGAGATTTAATGGCTTGGGTATCTAATGAAAAATTATTAGAAGGACATCCGTTTAGACATTTAGTTGCTCAACCTGAGTCTAAAACACATCCAGAAATTTGGATGTTAGGAACTTCAAACTATGGAGCCCAACTTGCTGCATACCTTGGAATACCATATTGTTTTGCCCATTTCATAACTGATGGCCAAGGAATGAAAAATGCTATCGATCTGTATAAATCAGAATTTCGTCCAAGCAAAAATTTTAATAAACCAATTGTGAATGTTTGCCTCTGGGCTTTAACTGCTAAAACAGAAAAAGAAGCGAAATATCTTTTTGCTTCCAGAGCAGCGTGGAAAATTGGTAGAAACTATGGTCAACTTGGACCAATAACTGATCCAGACAATGCATTAAATATAATTAACGAAAATAATTGGAATGAACAGTATGATTTTATGTTCAAAAACTCAATTGTTGGCGAAACTAGCAATACCAAAGAGAAGATTTCAAATTTAGTAAAAACCAATAATGTAGATGAGATTGCGATTTTGACTTGGTGTCATAACGAAAAAGCAAGAACTCGATCATATGAATTATTTGCAGATCAATTTAATTTAAAGGCAAAAAATCTCTTCAAAAAACTTGTTAATAATTAAAAATCAAATATAAATAGCAATATTTCACATATTATTTAGGAGTTGCTTTTGTTATCTATTAATAACTTTATATATAGTGTTAAGTTATTTTTTACTCTTTTTATTATATTAATATTTACCGGATGTTCTCAAACTGACATGAAAGAATTTCAAAATAACACTCCTAAATTAGATTTATTTTCCTTTTTTGAAGGAGAAACAATTGCTTATGGAATTTTTGAAGACAGATTTGGTAACCTAAAGAGACAATTTCGCGTAAATATTAATGGAAAAGTTGATAATCAAATTCTTACACTAGATGAAGATTTTTTATACAATGATGGCGAGCAGGCAAAACGAATATGGAAAATTGAAAAGAAAATAAATGATAATCAAAAAATTGTATATGAAGGTCAAGCTGACGATGTTGAAGGTAAAGCTTCAGGTTTAATTTCGGGTAATGCTCTCAACTGGTCATATGATATTTACTTGAACATTAAAGGAAGTGATATAAAAGTTCATTTTAATGATTGGATTTATAAACAAAGTAAGGATTTAGCTATTAATAGAGCATATGTTAGCAAGTTTGGAATTAATATTGGTTCTGTAACTTTAGTATTTCTAAGAGGAGATACTGCCAATAAAATTGGTCCTTTGGATTTACAAAAATGGTAGGGTTAGAATAAATTTGAGATTTCTAATTTTATTATTCCTTATGTTTAATACAAACATAGCCTTGTCTGAAACTCAAAATCAGGTAATTAAAAATAAAATTTCCGAGGCTATTCTTGAAAAGTTTATCCCAAACTTTAAATTAGTCGGGCGAGCAACTTATAAATTTCTTTTATTAGACATATATTATGCAACATTAATTTCTGAAACAGGTCATTACCCTTCAGATAAATTTGCTCTAATTTTAAGGTATAACAGAGATTTTACAAAAAAAAGTGTTGTCAAAGAAACAGTTGAACAACTTCAAAAACAAAAAAAGTATAGTGAAAATGAATTAATTGCCTTGAAGCAATTATTAAATAAAGCTTTTAGAACTATTCAAAAAAATGATCAGTTCATTGCTATAAAATTGTTAGATAAAGGTATATTCTACTTCAAAAATGAAAAGGTTTTAGAAACTAGTGATATGGATTTTTTAGATTTGTTTTTTAATATATGGCTTAGAGAAAATAGCCAAGATCCTGATTTTACAAAATCACTTTTAGGTAAAGATAATTAAAGGAAATATTATATGCGTTTAAGTGCATTTTTTTTTGAAATTGTACCCATATCCGGTTTTTTTATTGGATCTCAGTATTATGATCTAATTATAGCAGCTTTTATTTCATTACTATTAAGTTTGTTTGTAATGGCTACTTTTTATTTAGTAGAGAGAAGAATTTCTAAATTTCAAATTTTTGCAATCTGTATGTCTGCTCTTTTTACACTATTTGCTTATTTATTTGAGAATGATCAATTTGTAAAAATACAACCCACGATATTTAACGGTTTTTTTAGTTCCGTATTATTAATAGGAATTTTAAATAAAAAGGCAATGATGAAACAATTTTTTGGTTCCCAGTTTTTCCTAAATGACGATACTTGGTATAAATTAAGTTTTAGATGGGGATTATTTTTTTTATTTCTTACAATAATAAATGAAGTTGCGTGGAGAAACCTAGAAACTGACGACTGGGTTTTTATAAAAGTCTTTATATTAACTCCTTTGATTGGAGTATTTATGCTTGCTCAATTACCACTTACTTTAAGGGGAAGAATTAAAGTTAAATAATCCATAAAATTAAAATATATTACAATATCTAATTAAATAAATGGGGGATCTAATGAGTATTAAAATCAAAGATATAATTGTTCATGTAATTAAATCAGAATTGGATATCCCTTTTGCTTTTTCACAAGGTTGGGTAAAAAAAAGATCTGCTACACTTGTAGAGATTAAAACTGATGAAGGGCTTATAGGTTGGGGAGAAGCTTTTTGTCAAGGATTAGAACCTCCTGAAATTTCGGCTGCTGTTATCGAAACTGCTCTAAAACCACTACTTTTAAACGAATCTCCATTGGATATAGAGGTTCTTTGGCACAAAATGTATAATGCTACTAGAGACTTTGGAAGAAAAGGGTCAGTAATCTCTGGGATAAGCGCTGTTGATATTGCATTGTGGGATATTTTAGGAAAATTTCTTAATCAGCCTATTCACCAATTATTGGGAGGTGCATTTAGAAAAAAAATTAAACCTTATGCTACTGGTTTTTATCGAATTAAAGGTCAAGGAGAAGCAAAAAGATTAGCAGAAGAAGCTCTATCACATTTTGAAAATAAATTTGATCATATGAAGGTTAAACTTGGATTTGGTCTTCAAGATGATATTAAATGTATGGAGGCTATATATGATGTATTGGAAAATAAAAATGTAACATTAATGATTGATACCAATCATGCTTATGGAAGATCAGAAGCATTCACTTTAGGAGAAGCCCTTAAAGATTATAATTTACGGTGGTATGAGGAACCAGTTACTCCTGAGGATATTCAGGGTTATACAGAGTTAAGATCAAAACTTAACATACCTATTGCAGGTGGTGAAAATGAACATACTTTGTATGGATTTAGGACACTATTTGAGGCTAAAGCTGTTGATATTGCTCAACCAGACATTGGATCCTGTGGTGGTATTTCTGGAGTAAGGCACATTATTAATTTAGCTCAAAGTTTTGGTGTAGAAGTAAACCCACATGTATGGGGCTCTGCAGTTGCTCAGGCTGCGTCAATTCAAGTTATTGCTTCTATTCCAACTACGCATCATTCAATTTATGCTCGATCTCCAATATTAGAATATGACCAATCAAGTCATCCTTTCAGAAGAGAGTTACTAGAAAATCCTCTTGAGTTAGACAACGGCATGGTAAATGTTTCATCAAAACCTGGTTTAGGTATTGAGATAAATGTAGACACAGTTAACAAATATAAATGTAATTATTAAGATATTATAAAATGATTGAATTAATAGATCCAATAATTAGTAGTAACAAGGTCGATATTTCAACGGGTCTTAATGTTCACTATCTAGAAGCTTCTAAGAACAATAATAATCAGCCCATTGCTCTTTTACTTCATGGCTTTCCTGAGTTAAGTTTTAGTTGGCGAAAAATAATACCAATTTTAGCTTATGAAGGCTTTAGGGTTATAGCGCCTGACATGAGAGGATATGGCCTCACATCTGGGGGTACTAAAAAATATAATGCAAACATATCCGAATACAGACTATTAAACCTGACTACAGATATACTTAGTTTGATCAGTGCACTTAAAATCAATAAAGTTGATTTATTAGTAGGACATGATGCTGGATCATCAGTCGCAGGAACGTCAGCTTTGATTAGACCTGACATGTTCAAGTCAGTTGTGATGATGAGTGCTCCATTTACTGGCGCACCAAATGTAGATATTAATTTATCGTATCAAGATCCAATACATAAAGACTTAGAAGAATTAAATCCTCCAAGAAAACACTATCAATGGTATTACTCTACCCCTGAGGCTAATAAAGACATGCATCTGGATAGAGAAGGACTTCATAAGTTCCTTAGAGCCTACTATCATATGAAAAGTGCTGACTGGAAAGAAAACAATCCATGTGAATTAGGTTCATGGACAGCCATAAATTTGGCTAAAATGCCTGAATACTACATTATGAAGTTAGATCAGACAATGGTCGAAGCAGTTATGTCCCAATATCCAAAGGATGATTGTTACGAAAGTTGGCTAAATGACAAAGAATTGGAGATATATTCCAATAGTTTTTATTCCAATTCGTTTCAACCAGCTCTTAACTGGTATAGGTGCATGACATCACCTTATCTAAATAGTGATTTGAAAGTTTTTTCAAACAAA
>CABZSR010000042.1 GCA_902528415.1 uncultured SAR116 cluster alpha proteobacterium | reverse complement strand
TCAAAAAAGTTTGCAGAACTTGATCAAAAAATCATGGTCTTAAAGAGTGAATTTGGCGTTACAGCTAACTCAGTTAACACATTAAAGAATGAAATAAATAATTTAGAAATTATTCAATTGAATAATTACGAAGCTCTTGCTTGGTCTGATATTTGTGAAGATAAATCAAGTGAAACATGTGAAGCATTAATCTCATTTTTTAAGGGCTTAAATATAGAAAACTACTCTGTAAATATAAATAATCAAGAAGGACAATTTGAAAATATTTCTTATAAAGTTATTGGTGAAGGCCCCCCACTTTTACTATTTCCATTTTTTTTATCTGCTAAACAATGGAACCCTATAATTCAAAAATTATCTGATTTTTTCACGCTAGTTATAATTGGTGGAAAAGATTTTGGAGCAATTCCTTCATTAGAAGATAGAGCAGAGTTACCTACTTATAAAGCAATGCTAGAAACATTAGTATCGAATATGAATATTTCTAAAAACGGTAGAGTTTTAGAATTAGGTTGTGGCCCTGCTTCATTATGTAGACAAGTTTTAAAACTTAGAAAAGATTTGTCGCTGGTTGGTGTCGATATAAATGAATATTTATTAACAGAGGGTAGTAAAATTGCTCAAGATCAAAATTTCAAAGTTAATCCTTTTTTTAAGGATAATTCTCAACCTTCAAAATCAAATTTAAAACCTAATGAACTTAATTTGTCTTATAGTGATGCTACTGACATTTCATTTCCAGATAATTTTTTTGACGCAGTTTACTCAGTTACCGTACTTGAGGAATGTGATGCACAGAAATCAATTGCGGAAATCAAAAGAGTTCTTAAACCTGGTGGTGTTGCTGGAATTGTGGTTAGAGCATTAGATGCGCCTCAATGGTGGAATATAAAAGTTTCAGATTCAGTTAACAAAATTATCAGTGTACCACCTCAAATGGTATCTCCAAAAGGTGTTGCTGACATGTCTTTATATGAAAAAATAAAACTGGCAAATTTTAAAAATATTCTTTCATATCCCTTTTGGTTTACAGCTTCTTCAGGTAATAACAGTTATATATATGACATGTATTACGGGAGAGCACGACAACTATTAAATAACAAGCAACAAGAAGAATTCGACAAAGAAATAAAAAATGTAAATGAAAAAAGTCAATCTATTTTATCAGTGCCACTTCATTGCTGTATCGGATATAAGTAGAAATAATATAGATTTAAAAACAGAAAACCTGACGACCGGTTGGCATGATGGTTGGTACAAACACTTAAATTCATAACAAAAAACCCCAAAAACCGAAGTCTTTGAGGGTGATCTAAGTTATTGATTTTATTGAATAAGTTGGTTGCGGGGGTAGGATTTGAACCTACGACCTTCAGGTTATGAGCCTGACGAGCTACCGGGCTGCTCCACCCCGCGTCATGCTTGTAATACAATGTGAGTCTAAAAGGCCTGGCAACGACTTACTCTCCCACACCTTAAGATGCAGTACCATCAGCGCAACAGAGCTTCACGTTCGAGTTCGGAATGGGATCGGGTGGGACATCTGCGCTATAATCACCAGGCCGTTTAGCCTCACACTTCAAAAAGAAGATGATCCAAATAATTGCTTACAAACTTATCATAAATATAAAAACAACCGGTTTCTACTTTCATGACGGTCACGATCAAGCCGATCGAACTATTAGTACTAGTTAGCTTCACACATTACTGTGCTTCCACACCTAGCCTATCAACGTGGTAGTCTTCCACGGTTCTCGGCGAATCCTAGTTTTGAGGGAGGCTTCCCGCTTAGATGCTTTCAGCAGTTATCCTTTCCGCACATAGCTACCCAGCTATGCCGCTGGCGCGACAACTGGTACACCAGAGGTGCGTCCATCCCGGTCCTCTCGTACTAGGGACAGCTCCTCTCAAGATTCGAACACCCACGGCAGATAGGGACCGAACTGTCTCACGACGTTCTAAACCCAGCTCACGTACCACTTTAATTGGCGAACAGCCAAACCCTTGGGACCTGCTCCAGCCCCAGGATGTGATGAGCCGACATCGAGGTGCCAAACACCCCCGTCGATGTGAACTCTTGGGGGGTATCAGCCTGTTATCCCCGGCGTACCTTTTATCCGTTGAGCGATGGCCCTTCCACACAGAACCACCGGATCACTATGACCGACTTTCGTCTCTGCTCGACTTGTCAGTCTCGCAGTCAGGCAGGCTTATGCCATTGCACTCAACAACCGATGTCCGACCGGTTTGAGCCTACCATCGCGCGCCTCCGTTACCATTTAGGAGGCGACCGCCCCAGTCAAACTACCCACCATGCAGGGTCCCGGACCAGGATAACTGGACTCGGTTAGACAACAGAAAGCAGAAGGGTGGTATCTCAAGGATGGCTCCCTCATAGCTTGCGCTACAAGTTCCAAGCCTCCCACCTATCCTGCACATCGGCTTCCTGATGCCACTGCAAAGCTATAGTAAAGGTGCACGGGGTCTTTCCGTCTGACCGCGGGTACCCCGCATCTTCACGGGGAATTCAATTTCGCTGAGTTGATGTTGGAGACAGCGGGGAAGTCGTTACGCCATTCGTGCAGGTCGGAACTTACCCGACAAGGAATTTCGCTACCTTAGGACCGTTATAGTTACGGCCGCCGTTTACTGGGGCTTCAATTCGCTGCTTGCACAACTCCTCTTAACCTTCCAGCACCGGGCAGGCGTCGGACCCTATACGTCGTGTTGCCACTTTGCAGAGCCCTATGTTTTTAATAAACAGTCGCTACCCCCTATTTTATGCTACCTATTTCTGGTTGCCCAGAATAGGCCACCCTTATTCCGAAGTTACGGGTGCATTTTGCCGAGTTCCTTCAACATCATTCTCCCAAGCGCCTTGGTATTCTCTACCTGCCCACCTGTGTCGGTTTCGGGTACGGTCTTAATGATGGAGCTATTTCCTGGAACGGCTTCACTGCAAACACAATCCGATAAGCATTTACAATTTATACCATCCGTCACTACCATCAGGTCACGGAATATTAACCGTGTTCCCATCGACTACTGCTTTCGCACTTATCTTAGGGGCCGACTAACCCTGCGCGGATTAACCTTGCGCAGGAACCCTTGGGCTTTCGGCGAGAGTGTTTCTCACACTCTTTATCGCTACTCATGTCAGCATTCTCACTTCTGATACCTCCAATAACACTCACGTGTTACCTTCAGCGGCTTACAGAACGCTCCGCTACCATGCCTTACGGCATCCACAGCTTCGGTGTATGGCTTTAGCCCCGTTACATCTTCGGCGCAGGCCGGCTTATTTAGACCAGTGAGCTGTTACGCTTTCTTTAAAGGATGGCTGCTTCTAAGCCAACCTCCTGGCTGTCTTGGCCTTCCCACATCCTTTCCCACTTAGCCATAACTTAGGGACCTTAGCTGGTGGTCTGGGCTCTTTCCCTCTCGTCCAAGGACCTTAGCACCCATGGACTGTCTGCTATACTGTACTTACCGGTATTCGGAGTTTGGTTAGGTTTGGTAAGGCTCGCGCCCCCCTAGCCCATCCAGTGCTCTACCCCCGGCAGTAATATATAACGCACTACCTAAATAGTTTTCGCGGAGAACCAGCTATCTCCGGGTTTGATTGGCCTTTCACCCCTAGCCACAGGTCATCCCCGTCTTTTTCAACAGACGTGGGTTCGGTCCTCCAGTGCGTGTTACCGCACCTTCAACCTGCCCATAGCTAGATCACCCGGTTTCGGGTCTAATCCATCGAACTAAAACGCACTATTAATACTCGCTTTCGCTTCGCCTACACCTAACGGCTTAAGCTTGCTCAATAAATTAACTCGCTGACCCATTATACAAAAGGTACGCAGTCACTACGTAATGTAGCTCCTACTGTTTGTAAGCATTCGGTTTCAGGTCTTTTTCACTCCCCTAATAGGGGTTCTTTTCACCTTTCCCTCACGGTACTTGTTCGCTATCGGTCACAGAGTAGTACTTAGGCTTGGAGGGTGGTCCCCCCATATTCAAACAGGATTTCTCGTGTCCCGCCCTACTCAAGGACTAAAATGAAACATTACCCATACGGGGCTATCACCCACTATGGCTGACCTTTCCAGATCATTCTGGTTATTTTCAAATTAGCCGCTGGCCTGGTCCGCGTTCGCTCGTCACTACTAACGGAGTCTCGGTTGATGTCCTTTCCTTCAGCTACTTAGATATTTCAGTTCGCTGAGTTCGCCTCCCTTGCGGGATAAACCAAAATGGTTTGGGTTTCCCCATTCGGAAATCTGCGGATCAAAGCCTACTCACGGCTCCCCACAGCTTATCGCAGCGTGTCACGTCCTTCATCGCCTCTCTGTACCAAGGCATCCACCAAATGCTCTTCAAGACGCTTGATCGGACCGTACATGAAAGTAGTAACCGGTCAGACAACCATTACTAATCTTTAAAAAATTAATCTTGCAAAAATTTTAAAAGTACAATCCGTAAGCCGGATAATATTAATTTATATTACCCTATTATTTGGGATCATCTTCACCAACTATTTCAAACAGACTGTCTAAAAAAGACAAAACTGTGTAATTTAAATACATTAACATTTTTATAAATATTGGTAGGCACGGGCAGATTTGAACTGCCGACCTCACGATTATCAGTCGTGCGCTCTAACCAACTGAGCTACGCGCCTTTAGCTGTAGCAAATCTATAAATTATATGTTCGAGAAGAAGAGATACAAAGACGGCGGCAATTAATCTTACACTTTCCTTAGAAAGGAGGTGATCCAGCCGCAGGTTCCCCTACGGCTACCTTGTTACGACTTCACCCCAGTCGCTGACCCTACCGTGGCCGGCTCCCCCCTAAAAGGTTAGGATACCGTCTTCGGGTAAAACCAACTCCCATGGTGTGACGGGCGGTGTGTACAAGGCCCGGGAACGTATTCACCGTAGCATGCTGATCTACGATTACTAGCGATTCCAACTTCATGCTCTCGAGTTGCAGAGAACAATCCGAACTGAGACGGCTTTTTGGGATTTGCTCCAGGTTGCCCTATTGCCTCCCTTTGTCACCGCCATTGTAGCACGTGTGTAGCCCAGCCCATAAGGGCCATGAGGACTTGACGTCATCCTCGCCTTCCTCCTGGTCATCCCAGGCAGTTTCTCTAGAGTGCCCAGCCGAACTGATGGCAACTAAAGATGAGGGTTGCGCTCGTTGCGGGACTTAACCCAACATCTCACGACACGAGCTGACGACAGCCATGCAGCACCTGTGTTGGAGCCAGCCGAACTGAAGGAAATCATCTCTGATAACCAAACTCCACATGTCAAGGGCTGGTAAGGTTCTGCGCGTTGCTTCGAATTAAACCACATGCTCCACCGCTTGTGCGGGCCCCCGTCAATTCCTTTGAGTTTTAATCTTGCGACCGTACTTCCCAGGCGGTGTGCTTAGTGCGTTAGCTGCGACACTGAAAGGTAACCTTCCAACATCTAGCACACATCGTTTACGGCGTGGACTACCAGGGTATCTAATCCTGTTTGCTCCCCACGCTTTCGCTCCTCAGCGTCAGAAAATAGCCAGAAAGTCGCTTTCGCCACTGGTGTTCTTCCCAATATCTACGAATTTCACCTCTACACTGGGAGTTCCACTTTCCTCTCTATTTCTCTAGCTTGCTAGTATTAAACGCAGTTCCCAGGTTGAGCCCGGGGATTTCACGTCTAACTGTTCAAGCAGCCTGCGAGCCCTTTACGCCCAATAATTCCGAATAACGCTCGCCCCCTTCGTATTACCGCGGCTGCTGGCACGAAGTTAGCCGGGGCTTCTTCTACGGCTACCGTCATCATCTTCACCGTTGAAAGTGCTTTACAACCCTAGGGCCTTCATCACACACGCGGCATTGCTGGATCAGAGTTGCCTCCATTGTCCAATATTCCCCACTGCTGCCTCCCGTAGGAGTCTGGGCCGTGTCTCAGTCCCAGTGTGGCTGATCATCCTCTCAGACCAGCTACTGATCGCAGCCTTGGTAGGCCATTACCCTACCAACAAGCTAATCAGACGCGGGCCCCTCTTTCAGCGGCTGACCTTTCCCCCGGAGGGCGTATACGGTATTAGCGTTCGTTTCCAAACGTTATCCCGTGCTGAAAGGTAGGTTCCCACGCGTTACTCACCCGTGCGCCACTAGATCCGAAGATCTCGTTCGACTTGCATGTGTTAGGCATGCCGCCAGCGTTCATTCTGAGCCAGGATCAAACTCTTAGGTTTGATGGGTATGAATTTAAAAAATTCTACCGAAAAGGTTATCTTACCTTCACACTCAAGTTACTGACAAACAAATAAATTTGTTTTCATTATTATGGTAAATTGCGTGATTCAATAGACGACCATATATTAATGTGTAAAACACAAAAACCGCCGTC
>CABZSR010000041.1 GCA_902528415.1 uncultured SAR116 cluster alpha proteobacterium | reverse complement strand
TGTTTTTGCGTTATAGATAACATCTACTAACTGAATGTTATTTTTCTTTTTACTTTTTATTTTTTCTATAATTTGTTGTTTTGATATCAACCTTGAATCTCTTACTTTTTCGTATGCACAATCTAAGCAACCATGAGTATTTTGGTGCATAAACACGGATGGTATTATTTCAGAAGTCTTTTTATGTTTAGAACATTTTATTTTTGTAAGTTTAGTCATTCCTCTAAATTCAGAAATCATCTCTAATTTAGAATGATTTTTATAGAACCAAGCTAAAAATTTTTCACGTTCATTCTTAAATTTAGTTAACGATCTAATTTCATTTTCGCATTGTTTGCAACCACCTCTATCATACCTTAGAAAATCATGAGGAGAAACATGAAAATGATTATTATGTTTCAGACATTTAATTCTAACTTTTGGTTTTTTTTGAGTTTCATAATCTAAATTTAAATTGGATAAATCATAGTTATTTTTTTTTCATCAGATAGTTTTGACAAATAATTAAATAAATTCGTTTGTCTTTTTTTATTAATTACCTCAACCGAATATCTTTGGCCTAATTTGTATCTATGTTTTAAATTTTTATTATGTTTACACATAACTATATTTCATAACTTCTATACTTCTTAGCATGCTTAACAAGTTCTGCCTTATATTCTTCAGCAGAATTACAAACTTGTTCAAATTTTAAAAAATATAATTTTTGATTTGATAATGCAAAATACCCATTAACTTGTAATTTCTCCATTTTTGCATTTTTATCTTTAATGCTATGTTGGGCATTTAATGTTGAAACAATAGAATTAGAATGGTCTTCATTCATATGTTCAATTATTCTATTAGATGCTTTTAATAGCCATTCAGGTACTTTGCTATCATTCATTTAAATATCTTTAATTAATTTTTTTTGTTTATCATATCACGCATTTCAATAAATTCATTAGGATATATATGCTCTGTTACTAGTTTATAACGCCCTATTATTTCATCATGTGTAACTGTTTCTACAACATTGTCATGTTTTTCAATTAGGTCGTTTAATTGATTATTTAAAGATTGGCTTTGTAGTTTATCAAGATTATGTAATCTATCATAACCAATAACCTCTGCTACTTTTTTGCAGTATTTTAAATGCTCTTCTTTTTTCATTGGATATCTCCGCTTTAGTACTTTAGGCAGGATGCCAAGGCGTACAAGTTGGTAATTAAATGCCTTATTAATGAATAATAATTTTTGATTACGATTTCAACAGACTTTGAATTTTTTATAAATTACTACAAAATCTATGGTATTATTTAACTATGAAAAATTTAATTTTATTATTCCGTTAATTGTCTTTTTTTATTCTTAGTCTTATTACCTCAGCAAACAAAACTAAGCTTAAGAGTGGCCAGAATACAACAAACAACCAAACATTTATTTCTTCATATGTAATTCCTAAAAATTGAGCTGAATCAATTAGTAATTTCACACAGAAATCATAGACCAAATCAATCCAATATATCCCACTATTAGCCATGATAGAATTCCTTTATCAAAATTTGATATTTTCAAAGTAAATAGGTCAAAACATGTCTTAAAAAAGAATTATTGGCCATAATTGTTAATCGTGAATATATTTAATTTAATTATTACATGGAAGATTTGGAGACAAGGTGAAAATATTACTCTGGAATTGCAATAATGGTATTTCACAATCCAGACAAATAGATTGTTTTAATTCTTTTGAATGTGACCTAGCGATCATACCTGAAATCAAAGAACATAATATTGAAACACTCAGCCCAAATTCCAGTGTATGGGTCACAAACAATGTCAAAAATAAATCTCCCAAGGGATTAGGTATATTAGCTTTTAATAATTTTTCTCTAAAAGAGTTATCAAGAGATGAAGATATGGAAATATTTATTCCATTAAAAGTTAAGAGTAAAAAAATAGAATTTACTATCTTAGCAGTTTGGAATTTTTATTGGGCTTGTAAACAAGGTAGGTTTAAAAATGTTAAAGGAGAAGATTGTCTAGAGTGGTCAGCAATAAGGCACTACCAAAGTATTTTAAAAGACCCATCAATAGTTGTTGGTGACTGGAATTTTGGACCTACATTCTCACAAGTAGCATTTGTTAAAATGGTTAAAATGTTTGAAGAGATTGGATTGAAAAGCATTTATCACGAATATAATGAATTACCAATTACAGAAACAAAAAACTTCACTTACAAATCACCAATGAAAACTTATCATCATTTAGACCACATGTTTGGAACTGAATATTTTGTAGATAATATTAAGAATTTTTTTGTAGGTGATATAAATGAAACAGTTTTATCTGACCATTCCCCATTACTGCTAGAAATTTAAATTACAAACTACAATCCCAGTCGCACACAGACCTACACAGCCACTGTAACCACATTGCATGTACAATTGACTCTGATAACTTTAACTCTGCTGTATTACTGTGTAAGTACCAACATTGAGGACATAGCTATATCTTCTAGTTAATTGAACAATTACCATCCATTACAAAGGTAGATATTTTCGTAAGATGTTTTCTTTTACCTTCTTTAGCTTTTCTGAGTGATTTCATAAGTTTTTTTTCAGGTATACCTTCTTTCAGCCCTGCTTTCACTATGCATAATGACAACTTATCTTTTTCAATTAAAGCTTTCTTAATATCGTCCAATGAAACGGAATTCCCAGCCTCAAAAGATTTTACTATAGATTTTATTCTAGAGTCGTTTTTATCTAATTTTATCATTTTAATTTTGGAATTGATTGTATAATCAAATTTGTAGCGTGAATAGTTACCGTGTTTGAAATAAAAATATTTAGATTTATAATACCCTTTGCCTAGAGGTGGAGCATATCTTCCACTAATTACAAATTTATCATTAATAAAAACACCAACATCAAAATTGGAATTTCCATGGAAAATTAAGACTATGTTTAATTTGTTTTGTTTCCCATTTTTTTTGATTTTAATATTATTTATGACTTTAGACTTAATAATATCTTTTTCACATTTTTCTTTGTCACCTTGTTTATAGTCATATTTTAGACGATAATCTGCAATTAAACGGATATCTCCCTTTTTTAGTACTTCAACTTTCAAAGGAGGTGCACAACTATCGCGTCCATCATGGATTTGAAAAATATCAAATTTTTGGTCAGTATCACCTTCAAATGTAAAATCTGATTGGAAGTCATAAGCAACTTTAGTACTGAGTGGTAGTGCTTTTGCTGATACTATTTCTGCCCTCTGTTTATAAGTTTTGTCGCCAGAACATCTATTATTGCTAGTTTTAAAAAAATAATTTGGATAATTATCTATTATAGAACCTTTATCAACAGTACAGGAAATTTTCCAATCAGTGATTTGATTTGGAGCACCAAAGTATTTTTGTTGTGCATATACATTACTGCTAAATACAAATATTATGATAATTGAGTAAATGAATTTCATGTTTAACCTCAGATTAATTCTTATATCATAATGATATTATTCATCTAAAATATGTCAATTTAAACCCATTCACCCTAACTGCAGCAGACCATATGTATATACACCTCCCACTCATCCTCATGTCCCATGCGTGATTAGTGTCAGTTAAGTGATAAATATAAATGTTATTATAGTTATATTATTAATAACACAAAAGGTGACACATAACCCCTGTACTCAGAAGTGACTTTTTAACTGTGAAAGAAACTGTGCCTGTTGACACAGATTCAGGAACACATAAACTGATTCTATTGCCAAAGTATTGATAGGTTAATGGTGAAAACAAATACTGAAAATAGAAAGAATAACTATATTGTTATTTATGATTTTCTGTCAGAAAAAAAGTCAGATGAATATAAATCCTCTTTTAATAAATTGTATCCAAAAGGTGTTACTCACGGCAAATGGGCTGAAGATGCAGTTGGAGAGTTTGCAACATGCTCTCAAACGTGGCTTGGAAACAATAGTACCTTTTTTTGTTCTCATTATTTAGCTAACTCAAAGGAAGATGTAGAAAAGCAAGTTCAAAGTTGGGGAACAGATAAGTATGCTAGTTTTTTTGTTGTTGAAGTAGAGAGGTTTACATCAAGTTTAAAACCAAAAGATGAAATGATAAACTTAGATAAGTGGTATGAAAATAATAAATAAAATCAGACTATAAATTTCTGACTTATACAGACTCATACAGCCACTGTAACCACATTGGATGTACAATTGACTCTGATAACAGTAATGACTATGTATGAGTCATTAAAATGATTAACAGCTATATGACCCCAACTGTGTAAGAGAATATGTATATTTACGTACATATCCCTAGTGGTTCATGCATACCCTTGTTATTAAATAGATGTGCATTTTAAAGTTATCTAAATAATAACTTTTCCTATTTTTAATGTAATAGTATAAATTTACATTAGATATTTAGCAAACAGGTAAAAAAATGTATTCAAGAGTTACAGAATTTCAGTCAACCTCAAAAACTCATTGCGACATGATAATTGCTTTTTTTCAAAATGTTATAATTCCAAGAAATTTAAAAAACGGTATGTTAAGTTCTGAAATTTACAGAGTTTCAGATACTGTAGGATTTTTAATGTCCACTTTCAAAAATAAAAATGATGCAAATAGTATTATGAAAATGGTAGCGAATGAAATTAATGAAGTAAAAGGCAATATTAAAATTAAGTTTATTGAAGGTGAAAGAGTATTTAGAGCTGACCAATGATGTACTCTAAAAAATATCTAATATTTACTAAATTGTTGACTAAATTGTAGACTGAATAATTATAATTCTATAAAATCTTATTAAATCAGATGATTAAAATGATATATCGAGGAACGGTTCCCTCCGCTATTAATTATATATAAATAATTGATTTTATTGTAATTAATTTATTTGAGTTTATTATACCCACAATTTTACCCACAACAAAAATAAAATCCTAATCATAAATTTGCTCTGGGGTTACTGCACCCTTCCCTCAATCAACATTAGTCAATGGTCAGGGGGTGGTCTGCCCATTGACCGTAGTCCATGGAACACTGACCAGGGTTCAATTATGTTTAAACGAAGTTGATTAGATATATTTTTATTTGTAACTTAATAAATTATATTTAGGGTTATTTATTAAGTGATTTAAGGAGATGATTTTATGAAAAATTATGATGATGAAAGATCAGAAAAACTTCTGAAATTATATTCTGGCGCAATTACTGACATAATGGATTCTATAAATCCAGATTATAGAAATCAAACTCTTCCAAGTGATCTACGTCCATTAACTCCAAATATGAAAGTAGCAGGCCCTGTATTCAAAGTAAGGGGTAATAAAAGATTTTATGATGATGGTCACGATCCAAGATATAAACAAATGGATATGTTAGACGGAATTTTTCCTGGTAGTATTATTGTTATGGACTCAGGAGATGAAAAATCTGCTGCACATTGGGGTGAACTGATGAGTAAAACTTCAATGGAAAAAGGTTCTAAAGGTGCAATAATCCATGGGGGTATAAGAGATACTGAAGAAATCATAAAACATGAATTTCCCGTATTCGCCTGTTATCACTCTCCCTTAACTGCAGTTTATAGATATAATATTATAGATTTTAATAATCCTATAATAATTGGAGAGGTTAAAATTAATCCAGGAGATTATGTTTTTGGGGATATAGATGGTGTTATTTGTATTCCAAAAGAAATTATTGATGATGTAATTAACCAAGCTGAAGAAGTAAAAGAAAAAGAAGATATTGTAAGAGAAGAGCTTTCTGCGGGGAAAAATATTAGAGACTTATTTGAAAAATATAGAGTATTCTAGTTTAAAAAATGGAACAAAACAAAGAACAAAGACAAATAGAATTACTCAAGATACTTGCTAAAGGATGTAAGAAGCACCCTGCTTATAGGGCTATTAGAAAAGCAACTGAACGTTGTGAAGAGTGTGTATTTGTTTGGCAAGCTAGAGTTGAGCTTAATAAGCTAGAAGAGATCTGAGGCGTAATTAAAATAATGGCTGATAACATAATGCTTAAAAATATTATCGATGCAAAACGAAAGAATCCATACACAGAAAATAAAACTATTAATCAGTTACGAGAAGAAACTGCAACTGCTGGTGCTTTAATTCCTTTACCAGAGAATACTAAATTCGAAAGAATACTAGCTGAAAATGTTTACGCAGAATGGATTACATGTGGAGAAGTTGACACTGACAAAACATTTATGTTTATTCACGGCGGTGGCTACTACAGAGGCTCAATTGCTGCAACACGTGCAACCGTCGCAAGAATATCTGCTGAAGCTAAAGTGAGATGTTTATCAATAGAATATAGATTAGCTCCTGAACACCCTTTTCCTGCTGCTATTGATGATACTTATACAGCTTATAATTGGCTTATTAAAAAGGGCTTGAAACCTAAAAATATTATTGTTAGTGGGCAATCTGCTGGTGGTGGATTATGTTTAGCATTACTGCTGAAAATTAAAGATAATAATGGTTTCCAGCCAAAAGGTGCTGTTGCTTTAAGTCCTTGGACAGACCTTTCTCAATCAGGTAAAACAATGATTACGAATGCAAATATTGATCCGGTAATTAGTAAAAAATATCTTGATAGAATGGCTAATTTATACCTTTCTAAGACCCCAAGCTTTACCCCTTTAGC
>CABZSR010000040.1 GCA_902528415.1 uncultured SAR116 cluster alpha proteobacterium | reverse complement strand
ATTATTATCATTATCAAATAATATTTAATTCAAGAAAGATCTTTTATGAATCCTATTAAAATTTCAGAACTCAATGATGTTGATTATCTTTTCATTGGATGTGTCAGGGAATGGGTTAAAGCAGTTTTTTATGCTCAAAATCCAATGCCTATTTTAAAATATTTGCTCTCTAACCATAAAATTCCAAAAACAATGATACCAATAGATGATTTGATGAGATCAGTCGTTTTATCTCGTGTTAAGAAACTTGATTTTAGAGTTTCAAATTGTTGTTTTTTGGGAGAAAGTGAAAAAGAGATATTATCAGTAATGTATAATTATCAAATTAAAAAAGACGAAGTAGCAACAAACTTGATCGATAAAATGGTTGATAAAACTCATAGAAATATAGCAATTTCATGCTCAAAATTAATATGTAAAGATTTTACTGATGTTGGATTATTTTTTAACGACCCAGTTAACTATTCTAACTTACAACAAAATATAAATAATATTATTAATTATGATTTTAAAAATAATAAATATGTTTAATTTAATGAAATTTAACTAAAGTCTGGTTTTGAAATAATGAACATTAAAATTCAAATGTTCAATATTGGAGTTGAATAATGTATATAGCAATGAATAGGTTTAAAATAATTTTAGGACGTGAAACTGAATTTGAAAAAATTTGGAAGGAACGGGATACTCATTTGGACGATGTGCCCGGTTTTAAAAAGTTCAACTTAATAAAGGGAAAAAAACAAGATAACCACAGACTTTATGCGTCCCACAGCGAATGGAATTCAGAACAAGATTTTGTAAATTGGACACAATCGGATGCTTTTAGGCAAGCACATAAAGGTGCAGGTCAACATAGTGATATATATCTAGGTCATCCAGAATTTGAAGGTTTTGAAGTTATAATTTAAAAATCTGACATAATAATCAAAAATTTATAAATTAAAATGTGTTTAACGCTGTGGAGCAGGGGACTACATAAATATATTTTTAAATAAATTAGTTTTTAGGCACAAAAAGTTATACACAATAGTAATACACTTTAAATATTAATCGTATAAACTATTGATTTTATTAATAAAATAGATTTAGGAAAAGGGAATCATAACCCGGGTGTCGGGGGTTCAAGTCCCTCCTCCGCTACCAATAATCTTAATAAAGTTACTAATTTAATGGAATTTAATTATCGAAATATATTTTCTATTGTTTCATCAAAGTCTTAAGGCTTGAAAGAAATACAGAATTATTGTCTTTTTGTTTAAATTTAACCAGAGCAATTTTATCTTCAATTTTAGTTGTTTTATCTAAATAGGAATTAAATAACTCATCTCTACTAGACTTTGCTTTTTGTGCTTTTTTTAATTTTTCTAATTTGTACTTTTGATTATCCATTATTTTAGTATTGCTTATTTGTATCAATTCATAAATATATAATTTAAATAAATGAGGTAAAAAGTATAAAATTTGCACATTTAAACAAAGTAATTTTCTTCCTCCCTAACAATAAAAGAGAGTCCAAAAGACTCTCTTTTTATTACAAAAAATAAATATAAGTTTTTACTACTTTCCAGGTGCCTTGTATAATCCAATCATTTCAGCACCTTTTCTTGCAATTGCATTGAGATCTATATCTTCCAAGATAGTTAATTCATCAAATGCTCCAGTTTTAATCATTGACAGTTTCAATGCTGTCATTGTATCTGAACTTGGTGCTTCAACATTTACCACAACGTCATAAATTCCGCGCGTATAAGATATATCAAGTAATTTTCCTCCAATTTTTTTTGATATACTTCGAACCATAGCGCGACGATCTTCGTCTGGATTATCTAACCAACCGTCAGTACCTTGTTTTGTATATTTTGCTAAAACTATAAATTTCATATTTTTCTCCATTTATTTAGAAAACTAAATCTAAACTATTTAATTCTAATTCAGTTTATAATTTCCCTTAAATATATTCTTACTTTGTGAAAAACCTTTTTTTGCCGCTTGAATTGTAATTCGCGTTACAGTTCCTGAACCAGATATAGATTTATATTTGCCAGTGCCTCCAATAAACTCAAAAGTTCCTGAACCACTTTTACCTACTTCACCTGAACCTTTGTATTTTGTGAAAGCAGTATCACCGTTAGCAAATAGAAATTTACATATACCAGTTTCGTTATTAAATTTACCTTTTGATGTAGTAAGTCCACCCACACACTGAACAGATGAATTATTTGCAAATTTAGTACCATTCATAGCAACGCCACTGAATAAACCATCATATGTCACAGATAGATTGCCATTGCCAGCATTTATAACATTTACAGACCATGCACCAAATCCTTCGAGGTGTATTTTATCTGAATGACCATCTGCATATGTGCTAAAATTAACAAACAAAAAACTAAAAAGAACTAAAATTATTTTCATAAAAACCTCTGAATTTAAATTAATTGGTATAAATAGACTTGAATAACAAAACTGTTGTTTAGTATAGGTTTGATACTCTATAATTTTTCGTAAATCAATATTTAACCTTTACATTTTATTTTTTAAACAATTTGTAAAAAGATTATTTTAATTACTTCATCAAACTTGGTATCAAAAAGTAAATTTAAATTGGATCGTAACTAGATAGAAATTTAGACACATAAATTAAACACTTTAAATTTAATTGAATAAACTAATTTTATTATAAATCTTTTGGTTGGAGAGCTTGTGTCAAAAAAAGAAAATTTAAACACTGAAAAATTAATTTTAAAATTTCAAAAAATCCATGGTGATGTTTTTGATTATTAAAAAGTTATGTTTAAAGTCTTACATCAAAAGTAATAATAATATGTCCTAAGCATGGTGAGTTTACATAGCAGCCAAGACTTCACTTAAGAGGAAGCAATGGTTGTAAAACTTGTATAAAGTTAAGGAAAAAAAGAAAATAAATCTTCATTTATTTTGTCTCTTTTTATTAATTATATTATTCGCTACAAATGCTCCATTAGATATACAAGCTTGTAATAAATAACCTCCTGTTGGAGCTTCCCAATCTAACATTTCTCCTGCAACATAGGTGTTTGGTTTATTTACAAGCATAAAATCTACATTTATTGAATTAAAACTTATCCCACCTGCAGTTGAAATACTCCGTTTTATTGAAAAAGGCTTGTCTAAAGTTATCTTATAATTTTTTATCTTATAAGCTAGATTATTGATTTGATGATTAATAGTTCCTTCTTTATTTTTAAGCTCCATAAGTAAACCGATTGCGACCTCTGATAATTTTAAGCTTTTCCGCAAATAATTCGTGATTGTTAATTTTAACCTTGGCTTCAATAGGAGTTCCTTTATTTTTTCAATAGTAAAATCAGGTTTTAAATATATTGTGATTTCTGTAGATCCCATTTCATTTATATTATCTCGTAATATAGAAGAAAAAGAGTAAATAATCCCACCTTCTATCCCTTCTTTAGTGATAATAAATTATCCTTTCATTTTTTTATTTTTAAAGCTTAGCTCTACGGCTTTGAGAGGAAATCCGGCAAAACGTTTTTTAAAAATGTTAGACCATTTAACAAAAAAACCACAATTTGCAGGATGTATTTTTGATACTACAATATTATCCTTTTCTAATATTTTTACCCAAGACCCATCAGAACCTAATTTAGGCCATGACAATCCACCTAATGCTAATATGGTAATGTCAGCATCTACTATAATTCTTTTTATTCCAGTTTTAAAAATTAGTTTATTATCTTCCCATCCAACCCAATCATGATTAGTTATCATTTTAACATCTTGATTTTTTAATTTAGATAACCAAGATCTTAAGAGGGGAGAAGTTTTAAAACTTTTAGGAAAAACTCTTCCACTTGAACCTATAAATGTTTTTTCTCCTAACATTTCACAAAAGCTCATAAGCTTATGTTGAGAAAAATTATCTAAAATTCGTTCAAAAATCTTTGCAGAATTACCATATTTTTCTAAAATTTTTCTCTACATTCCGAATGAGTAATATTTAAACCACCCCTACCAGCAAGCAAAAATTTGCGACCAAAAGTTGGTTTTCTGTCATAAAGTGTCACATCAAATTTTTTTAGAGATAATAAATATGCAGCCATAAGACCAGTTGGTCCACCGCCAATTATAATAACTTTACTTTTCAAAAATATTAACCAAGTTTTAAATTTATATTTTATTCATCAAAGTATGTACAAGTGTAGTTAATTAATTTTGATACTTTGATCTTGAATGAAGAATTCTTAGGAACATTGAAACTCATGCCTACTTTAATTATTTTCCATCCTGAATTATCTGGTGATTTTAAATATAGTTCTCCTGTAAATATTTCCATTAGTTCTTTTGATTGTGTACTGAACTCATAATTACCTGGAAGCATTACTCCAAGTGTTTTTTTTGATCCGTCTTGAAATGTGATATTACGACTAATTACATTTCCATCAAAATATATATTTGCTAGCTTATCAACAGTAACATTTTCATAATTATTCATATACTTACTTTCTTTTGTTATTTTTAAATTATTTTAAAAGACACTACATCAGAAATTAAATGATAATAGTACTATATTAATTTTTTTTTTGACGTATTATTTATATGATAGAATAAAACAATTTATTATGGAGCTTGTAATGTCAGTTTATGCAATAAAAGTATGGCTTTCAAAAAGCGAGAAAGACTGGTTTTTGTATAAAGATTTAGAGGATCATGTAGTTCATACATGGAGTAGGAAAGAAAAGGCAGAGCAAGTTATGAACTTACTAGAATGTACTAAAGCAGAAATCACTGAAGATATTCCTCCTCCAGCTCTTGCAAGGTCAACAGAAAAAAAACAAAAACTTAAAGTACAAGAATAATTCATTAATTAAAAATTGGAAGATATTATTAAAAAAAATGAATGGAAAGTTAGATTTGAGGTAACATTTTATGGAAATGATTCAACAAGAGGTCCTTTCAGAGAAATTAGAGAGGACAAAATAGTAATAAATGAAGAGTTTCAAATAAATAATAAAGTAAATTTTGATAATGCAGAGAATGTGGAAATTAATTTTTTACTTTGGGTAGATAAATTACCAATTGAAAAACTTACTAAAGTTCCTCATGATTATAATAATTCTGATGTAAGGTATGACCAAGAATCTATTGAGGTATTAGAGGTTACAAAGATATAATAATTTAAACAAAGTATTTTGGAGTTTTCTAATGAGAATTGAAGGTGGGTGTTACTGTGGTGATATTAGGTACATTTCTAATGGAGACGCCCAAGCTTCAGTTCAGTGCCATTGTAGAGAATGTCAATATATCACTGGGGGACATCCCAACGTTTTAATGATCATGCCTTTAGATGGATTTAAATTTGTATCTGGAAAGCCTAAAGAATTTAAAAGAAATGATTTAGAAAATTCAATGACTCGCTTATTTTGTAGTAAATGCGGTACTGCTATTGGAACCAGAAACCCAATGAGACCAAATTCAATTATTTTGAAAGTAGGGACTTTTGATGATCCAGCTATTTTTGAACCTGAAATAGCTATTTTTACATCCGATAAACAAAAATTTCACTATATTGATGATAATGTAAAGTCCTTTGATAAAAAGCCTTAACGTTAATTAATAAAATCTAATGTCTTATAATAAAGCCATAGAAGAAATTTCGGTTATAATTCCAACATATAACAGGTGTGATTTATTAAAAAGAGCTATTAATTCTGTTATAAAACAAACAATTATGCCAAAAGAAATTATTATTGTTGATAGCGGTTCAACTGATCAAACTTATCAGATGGTATCATCACTATTTCCAGAAATAAATTATTTCATTGAAAAAAAAAGAGGTGTAAGTGCTGCTAGAAATAAAGGAATCTTAGAAAGTAAATCAAAATGGGTTGCCTTTTTAGATTCTGACGATGCTTGGAAACCAACAAAATTAGAAAAACAGATGGAATACTCTTTATTTAACCAGGATAAATACAGAATTATTCATACAGATGAAACTTGGTATAGAAATAAAAAATTTTTAAATCAATTAAAAAAACATAAAAAATCAGGTGGCAATATATTCAAAAACTCCCTTCAGTTATGTTGTATTTCTCCAAGTAGTGTAGTTCTCAAAAAGCAAATCTTTGAAGAGTATGGCCTTTTCGACGAGAATCTTGAGGTTTGCGAAGATTATGATATGTGGATAAGAATAACCTCAAAAGAAGAAGTTGGATTTTTAGATAGTCCATTAGTTTCAAAATATGGCGGGCATAGTGACCAACTATCTAAAAAATTTTGGGGGATGGACAGATTTAGGATAAAATCATTAGAAAAAAATTTAAAAAATGAATATTTCTCAAAATCACAAAAAATAAATGTTTTAGACACTTTAATTGAAAAATTAACCATTGTTTCAGGTGGCGCCCTTAAAAGAGGAAATAAAGAAATTTTTAAAAAATATAATGATAAACTTCAAGACTGGTCAATTGAATTAGCTAAACTTAAACAATGAATAAAATGTCAGTTAGATGGGTTATTGCTCTCAAAGAAGAAGCCAAAGTAATTTTAGATTATTACGAAATGGCACTTATAAATAAAAAAACTTTATATCCTATTTTCAAGAATATTGAAGAGACACATTGGCTTATCCTATCTGGAATAGGAAGGCATAATTCAGCAGCCGCTACGTCATATCTTTATACAATTAGTAATGCTTCTAAATGGACCTCATGGATCAATATAGGTATTGCTGGGTCTGGCAAAGGTGATTATGGAAATATATATCTAGTGGATAAAATTTTTAATCAAAACTCTTTTATTACATATCCAGCAACTATGCCTAAATCGAATTTACCTAAGATGAGTCTATTAACGACAGATATACCAATAACGAATTATTCTTCAAAAGAATTAATAGATATGGAAGGAAGTGCGTTTTTTGATATTGCCAGTAAATTAACTTCAAAAGAATTTATTTGTATCATGAAAATTATTTCTGATGGTCCTGAAAATAACATTAAACAATTAACAAAACTAAGGATAATTGAATTATTAAAGTTAAATCTTACTAAGATTGCTCAAGTTGTTTCATATTATGAAAATCTCTCTGAAAACGAAAATCAAATAAAAGAAAGGCCTGAGATTTTTTTCAAAATTTCATCTAATTGGCATTTTTCAGTAACTCAATCATCCCAATTAGAAAATTTATTGAGACGTTTAAAAGTTTTTTGTGATAATAAAGAAATAATGGATTTAATCAAACAATGTAAAAGCTCAAGTTCTGTAATTAATTCTTTAAATAATAAAATTAAAACCAATAAGGTTAATTGGAGCGACATTTGATAGAAACAATTTATATTGAAAAAAAAATAAAAAATCATCCAAGAACTAAATCTATACAAAAAAAGTTCAAAAAATCTCGCTTCATTGAAATAGATAAATATGCTGAAATTTTTAATAAGCGAAATCAAAACTTCAGAATACAAAAAGCTAACCCTAATTTAATTCTTGCTCATAAAAATGACGGTTTTGTGCTGCGTACCCCAGAAGGTTTTGGAATAGGATCTTCAAAAAATTTTTACTTTTCACACATGTACAATTGTATTTATGATTGTAGGTATTGTTTTCTTCAAGGGATGTTTTCCTCTGCAAATTACGTTATTTTTGTTAATTTTGAAGATTTTGATGCTAGTATAAAAAATGTTATTGATCAGAATATTAATTCTAAAATAACTTTTTTTTCTGGTTACGACTGCGATTCTCTTGCCCTTGAAAACGTAACAGGCTTTGCAAAACACATATTGCCAATATTTCAACAATACCCAGAAGTTGAAATTGAATTTAGAACAAAAAGTATTCAAAGAGAGCCATTTATGTCAATAGAACCAATGGAAAATGTAATTATGGCATATAGTCTTATTCCTGACCTAATGTCATCTTCCTTAGACAATAAAGTTCCTTCAATTTCAAAACGTATCCAAGTTATTTCTGATTTAGCATTAAGAGGTTGGAAGATTGGACTAAGATTTGATCCATTAATTCATGGAAAAGATTGGAAATTTTTATATGAAGATTTGTTAGAAAAGGTCTATAATTCTATTCCACTAGAGGCTATTCACTCCGTTAGTTTAGGGCCATTACGTTTTCCAAAAAAAATGTTTAAGGATATTTTTAATCTTTATCCCCACGAGCCTTTATTCACAAGTCCTTTATATAGTAATGATGGTATTATTTCTTATGATACAAATATTGAAGAAGAAATGTCAGTTTTTTGTAAAAACCTAACATTAAAATATTTGGATAATAGTCAAATTTTTAGATGTTATTAATTATATTGGTATAAACTTATGAAAGATAAATGTGTTTTAGTTACAGGAAGTTCTAGTGGCATAGGCAAAGCAATAACTGTTAAACTACTTGATTTGGGAGCTAAAGTAATTGGAATTTCTCGAGATCATAAAAAAGCAACAATACAACATGATAATTATATTACATACACGCTTGATATAAGTGACATACATAATTTAGAAAAAAATATAAAGTTAATTTTAAAAGATCATCCTAAAATTAATGGATTAGTTAGCAATGCGGGTAATGGTGAGTTTGGTCCTCTTGAAAATTTTTCTGTTGATCAAATTAATAATTTCATTTCGATGAACTTAACTTCTCACTTAATTATAACTAAAGGCTTACTCCCTCATTTCAAAAAAATAAAAAAAGGTGATATAATATTTATAGGATCTGAGGCTGGATTGTCTGGTGCCAAAAATGGAAGTCTTTATTGTAGCTCAAAGTTTGGATTAAGAGGTTTTGCACAATCACTAAGTAAAGATGTAGCGAGTAATAATATACGTGTATGCATAATAAATGCTGGAATGGTTAGAACGAACTTCTTTGATAACTTAAATTTCTTACCTGGAGATGATCCAGAAAACGCTATTAGTGTTGATGATATTTCAAATTCGGTCGCTAATATTTTAACACTTAAAAGGAATACAGTTGTGGATGAAATTAATTTGTCACCAGCAAAAAAAGTAATTAAATTCAAAAATTAGATGTAATTATAATCCCTGAATGGGAGCAAATAGCAGTTATTCCAAATAATAGACAACTAACTTATTCTCATAAAAATAGAAAATAAAATTTTCAAA
>CABZSR010000039.1 GCA_902528415.1 uncultured SAR116 cluster alpha proteobacterium | reverse complement strand
CCACAAATAGATGATATACAAACTATACTTCCATTTTTTTTAGCCATGAAATCTGGCGAATTTGAAATAATATTAATTGAAGGAAACAAGTTTTTTTTCATCATAGAATTTATTTCTTCTATAGAACTCTTAGTATTATTTAATGAGGATCCATCCCCAACATTGCACACTATATGATCTAACAAACCAAAATCTTTTTTTATTTTTTTTAGCAAAATTATTGCATCAGAGTAATTTGTTACATCTGCTGTTAAATGCTGAAATGAATTTTTCTTTAATTTTGCCAATTGTTTTAAATTTTTTGTTCGTGAATTAAAAATCACATTAGCACCTAGGTCTAATAAATTTTTGCCAATACAAAAACCAATTCCTTGAGTGGACCCAGTAACTAATATTAACTTATTTTTAAATTTAATATTCAAACTACAATCCTTTGGAACTCCAACCACCATCAATTACTAATTCGGTACCAGTCACATATGATGATGCATCTGAAGCTAAATAAATTGACGCTCCCAGCAGTTCTTTTAACTCTCCCCATCTGCCTAAAGTAGTCCTATTTTCTCTTTTATTTTTTTCATTCGTATTCTTAAAGCTTATGGTAGTCATCTTTGTATGGAAATAACCTGGAGTTATACAATTTACTCTAATATTCTGAGAACCAAAGTCAGTTGATAAAGCTCTTGAAAGGGATAATACTGCTCCTTTACTTGCACAATAAGACGGATTTTCTGGAAAACCTAAATTAGCTCCAATACTTGAGAAATTAATTATTGATGAACCACTTACAAAGAATGGTTTTAATTTATTTATAATATTAAACATCGACCTCACATTTGTACTAAATGTTTGATCAAATCGACTTATCTCGTTCTGAGGAACAGATTTAGCAATGCTTATGCCTGCAACATTTAACAAACTATTTATTTTAATTTTCTTATCTTTGATATATTGAGTTATGAATTTTAATTTTTTTTCGTCATTTAGGTCACATTCAAAAAAGAACTTAAAATCAATTTTTTCTTTAGGCTTGGATCTTGATATACCAATTACGTGAGCTCCATTTAAAATGAAACCTCTTGCTAATTCAAGACCTATTCCTGACCCGCATCCTGTTATAATTACTATTTTATCTTTGATAGAAAATAATTCATTAAGTTTCATTTAATCCATATCCATTCATAATTACTTCACAAAGTTTTATGTCTTCAATTTCGTCAATTTGAAAACTCTTATATTCTTCCATCTTATGATAGCCTATCTTACCACCTAACCTATTTTTATACTTCCTTAAAATTTCGGGTCTAAAAATATAGAAAGAACCATTTTCGTGGTATTTGGTTTTAATTAATTGCCTTCTTGATCGATTTTTAAAATCATAATTCTCAGAAATAAAATTTTTATCTTTTTTAATCCAAATAAAGTAGTCCTTTAAACAATTTACAGATAATAGACTATCTAATCTTTCATTGTTCATTTTGTCTAGTGCATCTTTAAATTCATTTGATCCTCTTAAAGGAGATGTAACTTGAGGAGCTACGATAAAGTCTAAAAGATAGCCTTTTTGATCATTTACGTATTCTAGAGCATGTAACCATGCATCTTCTGAGGAACTAGAATCTTCAGCTAAGTGGAAAGGTCTCAAGATTGGGGTTACTTTTTTTTTGATTGCAAACTCTAAAATCTCATTAGAATCTGAGCTTACGAAAGTTTCCTTGATATATTTACAATTTAAACAATGATCGATGGTCCACTCTAGAAGTGGTTTTTTAGATACTTTTATCAAGTTTTTATTTTTTATACCTTTAGAACCACCTCTGGCTAATATTATAGCAAAACTATTCATCATTTACCTTAAATTGTTTTTCTATTTTTTATTAAACTACCATTTTTCAGAGTAATCAGATTATCACAAAAAGGAACGACAAATTTATCGTGCGTTACTATTATTACAGTATATTTATTTAAATTTTTAATATTTATAAGAACCGATTCTGCTGTTTTTTTATCCAAGGCGCTAAAAGGCTCATCTAAAATAATAATCTCCTTATCATCGTAAATAGCTCTTGCTATGCCAATTCTTTGCCTTTCTCCTCCAGAAATTTTTATACCTCTTTCCCCCATGATTTTTTTTGAATCAATAAAAGGGATAAATTTATCTAATTTTGTATATTTTAGTGCTTCAATAATTTTAGCATTTTCAATTTTTTTACCTAACGCTAATGTTATATTGTCAGAAATTGAACCGTCAATTATTATAGTTTCTTGGGGGACGTAAGAAATAATATTTTTCCATGCATCAATGTTGCTGGTATTTAATTTTTGCCTATCTATTGTTAAATTACCTTTAGAGGGCTCTAATAAACCCGAAATGAGTGAAACTAACGTTGTTTTACCCGACCCTGTTGTTCCCACTATTCCAGTAATCTTATTTTTTTCAATACTACAATTTATATCCATAATACTTGAATTTTTATTATTTGGATATGAGTAAGATAAATCAACAATTGTTATCCTTTCACAAAATTTAATACTTTTTTGAAATGATGCTTTAGTATGTTTATCTTCTAGGTTCAAATAACTTAAGATATCAATGAACGATTCTTTTGCACCCATGATTGTTGAAAAACCAGAATAAGCTTTGAGTACCAAAGGTATAACTCTATAAACTCCAAAAACAACTCCTCCCAAAATAGGAATAGTCTCTATTAAAAAACCCATTTTATATGATACTAAGCAAAAAATTGTGCCTAAAAGAATTATTATAAGCTCTAACCAAAGCCTAATACTTTGTGACAAAAAAACGTTGTCCCCCTCTGCAAACTTTAATTTCCTGTTTGTTTTGTCAAACTGGTTAGTAAATAAACTATATATTTGTTTCATTGAAATAAGTTTGATAGCAGATAGTGTTTCCGATATATTTTTAATCAGTAAATCTGAATTTTCAGAAATGAATTTACTATTGTTACTTATTCTCGACTTTGTCATTTTCCAAAAAAAGTAAAATAATAAAACAAACAGCCCAAAAACAAATAACACCTTAAAACCTATTTCAAATAATAATACTCCAAGAACTCCTACTATTATAATAATGTTTGATAAGACTAAAATTATTGGATGGACTATCTCTAAGCTTAAAATATGAATTTTTTTTGTTAAGTTACTTATTATTTCACTAGTTGTTGTTTTAAAATAGAACTCTAAAGGTTGTTTTAATGTCTTCGTAAACATTATAACACCCATATCACTACCAACAATATGAGAAAATCTAAGCATAGACCATAATAAAATTACCCTACATAAACAAGCTACTATTAGAAATATTATGAAGATAAAAAAGATATTTTCAGATGACGATCCTGAAGCAAAAAAGTTGAATGAATCACTTATTTCATTTTTGTTTTGAAAATTTTTGTTGGTGATTAATGATAATAGATTAAATATTGAACCAACCGTTAAAACCTCAAATCCTGAAGTAATAATAGAGAAAATAAGTAAAAATATTGCTTGTCTTTTTCTTCTAAATGATAGAATCATCCATAAATTTTTTAAAAGATGTTTCATGTTAGTATTTAAGAATTTTTTTAATTGTCAGGAAATCCACTTTAATTCTCTAAGCTTTTTAAAAATATCTTCTTCATCTATAGTATTTTTACACCTAACGTTCCATGGGCATTTAAAAGGATAATTATCGAAAGGACCATTTTCTTTACCTACACATGGCATACAATTGTATAAAGGTTTAAAAATATAATTAGAATTTTTGTTAGGCCAATTATAAACCTTATAAGAAGAAAAGTTATATAATGTTAAGGTTTTCTTGTTAAGAAAATTTGACAAATGATGAACACCATTATCATTTGCTACAACAAAATCAGATTCTTTAACCAACTCTATTAAATCTTTAATATCAGTTTTTCCTGCTAAATTTATAGGATTTAGCTTAGAGGATAAATTAATTAAAATATTATCAATTATTTTTTTATCTATATTTGTTCCAACAATAATAGGTGTAAATTTGGTATTTTCTATCATTTTCTGTATGAAATTAGCATAAATTTTATAATCTAAAAATCCCATTGACCAATTATAATCTTTTGTTGGACTTAAAATAAAGTAATTAGAATCTGGTATAAAAGTAGATTTCAAGTTTTGACATTTACTTGTATCGATTTCATTATGTTTTTTGCACATAGTTTTACTTGCAATATTAAAAATATTTTTTTCTAAAATACTATATTTTAAAAATTTATTATCTGTTTTAATTTCTTTTTTTTCTACTGGAAAACCTTCAAAAGCTAGCTCATTCTGTCTATATAGAAATCCAACGGTAGAGGGTTTTTTTAATAAAATATGAAATAAAATAAATTCAAGGATTGGAGATTGTTGAATAAGTATTACATTTTTATTTATTTTACTATATTTTTTTAATTCTTTTAAAATTTGTGTTTTAATATAAAATATGATTTCTATATCGTCACTCAGTAATGTTTCAATACCTCTAAATTTTTTGTCTATTAAGATAGTTATGTTAAATTTTTTAGATAAATTTTTTAGAAAAGGAAAAGCTAATATACAATCCCCTAATCCACCATAACATATATAAATAAACTTAGTTTCGTTGGTAAAGATAACTTTTTTTGAATTTCTATAATAGTATGGTGCTAAATAGCTTATAATTAGTCTTAAATATCTATCAAATTTTGAACCTTGAAATAAACGTTTCAAATAAACCAATAAAAACAAATTTAATCCCTTTAAATAAAGTTTATTTGTCTAATAATAATTAATGTGTAATTTATTCATACCCATAATAGTTAATTAAATAAAGAAATTTAAAATGACCAATTATTTCAATAAATTGTTAAGAAAAAACCATAAAATTTTGATATTTGGTAAATATGGTCAATTAGGAAGTGTATTTAATAAATATTTGGGAAAAAATTCAAATGTTCTGCAGCTAGGTCGTGATGATGCAGATTTCTTATACTCAGAGCATCTCCCTAAGATTATTAGAGAATTCAACCCCAAATATATTATTAACACTTCTGCATATACTGATGTAAATGGTGCAGAAAGCAATCCTGATATTGCAAATGAAATTAACTGTAATGCAGTTAAAATTTTAGCTCAAGCATCTAAAATGAATAATTCAACATTAATTCATTATTCAACTGATTATGTTTTTGATGGAAAAAAAAAAACAAAGTATCACTCTTCGGATAAACCTAATCCCAGAAATATATATGGAAAAACTAAATATGAAGGGGAAAAAAGAATTATTGAAAGTGGTTGTGACTTTTTTATTTTTAGAATTAGCTGGCTTATTTCTGAATTTGGCAAGAATTTTATAAAAACTATCTTGACAAAATTAAATGAAAAAAATGACTTATCAATTGTAAATGACCAAATAGGCTCACCTATTTCTTCTGATTTAGTAGCTGAGATCACATGTAAAATCATAATTAATAATATAAAAACAAAAAAACTTTTTCATTTAAGCACTCAAGGTGAAGTATCTTGGTATGATTTTGCTTTATACATTTCACAAATTGCAAGGAACATAAATAAAAATATTATTATAAATCCAATTAAAACTTCTAAATATCCTTCTAGAGCTTTTAGACCTAAAAACTCGCTATTTGATCTGTCAGAAATAGAAACAGTAATAAAATCACAAATGCCATTTTGGAAGGATGATATAACACCGATAATTAAAAAATTAGATTTGAATTTTTAAGAATTATTTTGTGTTGAAATGTTTGTTAAAATATTTTTTATAAAATTATGTTGTGGTAACAGTGATTTTAATCCATCATCGCCTCTAAACGCTTGAAGAATAAATATTCCTTCATAATTCACTTTATCTAAATACATAAATATATCTTTGAAATTACAATCTCCTAAACCTAGTGCAACAGAATTTCCGTGTAATTGTCTATCTTTTATGTGTATGTTAGTTACAAGATGTCCATATTCTTCGAATTCTTCATAAAAATTATATCCCAAAGATGCACTATTACCTGTATCATAGTTAATTTTAATTTGTGGTCGATTAATCTCATCAATTAGTTCTAAAAATTGCTTAGGAGGTAAATCAGTCTCTAAACAGATATTAACTTCGCTTATATTATTCTCTTCGTAAAAAAGATTAAAAAATTGGATAACTTGTCTAAATTTTACTTTATTAGACAAAATAGAAGAGTTATCAACAAGAGGTATTACAATATCTGTTACTCCTAATTTATAAGCGTTTAAAACTAAAATTTTTAAAGTTTGTAAGTTCTCTTTTTGTTGACTTAAATCATCTAAAAAAAGGGGTGATTCCATAAAAAAATCAGCGCAAATTGACCTAACCAAAACATTATTGTCCTGTGATAGAAAAGAAATTTCCTCTAAACCCAAGTCATTCATTAACGGATTTGAATTAGCTAAATTGTAATCTAATATAAATTCGATACAATCAAACCCTAAATTAGATGCAAATTTAAACTCATCCTGCCAATATCCAATAGGATGAGCTTGATAATTACCTTGATATTTAGGCAATAATCTACCTTGCATTATTCCAAAAAGATTCTTAATCATTTTATAATTTTCACAAATGTGCTCTTAATTTTTTAGCAACTTCAATTTCTTCTTTTGTTGTCTTTTTTATGCCATCACCAAGAGATATTTCTATTTTTCTAATTGCCCCAACTAGCTGTCTCAATCCGTGAGGTTCGATAGATGCGGCTTGGTCTGACCCATACATAGTTCTGTCTAGAGTAATATGTCTTTCTATAGATGTTGCTCCTAAAGCCACAGCAGCGTAACTAATAGCTAATCCTGTTTCATGACCACTATATCCAACATCACATTTAAACTCATTGGCCAAAGTTTGGATACACTTTAAATTTGCATCTTTGTCAGGCATTGGATAAGTCGAAACTGTATGCATTAATTCAAATGGACAATCCATATTTTTAAAAATATCTACAGCTGTTTTTATTTGATCCATAGAAGACATGCCAGTAGAAATAAAAGTATGTCTTTGTTCTGACGCTACTTCTTTGAGAAATTCTTGAGAGACAATCATAGCTGATGCAACTTTATTATATAAACAATCAAATTGCCTCAGACATTTTTGGCTCTCTATGTCCCAGGCAGAAGCAAACCATTTGAAATTTAAAGACTTACAATATTTATCTATTTCATTATAATTTTGTAAAGAAAGTTCTAACCCATTTTTTTGATCTCTTTGTGTAATACCCCAGGGACTTTCCCTAGGTGAATCTAATATTTCTTTAGAATATACCTTATCTACGGTCCTTTTCTGAAATTTGACAGCATCACAACCAGCCTCTTTTGCTACATCAATTAGCTTTTTAACTTTTGTCATATTGCCATTATGATTGATTCCAATTTCTGCTATTATTTTTACACTCATTTTTTCCTCCTGAAAAAATATTAAGTTAAAAGTAGGTTAAGTTCTTGTGATAATTTGATTTTCTAAAAGTTTTTCTTCTAGGTATTCCATAAGAGAATGTCCTAGAATTATATGACATTCTTGTATTCTAGCTGTATTAGAACTTGGAATTATAAGAGATTGATCACAATGCTCTTTTAACTTACCTCCCTTATTTCCTAAAAAACCAATGGTAGTTATTTCCATAGATTTGGCGGCAATGGCTGCATGTTCTAAATTTTTAGACATACCAGATGTACTAATACAAATCAGCACATCACCTTTTCTACCTAAAGCTCTAATATTCCTTTCAAATAAATATTCATATCCATAATCATTCGCACAAGCCGTGATAGTTGAAGTGTCCATACTTAACGCCATAGCTGCAATAGGATCCCTATTAACTTTAGGTCTTAGCCTAACTAATAGTTCTGCTGCTAAATGTTGTGCATCAGCAGCTGATCCACCGTTACCACAAAATAAAATCTTACCCTTATTTATAATGCATTTTACTAACAAGTTACCCATTTTCTCAAAAATATCTGTATACATTTCATTTTGTAATCTTGTTTTAACTTTAATGCCTTCTATTAGAGCTTCCTTGAAAATATTTCTCATGTATTGTATCTCTCAAATTTATAAATTATTTTAAACTTTAAACTTATTCAATTTGTAATTATCATCAAATGTTAGGGCGTTTTGGTCTTTTTCTGATAGAATAGGTTTATTACACGGCCAATCAATTAATATATTGTCATCATTCCAGATGATTGAACATTCAGAGTTTTTATTATATGGTTTATCAACTTTATAAGATATCATTGTATTATCATCTAGAGACAAAAATCCGTGCGCAAAGCCAGATGGTATAAATAAGCTTTCATGACTTGAATCATCTAAAATATAACTTGTCCACTTACCAAAATTATGAGAATGCTCTCTAATATCCACAATGACGTCAAAAATTTTACCTCTAATGACTGATATTAATTTGCTTTGGGCATGGTATCCTTTTTGGAAATGTAAGCCTCTTAAAACATTTTTTTTGGAAAATGAAATGTTTTCTTGAAAAATATTAAAAAAATTACCCGTTTCTTTCTTAAAATCTCTCGAGTTAAAATTTTCGAAAAAAAGTCCCCGTTTGTCTGTATGTTTTATTGGGCTTAAGACTATTATTTCAGAAAAATTAAGGTGCTTCATTTTTGCATTCATTGTTACTAATTTCCATATTTTCTCTGAAATACTTATATTAATTAAAAAAAAATTAATAACAATTAACAATTAACAATTAAATTATATATAATGTCCAAAAAGTGTTAGGAGAATTATTTGTTAAAAAAAAATAATATTTTGGTAACTGGTGGTGCCGGTTTTATTGGTTCAGCATTATGTAGAAATATTATTAAAGATACAAATTCTAATTTAATCATTTTAGATAAATTGACATATGCTAGTAACTTAAATTCAATAAAAAACCTAATTAATAAGAAAAATGTGTTTTTTTATGAAAAATCTATAGGTGATAGTGAATTTATTGATTCATTATTTTTAAAATATACTCCAAGATACATTTTTAATTTAGCAGCAGAAACTCACGTTGATAATTCAATTATAAACCCTTCAAATTTTGTTAAAACTAATATATTAGACACTCATATTTTTTTTAATGCCGTACTGAAGTATTACAAAAACCTTCCAAAGAATGAAGCTTTATTACTCAGACTTCTTCACATTTCCACTGATGAAGTTTATGGAGATATAAAATTAAATCAACCAGCAGTAGATGAGGAAGCGGCATATAAACCGAGTTCACCTTATTCTGCCTCTAAAGCTTCTGCGGATCATTTAGTAAAATCCTATTATAGAACATATGGCCTTCCAGCAATAATTTCTAATTGTTCTAATAATTATGGTCCATTCCAAAATGATGAAAAATTCATTCCTGTTATAGTTAAGAGTTTGTTAAAAAATAAAAAAATTCCAATTTATGGATCAGGGAACC
>CABZSR010000038.1 GCA_902528415.1 uncultured SAR116 cluster alpha proteobacterium | reverse complement strand
TAGATACAAAAGCAAAAAGAATGTTGTTAGGGACAGCAATTATTATTTTCGTGTTTAGAGCGATGCCAGGCGTTGGTCAAGGAGGCAGTTGGTTTGAAATAGATGTATTAAAATTCGACCAAGAATTTCTATCATTACTTGGATTAATAGCATCTTTTCTAACAATTTTTGGTATTTTTATTTTGAGACCTCTCATGGAAAAATCTTCTATGTCAAGATTGATTATAATCCTCTCTGTAGCAGGCTCAGTTTTTATATTACCCTCAATAGCAATGTATTATGGGTTTCATGAATATACATCTAAACTAACTGGCGGAGTAGTGGATGAGCGCTTTATAGCTATATTTAACACAGCTTTAGAAAGTCCACTTGGTCAGGTATCGATGATACCAATTCTCGCATGGATAGCGCAATCAGCACCTAGTCATCTTAAAGCAACTTTTTTCGCAATACTTGCAAGTTTTACTAATTTAGCACTTTCAGCAAGTAATTTAGGAACTAAGTATTTGAATCAAATTTTTGTGATCACACGTGAAGTAAAAACCAATCAAGGTGAAATAAAAATTCCTTCAGATTATTCAGAACTTGGTTTTTTATTAATTACTGTATGCATTCTTACTTTAGTAATTCCAATTATTATAACTTACATAGTTAAAAAAATGAGATTTTTATCTTATTAATTACTTATTTAATAACTAATTTTTTCATACCATACTAAATATCATGTTCATGCTAAATGATCGGCGTTCACCTTTTGTGTAGAATGGATATACTCCATGAAATAAGTAACTTGGAAAAATATAAAAATCTCCAACTTGAGGTTTTATTAGAAAATTAGAACAAGTATACTGCCCACTTGTTCCATAAACAAAATGGATGTGTCCATTAGATGGATAATGGTCTTTGTAATCTTTTTCCCATTCTTCATTAATACCCTCTGGTAATTTTAAGTAACCAACACATGATAATGTACAATTCTCGTGTACATGCATTGGATTATATTCATGTTCGAATTGTCTTACAAACCAAGCTGCGATTATATCTAAATATGGTCTTTTATTTTTATCAAGATTAGCTTCGCCCATTGAGTTTCTATTTTTAGTATATTGATGATAATCAATTATGAATTGTGTCAATTCATCAGCAGCATATTTTCTTGTATCTTTATCAAAATGTAATTCTTGACTGACTTTACCTACTAGATAGTCAGAAAAGTCGTCAAGATTTTTATCCATGCTTTTATTTAAATATTCAACCATTTCAGGCGGCATTTTAAAATATCCCATAGTTGGTCCAAATGGAGCAAAAAAAGAAGGTTTATTTTCATTTTTAAGAATTGACATTTTATCAAATCACTCTCTATCTAGTTTTCATACATTATCTATTTTATTATCAAAAGGAAAATAATACTAATAAAACCTACAGTCAGTGACGCAAAAAATCCTATAAAAAAAGGTCTTACACCGAGTGTTAGCATTTCTTTTAGGTTAGTTTGTAAACCAAGTGCCACCATTGCATATAAAATGAAATAAATAGATATCTGTTTAGATATTAATAAAAATGTTTCCCAATAATGAACCAAGTTATTATCCGTGATTAATTGATCACCAAAAGTTCTAAAAATAGATAATAAAATAAATCCAAATACAAACATTGGAAAAAAATCTTTAATTGATTTTTTTACATCAGCTGCTTGATTTCTATTATAGAGATAAGCAATAAGTGGAATTAAAATAATCAAAAATGAGTTTCTTAATAACTTTGTTGTTATTGCCGAATTTAAAGCTTCCTGACTATTATATAATTCAGAATAAATGACACTTGCAGCACTAACTTGGGCTGTGTCGTGAATAGCTGCACCTAAAAATATACCTGCAAAATCTGGAGATAGATTGAAATAATAATTAGCTAAATAAGGGTAAAAAAATACTGCTAAAATTCCAAATAAAGTTACTATTCCTACTGCATAACTAGTTTCATCTTTATTAGATTTAATTATTGAAGAAGTGGCTATAACTGCTGTTACACCGCATATACAAGTGCCCATTGTAATTAAATACCCTAAATTACTGGGTATATTAAACATTTTACATAAAAACATTATTATTAAAAATGCTATTATAATATTTAGTGAAACTAAAATAATTGCAGTAGATCCATAGTTTAAAAGTTCAGATAAACTTAAACTAAGACCAAGAATAGCTATTCCAATTCTTAATAATTTTTTTAAACAAAAACTAATAAAAGGAAGTAAATTTTCATTAATAGAAAAAAAATTACCTATAATCAATCCAATAAAAATACATAGGAAGGCAGACGAAATTAGTAAATTACTAGATGAAAGAAATTTACTCAATAAGACTGATAAAATGACTATGGCACTTATTGTTGCAATGCCAAAAATATTCTGTCTAAAAAAATACATCTAATAATTATCCTTATAAAGAATATTTATCTAAACAGAAAATTAAATTAATACTATCTATTATTTGAGAAAATATTTTAAATGTTCAATTTCTTTACGCTTGTTTAGTGCCCTATCTAAAATGACACTTGACATAATTTTAGTAATAGCAGACTTATTACATTTTAAATTTTGTTGAACACGTTGTACATCTTCTTTTTTATCCCAAACGTGCACTATACCGTCATGCATATCTCTCAGTAAATACCAGTCATTTTTGTTATCAGATGACCAAACTTTAATCCCATACATTGTAAACTCCATTATAAAATAATTAATGCAGGGATGCAAAAACCATACCAAATTCGTTTTAATATTGAGACTCAATATCTTTGTTTGAAAATTTATAAATAGATTTTTTTGTTAAAAAATAAATATTGGCGTCCTCACTAATAAAAGATTTTAGAACTGGATCATTTATATTTAAACCTCCAGTAAATTCCCCAAAAGAGGGTAAAATTATATGATTATTAGAGTGAATTAGACATTTACTTATAATTTTTTTTGAGCTTACTTTTATTGAAGCTACTGGATGGAAATGACCTGAAATCTGATTTATATTTTTTTGAATTGCCTCGTGAAGAAAATGAATGTTATCTACAATATATTCTTGATAAAATTTAATACCTTCTATTTTAATTTTATTTTCGTGATTTCCGAGGATAAATATAACCTCATACTTTTTGGTAAAATCTTCAAATAAAAACCTAACTTTTGGTGTCATTCTAAGGAAAGCATTCTTATCGTGAAATGTATCACCTAATAAGATTACTTTACTAACTTTATAATTATTTATTACATCTAATAACTTTAGAAGTGTTTCTTCACTATCATATGGAGGTATATATTGTCCTGAGGATGCATAGCTCGAACCTTTTTCAAGATGTAAGTCTGATACAATGGCTATTTCTTTTTCTAACCAAAATAAAATACCCTCTTTACATATTTGCAGCCCATGATTACAAAACTTTATAGTCTTCAATTCAAGCCAACCTCAGTTAATAATTCATTTTCCAATTCTTCAAGAAAATATTCGTCAACCTCTGATTTATCAATAGTTTGTCTATTTATTTCCAATACTAATGGAACTGCAAGTGGAGAGATTCTATCTAATCTTTTATGAATAATATTATTTTTAATTCTTTTTAAAAAATCACCTAATCTGTCTAAATCAATAAGCCCCCTATATGAGTCATTTCTAGCAACTTGTAGTAAGATGTGATTAGGCTCATGCTTTTTTAAAACGTTGAATATAAGATCAGAGCTAAACATTACTTGTTTTCCTGTTTTTTTTCGTCCAGGTATAGTTCGTTCAATCAAGCCAGATATGATGGCAGCATCTCTAAAGTTTTTCTTTAAAAGAGGCGTTTCTTCCAACCACTCATATAAGTCGTCTAACATAATGTCTTCATTTAGAATGATATTTATATCTTCAACTTCGATCATTGACCATATAGCTAATGCATAGTCAGTTGCCACAAAGCTAATAGGTTTATAACCCATTCTCTGCATTTTTTTAGATATTAAAAAACCCAGTGTTTGATTAGCATTTCTACCTTCAAAAGTATAACAAATTAAAAAATATCTTTTTTTATTTTTGATATGGCGAGGAAAAGTCTCTACTAAAAGTTCTTCTACTGAAGGTAACCCTGAAAATTTATTCTGTAATTTCAACCAATCACTAATTTGATTTGGAAATTGTTTCCAATATTCTTTTTTACTTATTAACTTCCTCACTTGAAACGAAAGTTCTGATGTTAAAGGTAATCTACCACCAGCATATGAGGGTATTTTAGGATGTGTACTATTTGTAGATTTTACAATAATATTATTATTTGTGATACTTTGATATTCTAAAACTCGACCACTAAATAAAAATGTGTCTCCTTCATTTAGCCCTTCTATAAACCACTCCTCTACTTGTCCTAGCGTTCTATTCCCTAGCTTTACTTTAAGCATGTAGGATTCAACTATAGTCCCAACATTTAACCTGTATCTATTTCTTATATTTTTATTTTTTATTGCATAAAAATTATTTTTGTTAATCCCTATCTTAGCATATTGTTCATAATGCTTTAGAGAATATCCTCCATTTCTGACAAACTCTAAAACATCTAAGAATGTTTGTTTTTTTAAGTTTCGAAATGGCCAGGCCTTTTTTATTTCTAGAAAAAAATCATCAATTTGGAATGGATTGCTACATGCGACGCCTAAAATGTGTTGGGCTAACACATCCAGACTTCCCTCCTTATCTTTAACTTCATCTAATAAATTTGCTTTGATGGAAGCTATTGTAGAAATACATTCTAAATACTCAAACCGATTAGATGGAACTAAAAGTGCCTCTGATGGCTCATCAAATCTATGATTACTTCTACCTATTCGTTGTAAAAACCTCGCTATTCCTTTTGGGGAACCTATTTGAACTACCAAATCAACTTTTCCCCAATCAATTCCTAGATCTAGAGAGCTAGTTGCAACAACGCAGTCTAATTCCCCTAGAGACATTAAGTTTTCAACTTTTCTTCTAATTTCTTTTTGTAAACTCCCATGATGTATAGCAATTTTTAAATTATTTTCATTTTCCTGCCAAAGTTTATTAAATACTAGTTCAGCTTGTGCTCTGGTATTAACGAATAAAATTGTCATAGATGAAAGTTTAATTTTTTTATATATATCTGTAATAGCGTAGCCAGCCATATGTCCTGACCACGGAACCCTATTTTCAGTTTCTAAAATTTCAATTTTGGGAGATGACTTTTCTCTAATATTAATAATTTTAGATTTTTTTTTCTGTGATAAAAAATTTAGTGTGGATTTCTTATTTTTAATTGTTGCTGACAAACCTATTCTTTTACAATTTGGAGAAATATTATTTAGTCTAGAAAGATTAAGAGATAGCAAATCCCCTCTTTTTGAGTTAACTAAACTATGAATTTCATCAATGATTAGATATCTTAAAAATTTAAAATATTCTTTTGCTTGAGTGTCCGCTAATAATAGAGCCAATGACTCTGGAGTTGTCATTAACATATGTGGTGGAACTTCTTTTTGTCTTGTCTTTTTGTAAGCTGAGGTGTCACCTGTCCTAGTTTCAACTCTTATATCTAATTTTTGATCTTTAATAGGATTTGTTAAATTTCTGTGTACATCAATAGTTAGAGCTTTAAGTGGAGAAATATACAGGGTGTGTAATTTATTATCTGGAAATTTGTTATTAATTAAATCATGAAGTGAGGGTAAAAATCCTGCTAATGTCTTTCCTCCTCCTGTAGGAGCGATTAGTAAAATATCATGTCCGTTTATAGACTGGTTCAAAGTCTCAAGCTGATGATCATAAAAGAACCAGTTATTTTTTTTTAACCAGTTTTGAATAGGTTGAAGCTTTAAATTTTCAGACATTATTATATATTAAAAATATGAAATGGATTGACAAAAATTTACATATAAAGCCAATAAATACACATATTGACCCCTATAAGCCAGTAGAAAATGCAATAATAACTCACGGACATGCTGATCACGCGAAACCCGGTCATAAGAATGTATTGGCTACTTTAGAAACTATAGAAATTATGAAAATTAGATACGGTGAAAATTGTGCTGAAAATTTTCAAATATTACCTACAAATCAGTCACTCAAAATCAATGATGTATTAATTAAATTTTTTCCAGCTGGGCATATTTTAGGTAGCGTCCAAGTCTTAACTGAATATAAAGGAGAAAAAATTAATTTCACAGGTGATTATAAAACAACTAGTGATCAAACATGCAAAGATTTTGAACCCGTAAAATGTCATACTTTGGTAACAGAAGCTACATTTGGGCTTCCAGTTTTTCAGCATCCAAATGAAAATGAAGAGATAAAAAAACTTTTAAAATCGATAAATTTATTTTCAGAAAGACCACACCTTGTAGGCGTGTATGCTCTCGGAAAGGCACAAAGAATTATAAATTTGTTAAGACAACAAGGCTATGATAAAGAAATTTTCATTCATGGATCTTTAGAAAAGTTATGCGAATATTATCACAATAATAATATAGATTTAGGCAAAATTACTAAAGTTAACCTCACGAAAAAAAAAGATTATAACGGAGAAATAATACTAGCCCCTCCTTCCGCTATTAAAAATATTTGGTCAAGAAAATTTGAAGACCCCATAATTTGTCAAGCTTCAGGATGGATGTCTATAAAACAAAGAGCTAAACAAAGCTTGGTTGAATTGCCTTTGATTATTTCTGATCATGCTGATTGGAATGAGTTAACAAAATACATTAAATTTACTGATGCAGAAAATGTGTATGTTACACATGGAAGAGAAGAGGCGATAGTTCATTGGTGCAAAATGAATAACATTAACGGCTTAGCTTTGTCCTTATCTGGAAGAGATGATGAGGAACAATTGTGAAAAAGTTTAGTGAATTAATAAATAAATTATTATTAACATCTTCTAGAAACAGAAAAATTGATATTTTATCTAATTATTTTCAAAACACCTCTGATCCAGATAGAGGATATACCTTAGCTATTTTGACAAATGAATTGGAATTAAAAAATATTCCAATTTCTAGAATCAAAGAAATTGTTTTTGAAAATGTCGATAATGAATTATTTACTCTTTCATATGACTATGTCGGAGACTTGGCGGAGACAATTTCTCTAATTTGGCCTCACAAGGAATTGGGTTCTCTTTTAGGTATTTCAGAAATAATAGATGTATTAAGAAATTTAAAAAAAGTTGATGTTAATAAAACTATTAAAAATTATCTTTCTATAGCAGATGAAACTGAAAGATGGGCACTAATTAAATTAATTAGTGGTGGATTACGGATAGGTGTATCATCTAGGTTGGCAAAAACTGCCCTAGCTAAATTCAGTAATAAAAAATTAGATGATATTGAAAAAATATGGCATGGCATCGAGGCTCCTTATAATAATTTATTTAATTGGTTATGTAATGATGGACCTATGCCCAAGATAGATTTGTTAAAAACATTCAACCCAATGATGCTTGCTAATCCTATATCAAAAAATGACTTCAAAACCCTTATTTCAAGTCAGTTTATAGCAGAATGGAAATGGGACGGAATTAGAGTACAAATTATTTTAGGTAAAAGTTCTATAAAGATTTTTTCCCGAACTGGTGACGATATAAGCCAATCCTTTCCTGAAATTAAAAATAGTGCCGATAGTATGGTAATCTTAGATGGTGAATTATTAGTTGGTAGAGATTTTACACCAATGAATTTTAATTCACTGCAACAAAGGTTAAATAGAAAAAAAGTAACACAAAAACATATGGACGAGTTTCCTGCATTTATAAAGTTGTACGATATTTTGTATTTAAACAATGAAGATTTAAGAGATAAAACGTGGAAAAGCAGACGTTTTGAATTGGAAAAATGGTTTAAAAAAAATAATAATAAGTATTTTGATTTATCGAATGTCATTAAATTTAGTAGTTGGGATGAATTATCTAACTTCAAAAAAAATAAAATCATTGATGATCAACATGAAGGATTAATGATAAAAAAAATAGACGGATCTTACATTTCTGGCCGACCAAAAGGATATTGGTATAAGTGGAAAAAAGATCCTAAGAATGTTGATGCTGTTTTAATGTATGCAATTAGAGGTCATGGTAAAAGAAGCTCTTACTATTCTGACTTTACGTTTGGTTTGTGGAATGGCAATCAATTATCGCCTATTGGTAAGGCTTATTTTGGATTTGACGATAATGAGCTTAAAGTTTTAGATAAATTTGTTCGAAATAATACTATAAAAAAATTTGGCCCAGTTCGGGAAGTTGAAAAAACGTTTGTTATTGAAATTGCGTTTGATGCTGTCAATGCAAGTAATCGACATAAATCAGGTGTTGCTCTAAGATTTCCTCGTATTAAAAGACTAAGAGAAGACAAGCCTGCAAGTGAGGTAATACAGCTCTCTCAATTTAAGTCAGAATTTTTATAAATCCTAAATAATTATTTGTATTGAAATGAGAAAAATTTTTTTTTAAGCTTTATCTTAATATTATATTAATGGAGAAGGAAATGTCAGATTTACAAGAATTAATGGTAGGATCTACCAAAGTAATAGCTTTGAAAGATGGGGATTTAACATTACCTAAAGAAATTCTTTTAAATTTAGATGAGGATACTTCTAACAAAGTTAACGAAGAAAACAACCAACTTACCTTAAGTGAAATAAACGCTTATCTTATATTTAAAGACGAAAAAATCTTATTAGTTGATTCTGGATGCAGAGATTTATTTGGACCAACTTGTGGTTTTATTCATGAACAAATTGCAAAAGCTAATGTGAAACCAAAGGACATTACAGACATATTTTTTACACATTTACATCCTGACCATGTGGCCGGATCAATTGATAAGGATGGCAAGGCTATGTTTCCTAACGCAGTAGTTAGTGTAATAGAAGATGAATTGAATTTTTGGAGTAAAGACGATTTTGAAGATGTCGAAATAAATGGGAAAAATTTTGCTGATTTAAATAAAGCGGTCATTAAAGCTTATGAGGAAAGGGTCAAAACAATCAAAACTAATCAAGAAATTGTCGCTGGGATTTATCCCGTGTCTCTACCTGGCCATACACCAGGACATTGTGGATTTAGAATAGATGATGGTAATGACAGTTTTGTTCAAATGGGTGATGTTCTTCATACCCCAAATTTACAACTAGCAAACACAAATATATCTGTAATTTTTGACGTCGACGTTGAACAAGGTCTAAAATCTAGGAAGCAAGTATTTGATATGGTTTGTAATGATAGAATAATTTGTTCTGGCGGTCATATGTTAGAGCCAAAATTTGGTTATCTAGATAAATTTGGCAGTGGTTACAAATTTGTACCGTAATGATATTGTGATAGTCTTAAAATAATTAAGTTAAGTTGGGTTGATATATTAATTAACATTAACCATAAATTATTAAATTTTTTTAATCTGTTACTGAAATTATAGCTCGTGGATAA
>CABZSR010000037.1 GCA_902528415.1 uncultured SAR116 cluster alpha proteobacterium | reverse complement strand
TCAATATTACACTTAACTAAGCTGTTGATCACAACTCTTTGATTAATTTATCTAAAATCTCAATTTTATTGAATTTGTCAATGTAATTGTGGCTGACGTGTAACGCTTTGAATTAACACATCCTAAATAAAAATTATATACTCAAAAAGTCACATATAAGAAATAATAGGATGGTATATTTTCGATGATGATCGCATTATTGACCCTTAGTTGTTAATTTAAGTTGTATTTTATTCCATCAAAAGATTTGATTTTAAGTAAATTATTGCTGTAAATATAAAATTATATACTAACATATTTGAAGTCATGATTGGAAATATCGAGGTAAAATATTTTTGTCACAAATATATTTTGAACCAAAATATATGTTGCAAATTCATATGAAAAAAAACGTGAGATTATTGATGTAAGAAATATTTACAAAAGTATCCTAAAAGTCTAAGAGAAAAAACCAAGCAGAGTTAAACATGATAGAGAAAAATGATTATTTATATCCCCCTAAAGAAGTAATAGACATTCTTATCAAACTATTTAATCAAAAACAGTTCTCATCTCTTGTTGATCATGCTCAAAAATTAATAAGATTATATCCAAATGCATTTATGATTTGGAATATCTTGGGAGTGACCAATAAGAATTTAGGTAAAATAGATGAAGCATCAAGCTCTTTTAGAAAAGTTATAAAGTTAAACCCAAAATTTGCTGAAGGATACAATAATCTTGCTATTATTTGTCAAGACCAAGGCAAGTTTAATGAAGCTATTAAATTATTTAAAAAAGCATTATTGCTTAAACCCAATTCAGCTATTTATTACAATAATATTGGCCTTGTTTTTCAAGATCTTGGCAAGTTTGACCAGGCTGTAAAGGCTTATAATACATCTCTTTCATTTAACCCCAAAAATGCTGAAACATACTTCTACTTAGGCAATACTCATCAACGTCAAGGTAAGCTTACAGAGGCGATAGAGTTTTTCAAAAAAGCTCTAGCCATTAAAGCTAATTATGTTGAAGTACAAAACAACATTGGGGTTGCTTTTAGAGACTCAGGAGAACTAGAGCAAGCTATGCATGCTTTTAGTAAAGCGCTATCGCTAAACAAAAATTATGCCCAAACCTATAATAATTTGGGCGTTGTACTTCAATATCAAGGAAACTTAAAAGAAGCTATTAAATCTTTCGTGAAGGCTATTAATATCAAAGCTGATTATGCTGAAGCTCATAACAATATGGGTAATGCCCTTCAGGAACAGAATAAGTTAGATCAGGCAATTAAGGCATATAAAAATTCAATTTTAATTGATCCTAATTATGCTGAGGCTCATAGAAATTTGAGTAATTTGGTAAAATACAAAGCTGAAAACTCTCAGATAACTGCTGTAAAGAAACTTTTGAAAAATCCTAATTTGAGTGATGATGATCGATGCAAATTTTTATATACTTTTGCAAAAATGAAAGAAGATCTAGGAGACTTTGAGGCTGCTTTTGAAAATTATGTTGCTGGCGGTGCGCTTAGAAAAAAATTATTGAGATATAATATAAAACAAGACAAATATTTATTTGCAAAGATAAAAAAAATAGCGCCAATTTTGCAAAATTTCAAATTACATATATCTACTGAAGTTACAAAGCATTTTCCTATTTTTATTTTGGGCATGCCTAGATCTGGTACAACCTTAGTAGAACAAATAATTTCTATGCACTCTAAAGTACAAGGATGTGGTGAGTTGCCATTTTTGCATAAATTTGGAGCTTCATTGGCAACTAATTTTGAATCTTTAAACACTGATAATTTTATGGATTGTCGTAATGCATATTTGAACAAGTTGGCTAAAGTCTCCAACGGCTATCAATTCGTAACCGACAAAATGCCTCACAACTTCCGTTATTTGGGGTTAATTATCAAGTTGTTTCCAGAAGCTAAAATTATTCATGTTAATCGTGATGCGATTGCTACTTGTTGGTCAAATTTTAAGAATTACTTTTCTATAAACGGTCTTGGCTATAGTTATAGTCTTCATGATACTATGGAGTATTTTAAATTATATAAAGATTTGATGGATGTGTGGAAAAATCTATATACTGATCAGATCTATGAATTGAAATACGAAAAATTAATTTCAGATCAGGATCGTGAGACAAGAAGATTAATAGAGTACATAAGTTTAGATTGGGAGTTTGCATGTCTTTCACCTCAAAAAAATAAGCGTATCGTTAGAACCGCTTCCCAACAGCAGGTCAAAAAGAAAGTATATAAAGGAAGCTCTGAGGCTTGGAGAAAATTTGAACCTTATTTAAAAATTTTTTTTGAAGATCCTCATTGGTTGTAAGAGAGATTTTGTACTTTGGACTGCTAAAAGAAAATTTGGAATATTAAATATCAAAATTTTAAAATTTCTATTTTAAGTAATTGTAATCTTGCAATTACTAACATATATCATTCATTGAAAATTTTAAGTATATTTGTACAAGAGCAGAGGACTGAAAATTCTCCAAATATTGAATAGAGCAACCTATTATTGAAGATTTAATTTTAAAATTAATTGTTCAATAATTTTTGATACTGAATGTTCAGAAGTTTTAATATGAATATTTGGTTTCAACGGTGCTTCATATGGGCTTCCAATTCCAGTAAAATTAGGAATCTCTCCGCGACGAGCCTTTTTATAAAGGCCCTTAGGGTCCCTTTGTTCTGCAATGTGGAGGGGTGTGTCAACAAAAATTTCAAAAAATTCACCCTTTTCAAATAAATCACGTACCATTTCGCGTTCAGCCCTGAAGGGTGAAATAAATGCAGTTAGAACAACAATACCTGCATCAACCATCAACCTCGCAACTTCACCAATTCTACGAATATTTTCGATTCGATCAGCATCGGTGAATCCAAGATCATTATTTAATCCAAGACGTACATTGTCCCCATCTAGAAGATATGTATGAATACCAAGATCATGAAGTTTTTTTTCAAGCGCGTTTGCTAATGTCGACTTTCCAGATCCTGATAGACCAGTAAACCAGAGCACGCGGCTACAATGACCATTTAGCTGTCGACGATTTTCTTTATTAATATTTAGCTTTTGTTGAAATAGATTAGTTGCACGACGCAGCGAAAATTTTATCATGCCTGCTGCAACAGTTTGATGACTCATACGATCAATAAGTATAAAAGCACCTAGAGGTTTGCAGTCGCTGTAACTTTCAAACACAATTTTCTGGTCTGTTTTGATATTAACAACAGCTAAATCATTAAGTTCTAGTTGTCTTACCGACAAATGTTCAAATGTGTTGATATTTACTTTATACTTTAAAGTTGTGATGTGAGCATTGACTTGAGTTGTACCTATCTTTAGCCAGAAACTACGACCAATATATCCAGGCTCTGTATGCATCCATACTAAGTTTACTTCAAAATGGTCTGACACCCCACAGTTAGTATTTCTTGCAACAATTACATCGCCTCTTGAAGCATCTATTTCTTTATCAAGTCTTATAGTTACTGCTTGACCAGTTTTAGCCGATCGCAACTTATCTTCAAATAGTATGATTTCTCTAATTGCTGCGGTTTCACCAGATGGTAATATTTTAATTAATTGGCCTATTTTTGCTGTCCCTGACTCAATTGTTCCAGAATACCCCCTGAAATTTAAATTGGGACGATTTACCCATTGTATAGGAAAACTAAGAGTACAATCTTCACTCGAGGTGCGCCTATCAACTGTCTCTAAAAAGTCTAAGAGTGTTGGTCCTTGATACCAATGCATTTGGCTTGATTTGTGTATAATATTATCTCCTTTAAGCGCTGAGATTGGTATAGCTGTGATTTGGTCAAATTCGAGTTGATTTGCAAAAGTATTATATGAATCAAATATATCATTAAACTTTTTTTGTTTATATTTTATAAGATCCATTTTATTGACAGCAACAATCACTTTGCTTATTCCAAGTACTGAACAAATCATTGAGTGTCGTCGTGTTTGTGGGAGTATACCTTGACTTGCATCAATTAAAATCACAGCTACATCGGCAGTAGAAGCACCTGTCACCATATTTCGTGTATACTGTTCATGTCCAGGTGTGTCTGCTATGATGAACTTTCTGTGTTTGGTTGTTAAAAAACGGTAGGCAACATCGATGGTAATACCTTGCTCTCGTTCAGAAGACAAGCCATCTACTAAAAGGGCAAAATCTATATTATCTCCTTGTGTCCCAATTTTTTTAGAGTCAGTTTGTAGTAATTTGACTTGATCTTCATAAATCATTTGAGCTTCAAAAAACATTCTTCCAATTAGGGTGCTCTTTCCGTCATCCACACTACCACAAGTAATAAAACGTAAGGTATCGAGCTTTGCTTGTCCCTGTAGGTATTTGTTAACCTGCTTCAAAGCTTCTGATTTTGTTACCATTAAAAATAGCCCTCTTGCTTTTTTTTCTCCATTGATGCGTCAGAGTCAGTATCAATTGAACGACCCTGACGTTCACTGTTTTGAGTACTTAAAAGCTCAAGAATTATTGAAGCTATATCATCCGCTTCAGACTCAATAGCCATCGTTAGCGGATAGCATCCTAAAGTGCGAAATCTAATTTTTTTTAATTTTATTATTTCGTTTGTATGAAGAGGTAATCTATCGTCATCAACCATCATCTGCATTCCATTGCGTTCTACTACCGGACGGTCAGCAGCGAAGTAGAGTGGAACAATTGGGATTTGTTCGCGGTAGATATAGGACCAGATATCAAGTTCTGTCCAATTTGAAATAGGAAAAACCCTTATGGTCTCATTAGGTTTTTTCTTGCCGTTATATAAATTCCAAAGTTCAGGACGCTGATTTTTTGGGTTCCAACTATGAGTTGCTGTTCGAAATGAAAAGATACGCTCTTTTGCTCTGCTCTTTTCCTCATCACGTCGAGCACCACCAAATGCCACGTCAAACTTGTAATGATTAAGTGCCATTTTTAGAGATTGCGTTTTCATGATATAGGTATGGTTTTCTGAACCATGTTCAAATGGGTTGATATTTTCTGCAACACCTTCTGGGTTTATATGTATTAAAAGTTCCATTCCTGATTTGGAAGCGGTATAGTCACGGAAATCATACATTGATTGAAATTTCCAGCATGTATCGATGTGCAACAATGGAAAGGGAGGTCGACTTGGGAAGAAAGCTTTACGTGCCAAATGGAGCATAACAGACGAATCTTTACCAATAGAATATAGCATCACAGGATTCTTTGCTTCAGATATTACTTCCCTAATAATGTGAATCGACTCAGACTCGAGTCTATCTAAATTTGTCATCTCAGTTGGTAAACGGTGACGATGTCTAGAATTAGTTTTTTCTAAAATTTCACCTTTGCCATGTGAATAGATTTCTAGTGCAACTGTCACCGTACTTTTATCTTTGTTAACTAACTGATGGCTACGATAGTGTTTTATAAGTTTACGAAATGGTATAACTATCGAACCTGACGGTATCAATAATATATTTTTTTTCACACATTCAGATAAAGTGATCAAAGCACTTTCAAGCGCATTTATGGTTTTAAAATCTGGATTAAGGCGAAGCCATTTGCGTCCCCCGCGTGCATCGTTTAATGCAAGAAATTTTTGGTCATCTTCAACTTTAAGATCCTGAACAAAAAGGATTAACTTTCTTTTTTTCCGAGAAAATTCTATTAATTGATCAAGAACTAGGCGTTTAGCTGGCCGTGAGTGCTCGTCGGTAATCATAAATTCATTAAGAGTAGAAAAATTAATACTGCTAGCTTGAATGGCACGCTCTGTAGCCTTGAGACTTGCTATAGTCGTCTCTTCATAAAGAAGTTTAGTAATAGACTTTACTGTCCAAATATGCTTAGACTTGAGAACTTTTGGAGAGAAAGCATATTTGTCTTTATTTGTCATAATTTAGATATAACATAATGTATTTTAAAATAAATATAATTTTATGACAAAATAAACATATAAAATGCACTTGGAGACATAAGTAAAATTTTAAAAAACTTCATTTAATTTATTATATAATTATGAAAAGTATTAGTTTGAGTAACTTGTAATTTAGAAAATTGTAATGTGTTTTTATGTTTGATTCTTCTATTTATGTTATTCTTTAAAAAAAGTAAATAAATCGAAAATTGATTTGTTCTTGTTAAAGTCATACTCTGTTTTTTGAGTCTAAGGATAGAATTTTAGCTGAAATAAACTCTTTATATATTTCCCAGACATTTGAGCTTCCAGTATAGATTTTTTCTCTTGCTTGAATAGAGCTGGCAGTACTTATAACCCTTTTATTTAGATGAGGTTTAAAACAATCTTTTTCTATATTTAATTCGCAATATTTTAATAATTTTTTAATTTCTTGATTAGGCTTTCTTGTTAAATTTTCATAATCAAGATTATATATTTTATTTGAATATTGACTATTCCAATGTTTCATGAGGTCTGAATATAAATTGTAATATTCATATATATCTAACTGATCATATGAAAAAGCGTTACCATTTCCTGAGAAGTAAGTATTGTAAATTGACCAACAAGTAGCAATAGGGTTACGTATTAAATGAATAATTTTAGCATTTGGAAAACATTTAAGAATTAGACCAATCCATAAAAAGTTTAAAGGCATTTTATCTGTTATGTAGAATCTTTTTTTTTCTAATTTGGGTAAATTATTAGAGTAATATTCTCTAAACTTATTTAGAAGACTTTTATCATTTAGACTTTTAATTTTTTCATTATATAAAACTTGGTCTCCTAAATTTTGCATCGCATCTAATTCTCCACCTGCATAAACTTGAGAATGCGATGAAATAATATTTTCTGTTAGGGTAGTCCCGGATCTAGGCAAGCCTAAAATAAAAATAGGGATTAATGAGTCATTTTTATAAGAAAAATTTTTTAAATTATTATTATTAAATATAGATTTAATTTTTAAAAATTTAATTTTTTCAAAATTTATATTAAATTTTAATTCATCCTTTTTTAATTTATTTGCGGATTCAAGTTGATTAAAATAGTTCGATTTAATTTTGAGATCCTTATAGGCTTTTGACAATGCAAGTTTTAAATCAATATCAGTATTATAAGTTTTTATTAATAACTCCATTTGTGTGAGATGTTTGTTATTAGGTTCATAATTAGTTAGCGAAGATAGATTTCTGTGGGCTTGAAAATAGTAAGGTGCAAGTTTAATTGCTTTTTCTAAATATAATTTAGCATTAATTAAATCACCAATGTTTTTATAAGCTATTGCTAACGAGTTAAACACTTTGGAGTTAATATTTCCGTTTTTAATATATTGGAGACAAATTTCTATAACGTCATGTGAACGGCCAACTTTAAAGTAAGACTGACTTAAGTTTAAAATAAAATTCGTGTCATTAATTTTATATTTAAGTGTATTTTCATAATAAGAAATAGAAGTCTGAATTTCATTTATGTACATATGAAAAAAACCTAATTCACAAATGATTTCTAAATTATTTGGGTCAGAAAGGTGAGCTAAATCTAAATATTTTTTATATTGAGGTAAATTTTTTAATTGCTTATAACATATTGAAATATTAAAGAGACATATACTACTAGATGGATTTATTTTGTTAGCTTTAAGTAACAAAGGCAAACCTGAAATTGCTTTTTTGTTAGCTAGATAAATTGTTCCAGTAATGAAATTAATTTCATATGACTCAGAATGTTTTATAAGTAAATTTTTACTATATTTTTCAATTTCAATAAATTTTTTTTTATTAATTAAATGTTTAAGTTTAATAATATCATTTTCTAAATTTGACAATTTGACCCTACTTCTAATATATGATCAATTTTATTCTATAATTTATATAAAATATATAATTAGATTTTAAATTCTTAGCTCGCAGGTTCATAACCTAGCATTAACTTGGACATATCTAAACAACTGACTAACTGTCTTATGACCACTCATGGATGCAACCTCCGGCACATTCAACCCTTTTTCAAACATACATGACATTGCCTCATGTCCTAAATCGTGGAAAGTAAAGTCAATTAAGTTAGCTCTATTACGAAGCCTTTCCCATGATTGTCTTAAAGCCACATCTGTAATAGGGAAGACATGATCAGTCGTTCGTGGAGCTTGATCTAATATATCCATAGCTTTCTTAGTAAGAGGTACCCATCTCGAACTACCATTCTTTGTTAAAGGTAAAAGGATTCTTTGATTATCTACGGCAATATGCTCCCACTTCATACCTAAAATTTCACTTCGTCTCATTCCAGTTTCAATAGCAAAATCAATAACGGGCCATAGATACCAAACCTTAGTTTCAGAAGATGCTTTTTTTAGTCGTTCATATTCACCAGGTTTTAGTCGTCTTTCTCTAGGAGGATTATTTTTAGGCACTCTTATCTTTTCAACTGGATTATCACCTAAGTCCCAACCCCACTCTATACATGCAATATTCCATGCATGTCTGATTAAAACTAGATCATACTGACAAGCTCGAACTCCATCCTTAAGTCTTCTGTCTCTGAAGGCAGCTAGAATAGGGGGGTGGAGTCTTTCTAAAGGTATTTTCATAAGATCTTTTTCTGTAAGTAACCTTCTTAACCTTTGATCTTCTGTAATGTATCCTATTTTCTTTGAAGTAATTTCATTTTTATATTTAGTTATAAGAGTATGTAGACTGAATGACTGCTCTTTGACCTTCAACCATTGACCAGACTGCATTAAAACTTCTTGTTCTTTTGCCCATTTCTGAGCTTCAGATTTAATATGAAATGATTTTGATATAGATCCTATTTTTCTGTTTCTTACTTGTGCTTGCCACAAGTTATTTCTTTTACGAAAACTAGCCACTTTTCACCCTCCGTTGTGACGGAGGTGTGACAGTTAATATTCACTAATAAAAATATTATTATTAATCAATGAGTTATAAGGTTAGAGCACCGGAATCATAATCCGGGTGTCGGGGGTTCAAGTCCCTCCTCCGCTACCAATAATTATTAAAGTAATATAATTTGAGAAAATAATCATTATTTATGTGCATAATATTTGAATTAATTTTAAAATTAAAAAATAAATAAATAAATTCCTTAATATTAAAACCTTAGTATTCGGAATAATTGTAAGTATGAAAAAATGTTACATATGTAAATTTCCACACGAAGAGTTTTACAAGTGCAAAATTGACGAAAATTTTAACTTTTATAATGTATGTATAAATTGTGCCAAGTTTGAAGCATTAAATAATAAAAACTTCAAATTGTTGGATGAAAATCATAATACTAAGAACTTATAATATCTAATGTCCAAATTAAGAATAAAAGAATGTTTTAAATGTTCTAAACAAAAAGATGTGATGTATCGTTGTAGATACGATGAAATAAAAGATTGGGTATTTCTTTGTAGAAATTGTTTAAAACAAATTAAAAATTTATTTGGAAATACTTACCAATATGGGGGCACTTGGAAAAGTAAAAAGAAATAAACTTTTTTACTCAGAGCAACAGTTAACTGTGTCACTACAACATCCGTCACTACAACAATTGCTGCTGCATTCTCCTGTTTTGCAACCATCACTGCAACAACCATTTGCACAACA
>CABZSR010000036.1 GCA_902528415.1 uncultured SAR116 cluster alpha proteobacterium | reverse complement strand
AAGTGAAGACGTTATTGCAACAGCTGAAGCTCTAAAAATTCTAGGAGTTAAAATAAATAAATTAAATGATAAATGGGAGGTTTTTGGAAGTGGAATAGGTAATTTTTTTGGCTCTAACTATACACTAAATATGGGTAATTCTGGAACTGGGGCTAGATTGCTAATGGGATTAGTAGCAGGATCTGACGTTGAAGCTACATTTATAGGAGACGTGTCTTTATCAAAAAGACCAATGAAAAGAGTGACAACTCCCTTAAAAAAAACAGGTGCAGTAATAAAGGGTCAAACTAGTAATTTACCAATTAAAATACAAGGTAGTAAAATTCCTTTACCAATTAAATATGAAAGCCCTGTTTCATCTGCTCAAGTTAAATCCAGTATATTACTTGCAGGGTTGTCCTCATTAGGAAAAACAACAATTGTAGAACCATCTTTATCGAGGGATCATACAGAAAGAATGCTGAAATTTTTTGGTGCTAATATTTCAACACATCAATTAGATGATATGTCATGGGAAATAACTTTAGACGGTATCCCTGAACTAAAGCCATTAAATCTTAGTATTCCGGCAGACCCATCTAGTGCAGCATTTCCAATAGTTTCTGCTATAATAACTCCTAATAGTAAAATTAAAGTTGAGAATGTGTGCATAAACGAGCTTAGGACTGGTTTATATAAAACACTGATTGAAATGGGTGCCAATATTCAGTTTTCCAACCATAGAGAAAAGAATGGTGAATTGATTGCTGATATTACTGCTAGTTCAAGTAGCTTGAAGGGAATAACCGTCCCTAAATCAAGAGCTGCATCTATGATTGACGAATACCCTATACTATCAATAGCAGCAACCAGAGCAGTAGGAAACACAGTAATGGAAGGGGTTGAAGAACTTAGATATAAGGAAACTGACAGGATAAAAACAGTTTGTGAGGGTTTGCAAAAAATAGGTGTGGTTACTCATGAAACGAGCGACAGCATGGTTATAGAGGGAAAAGGTCCAAATACTAAAATAATAGGTAATGTAGAGATTGATTCCAATTTAGACCATAGAATTGCTATGTCTTTTTTATGTTTAGGTTTAATCACTGAAAAAGCAATTATTGTAAGAAACACAGATACAATAAATTCTTCTTTTCCTTTTTTTATGCAAAAAATGAATAGGATTGGTACTAACCTAAATTTTTTTAATTAACAGAAAAAACAATTTTTAATGATAGAAATAGCAATTGATGGAACAGCGGCTTCTGGAAAAGGTACTTTAGGCAAAAAACTATCTGATAAATATAGTTTTCCTTATTTAGATACAGGATTGTTGTATCGAAAGGTAGCTCATGAGCTTATAAAGGATAATAAAGTCAACTCAACAGAATTAGAACAAATCAGTTGTGATTTTGCAATGATGTTAAATTTCATAGAATTGAAAAATACAAATTTAAGAACTGAAGATGTTGCTAAACTTGCATCAAAAATTGCTACTTTTCCTGATCTTAGAAAGATTTTAAACAACAAACAAAAAGAATTTAACAATTCAAGTAAAAAAAAATTTGGTGGTTGTATTTTAGATGGAAGAGATATTGGTACCACAATTCTACCAAATGCAGATTTTAAGTTCTTTATTACCGCGTCATTAGAAATAAGAGCTAAAAGAAGATTCTTAGAAAAAAACATATCTTTCTTGCATGAAAATGATGAAAAGTGTATGTTGCAGGCTTTGATGAATAGTATGAAAGAAAGGGATAGACTGGATAGTAACAGAAAAATATCACCTTTAGTTCCAGCTAAAGATGCTTATGTTATCGATACTACCTCAATCAATCCTGAAGAATTATTGTTAAAGGTTGCAGATATTATTGAAAGAAAAAAATGAGATGCTAAAGATATGGAGGTTTTAGCAAATTAAATAAACAAATAACCTACTGAAAATTTATTTTATTATAATTATTAGATTGATTTCTTTTGTTTCCATAATTATAACCTCAGTAAATTGCTTATATGCTAATAAAAATAGGAGAATAAATATTGTCCCAAGCTGATGTAACAGCCTCACCTGTAAATGAAAGCTTTGCAGAATTACTAGACGAAAGCTTTCAAGAAATGACAAGCATCGAAGGTTCAGTTGTTGCTGGCACAGTATTGTCAGTTGAGAAAGATATGATTTTAATTGATGTAGGACTTAAGTCTGAAGGGAGAGTTCCATTAAGAGAATTTGGAAATAATGAAGAAGATATTAAAATAAGTGCTGGAGACGTAGTTGAAGTTTATATTGAAAGGTTAGAAGATATTAACGGACATGCTATATTAAGTAGGGAAAAAGCAAGGCGAGAAGAGTCCTGGGTAAACCTAGAAAAAGCTCTCGAAAAACAACAAAGAGTTAATGGAGTTATATTCGGTAGGGTAAAAGGTGGATTTACAGTTGATCTTGAAGGCGCAACTGCTTTCTTACCCGGTAGTCAAGTTGATATTAGGCCTATTAAAGATTTAGGTGTTTTGATGGGAACGCCTCAGCCATTTCAGATTTTGAAAATGGATAGAAGAAGAGGTAACATTGTTGTATCACGAAGAGCTGTTTTAGAAGATAGTAGAGCAGAAGCAAGATCTGAACTAGTTGCTAATCTTGAGGAAGGCCAAGTTCTACAAGGCGTTATTAAAAATATTACTGATTATGGCGCTTTTGTTGATTTAGGTGGTGTCGATGGTCTATTGCATGTAACAGATATTTCATGGAAAAGAATTAACCATCCGTCAGAAGCTTTACAGATTGGTCAATCTGTTCAGGTTAAAGTTATAAAATTTAATGACGAAACACAAAGAATTTCATTAGGAATAAAACAACTTACTGAGGATCCATGGGTACAAGTTTTTGAACGGTTCCCAGTTGGTTCAAAAATGACAGGCATTGTAACAAATATTACAGATTACGGCTCTTTTGTTGAATTGGAAGATGGGATAGAAGGCCTAGTGCATGTTTCAGAAATGAGTTGGACGAAAAAAAATGTCCATCCTGGCAAAATAGTATCTACTTCAGAAAAAGTTGAAGTAATGGTACTAGAAATAGATGTTCATAAAAGGAGAATCTCTTTAGGAATAAAACAATGTGTAGATAACCCATGGGAAAATTATAAATCAAACAAAAAAGTCGGAGAAACAATTGAAGGTGAGATAAGGAATATTACCGAATTTGGTTTATTCATAGGACTTTCTGAAGATATAGATGGTTTAGTTCATCTATCAGATTTAAGTTGGGATGGCAATGGAGATGAGTTAATAAAAACATATACTAAAGGAAGTTTAATAAAAGCCAAAATATTAGACATTGATATAGATAAAGAACGTATTTCTCTTGGAATCAAGCAATTAACTGAAGACGTAACTGCTACAGAAATAGGAAATATAAGAAAAGGTTCAACAGTTACTTGCACAATTTCAAATATTATTGATAACGGTCTTGAAGTTAACGTTGGTGAAAGTCTAAAAGGGTTTATAAAGAAAAGTGACCTATCACGCGAAAGAGCAGATCAAAAAACCGACAGATATGGTGTGGGTGATAAAATTGATGCTGCAGTTATTAATATTGACAAAAAGAGTAGAAAAATTTCACTTTCAATTAAAGCAAAAGAAATAGAAGAAGAAAAGAAGGCTATGGCTGAGTACGGATCGTCTGATAGTGGCGCGAGTTTAGGTGATATTTTAGGAGCTGCGTTGGCTAAGAAAGATACAAGTTCTTTATAATATGATTAAAAGGGTGTAATATTGAATAAATCAGATTTAATAATAAAAATTGCTAATATTAATCCTGAATTGTATCAAAAAGATGCAAGCAAAATAATTAATGTATTTTTCAATACTCTTAGCTTTGCTTTGAGTAAAAATGAAAGAGTTGAATTACGAGGTTTTGGAGTGTTTGATGTTAAGAAAAGAGAGGCTAGAATTGCCAGAAATCCTAAAAGTGGCGCCGTTGTAGCTGTACCGTCAAAAAATATTCCTTTCTTTAGAATGGGCAAAGCAATGAAAGATCGTATCAATAAATGATACTTATAAGTTTGATTTTTCATCTAGTTTATATGTAATGAAACATTCATTTGAAATTAAGATTTGTGGTATAAATGATCAAATTTCAATGAATGCTGCTTTAAATATCGGTGTTAACTATATTGGTTTAGTTTTTTATCATAAATCTCCTAGGAATTTATCAATAACGAAAGCTAAATTGCTAACAAAAAATAGAACTAAAAAATCCAAAATAGTTGCTTTAACTGTAAATCCTGACGATATTTTTTTACAAGAAATTAAAAAATTTATAAAACCAGATTATATTCAACTACATGGAGAAGAGTCGCCTAAAAGATGTGAAAATATTAAAGATAAATTTAAAATCCCTTTAATCAAAGGAATTGGTATTAAAAAAAATATAGATTTAAAAAGACACATTAAAACATATGCAGAAATTTGTGATATTTTAATATTAGATGCACCGTCAGAGGAATTGCCTGGTGGAAATGGTAAAAAATTTGATTGGAAAATTTTAAAAAATTATAAATCAAAAAAAAAATGGATGCTTGCTGGAGGTTTAAATATAAATAATATAAGTGAAGCAATTGATATAACTAGACCACCGGCGATAGATATTTCATCTGGACTTGAAACAATAAAAGGTGTTAAGGATCCCCTATTAATTAAAAACTTTGTTTTAAAATGTAGAAATTTATAATGGATTAATTATGTCAGAAATTAATTTAAATAGTTTAAAAAAAGGACCTGATTCAAATGGTAAATTTGGAATTCATGGTGGAAGATTTGTTGCAGAAACATTAATGCCTCTTATTCTTGAAGTAGAAAATTCATATGAAAAGGCAATTAAAAATCAATCTTTTATTAATGAATTAGAAATGTATAGAAGAGATTACATAGGAAGACCTAGCCCTTTATACTTTGCAGAAAGATTAACTGAACACTTTGGGGGAGCAAAGATCTACCTGAAAAGAGACGAGCTTAATCATACTGGAGCACATAAAATTAATAATGTAATAGGCCAAATTTTATTAGCTAAAAAAATGGGTAAAAATAAAATAATTGCTGAAACTGGTGCAGGTCAACATGGTGTAGCAACTGCAACGGCATGTGCCCTATTCGGATTTGAGTGTGAAGTTTTTATGGGTGCAATGGATATTGAAAGACAAAAACCTAATGTTCAAAGAATGCAATTATTAGGTGCTAAAATTACACCAGTAACTTCAGGAACTGGTACTTTAAAAGATGCAATGAATGATGCGTTAAGATTTTGGGTGTCAAACGCTAATACACATTTTTATATTATTGGGACTGCTGCTGGACCTCATCCTTATCCAAAAATGGTTCGAGACTTTCAATCTGTAATAGGAGAAGAAGCAAAAAAACAAATTTTAGAAAAAGAAAATAGACTACCTGATGTTTTAGTTGCGTGTATTGGGGGTGGATCTAATGCTTTGGGATTATTCCATCCTTTTCTTGATGATAAAGAGGTCGAAATCTTTGGTGTGGAAGCTGCCGGTAAAGGTCTGAAATCTGACTTTCACGCTGCTTCCCTCTCAGCTGGATCTCCTGGCATACTTCATGGCAACAGAACTTATTTACTTCAAGACAATAATGGACAAATAAATGACGCACACTCAATTTCTGCCGGACTTGACTATCCTGGTATAGGTCCCGAGCATTCTTGGTTATATGATATAGGAAGGATTAAATATTTATCGACGACAGATGAGGAAAGTTTAATTGCTTTTAAGCTGTGTAGTAGATTAGAAGGAATTATACCTGCACTTGAACCAGCTCATGCTTTACATATTACTGGTGAACTTGCTACTAAAAGAAAAGGTCAGATTATAATTATGAATATGTGTGGTAGAGGAGATAAAGATTTGTCATCAGTATTACCATTAATAATGAAGAAATAAAATTAATAAAAGCTGATGAACCGTATTAAACAAACTTTTAATGAACTTAAAAAAAATGATAAAAAAGCTGTTGGAATTTTTTTAACAGCTGGAGATCCTGATTTTAAAAGCTCTCTTAATCTAATAAAAAAGTTGCCCGAAAACGGTGTGGATTTTATTGAAATTGGAATGCCCTTTTCTGATCCAATGGCTGACGGACCTTCAATTCAACTATCAAGTCAAAGAGCCCTTAAATCAGGCACAAACTTAACAAAATGTTTGTATCTAGTAGAAAACTTTAGAAAAAAAAATAATCATACACCAATTATCTTGATGGGATATTACAACCCCATATATAAATTTGGTAAAAAAAATTTTATAAATAAATGCATCGAAATTGGAGTTGATGGCCTAATTATTGTTGATTTACCACCAGAAGAAGATGAAGAATTTTATATTGAAGCTGAAAGAAATAAATTGAGTGTGATTAGACTAGTTACACCTACGACGGATGAGGAAAGGCTTAATAAAATATTAATCAATGCAACTGGGTTTGTATATTATGTCTCAATAACAGGAATTACGGGGACACAAGCTCCAAATGTAGCGAATGTATCAATAAATTTGAAAAAAATAACAACTGTTACTGATCTACCAGTAGTTATAGGATTTGGAATTAGATCACCTTCACAAGCATCATCCATGGCTAAAATTTCAGATGGTATAGTCGTAGGGTCTGCAGTAGTTGATTTAATAAAATCATCATTAGATAATGACGATAATCCTACAAAACTAACACTTAATTCATGTTTAGATTTTATAAGTAAAGTGTCAGAAAATGTTAAACATAATTAAGCCTTATTGTATATTTATATAAAGAATAAAGAGTTTAGAATTGAATTGGATTAAAGAAACAGTATTACCTAAGTTCAAGGCTTTTGTTAAGATAAAAGAGCCTGAAGAAATCTTGTGGATTAAATGTAAATCATGTTCTCAAATGATATTTCATAAAGAATTTCATGAAAGCAATAATGTTTGTAAATCATGTGGTTTTCACGACCATCTGTCTGCAAGAGAAAGAATAAATTTTCTTTTAGACAAGGATACTATTGAAGATATTTTAATACCAAAATTAAAATTAGATCCCATTAATTTCAAAGATAAAAAAAAATATATTGATCGTATAAAAGATGCTCAAAATAAAACAAAATTAGAAGACGCATTGTTGGTAAGTTTTGGTCTTGTAAATAAAATACCAGTAGTTTTAGCATGTTTTGACTTTTCATTTATGGCTGGATCTATGGGAAGATATGTAGGTGATGGATTGATAGTAGCTGCTAAAGAAGCGATAAAAAGACAATGCTCTTTAATAGTAGTGCCATCTTCAGGTGGAGCAAGGATGCAGGAAGGTATATTTTCCTTGATGCAAATGCCAAGAACAACAATTGCAATTAATAAAGTTAAAAAGCAAAATTTACCCTATATTGTTCTACTTGCCAATCCTACAACCGGCGGAGTTACAGCTAGTTTTGCAATGCTTGGAGACATCCATATAGCAGAACCAGGGGCAATAGTTGGATTTGCTGGCAGAAGAGTAATTGAAGAAACTGTTAAAGAAAACCTTCCAGAAAATTTTCAAACAGCTGAATATTTAAGATCTCATGGTATGATAGACATTGTTATTCCTAGATCTGAGCAAAAAGAAAAAATTTCACATTTATTAAAAACATTAACTTTCTATATTAATTAACAATAAAGATTAATATTTTTAATAAAATGAAAAAAAAACATAAATTATCACACACATTAAATAGAATGTTTTCACTTCACCCGAAACTGATAGACTTTGATCTTTCCAGATTAAAATTATTAATGAAAAAATTCAATAACCCACATAACAGGTTACAAAATGTAATTCATATTGCAGGTACCAATGGCAAAGGTTCAACAGCATCTTTTCTCAAGGAAATATTGGAAAATCATAAATTATCAGTAAATTTATATACATCACCTCATTTAATTAATTTTAATGAACGTATAAGAATAAAGAATAAGTTTATTTCAGATGAAAAACTGATTAAAATTTTAGAAGAATTAGAAACCAAAAATGCTAATAACCCAATTACATTTTTTGAAATAACGACAGCAGCAGCTATAATTGCTTTTGAAAGACAACCAAGTGACGTGAATATATTTGAAACAGGCATGGGTGGTAGATTAGATGCCACAAATATTATTGAAAATAAAAAACTTACTATAATAACTAAAATAGGTTTTGATCATATTGAGTTTCTCGGAGAAAAAATTGAAGAGATAGCGCGTGAAAAGGCTGGAATTTTTAGAAAAAACACCCCAGTTATTATTGCGAAGCAAAAGAATATAAAAGCACGTCAAACTCTTTTAGCATGCGCAAAAAATTTAAAAACTGAAATAATTGATATTGAAAATATTTCTACAAATACAATACTTGGATTAAGTGGTGATCATCAATATGAGAATGCGTCTACAGCTTATACTGCTGCAAAAAAAATATTACCATTAATATCCTTATCAAAGACAAATTTAGCTTTAAAACAAGCGAATTGGCCTGGAAGAATTCATCAGATAAGACATGGAAAAATTATCAATTATAGAAATAACATTACAATCCTAGACGGTGCACATAATAATGATAGTGCATATGTGTTGAATCAATTTTTAAATAAAAAATCTATAGGAAAATGGAATATAATAATTGGCATGTTGAAAAATAGAGACGTTGAAAATTTTGTAAAAATATTCAAAAATCATATTAATAAAGTGTTTGCTATGGCTATTCCTGAAGTAGAGTCATCATATTCTCCAGATGAAATAATTATAAAATTAAAAAAAATAGGGTTAGAAGTATTTCCTGCACAAAATTTGGAAGATGCCTTACAATATGCTGAAAAAGATATACCTCTTTTAATTACTGGATCGCTTTATTTAGCAGGAAATACTTTAAAATTTAATAAAACAAAGATTGATTAAATTGTCTCGTTAACCCAAGTTTCAAGAGCTGATTTTGGTAACGCACCCATTTTTTCAGATATTTTTTGACCATCTTTGAAAATCATTAAAGCTGGAATACTTCTTATACCGTAAGCTTGCGATGTTGAAGGATTCTCGTCAACATTAATTTTCACTATTTTCAGTTTGGTAGCCATTTCTTCAGATAATTCCTCAAGAGACGGACCAATAGCTTTACAGGGGCCACACCATTCTGCCCAAAAATCAACTAAAACTGGTTCTTTTGATTCTAAAACATCTTCTTTAAATTTTTGGTCATTAGTTTTATTGGTTGCCATTTTTTTAATCTCCTAACTTTCTTTGCTAATTATAATTTATTGATATTTCTTTTCCAGATCTTGAAGAAACTTATCTAATTCTTCTAAAAATAATAGTTTTTCGTCATCACCCTTGATCTCAAATTGTTCTCTAAGAGTATCTAATTCATGATAAGATTTTGGTATTGTGTTCCACTTTTCATTATCAGTGCTTAAAATTTGTTTTGCAATAATTTTATGAATAAAATCATAATCGGATTTGGGAAGTACTAAAGGTGCTTCTTCGTAAATTAATCTTTGAGCAAAATATTTATATCTTTGATCTTTAAAATGGTTTGATATATAAAACTTTTCTTCCCAATCGGCATTATGAAAATCTAACATTTTTGATTTATCATTGTTATCTGGAAATCCTCCAAAATATAAGCTATCTTCAGGTTGTAAATCAATCTGAGATTTATAAATCTCCTTTTCTT
>CABZSR010000035.1 GCA_902528415.1 uncultured SAR116 cluster alpha proteobacterium | reverse complement strand
ATGTAAATAGAAATAAAAAATCTGTTGCTGTTGATTTAACAAAACAAGAAGGTAGAAACATAATTCTAGAACTTCTTGAAACTTCAGATGTTGTTATTGAAAATTTTAAAACTGGCACAATGGAAAAATGGAACCTTGGTTATGAAGAAGTTTTAAAAGACAAATTTCCTAAGCTAATTCATTGCCGAATATCTGGTTTTGGAGCTGAAGGACCTTTAGGAGGAGCTCCTGGATACGATGCAATTGTTCAAGCTATGACTGGAATGATGTCTATCAATGGACATCCAAATGGAGGAGATGTAAGGGTTGGTGCGCCAGTAGTTGATATGGGTACAGGGTTGTACGCTACGATTGGAATATTAATGGCACTCCAAGAGAGACACAAATCAGGACTAGGTCAATTTATCGATATGTCTCTTTATGATTCCGCACTAGCATTAATGCATCCTCATACAGGAAATTATTTTTTGTCCAAAAAACCTGGTAAAGCTACAGGTAATGCTCATCCAAATATTGCACCTTATGATAAATTTAAAACTGCAACTAATGAAATTTTTATGGGAATTGGAAATGACGCAGGATTTGCAAGATTATGCAAAGCTCTGAAAGTAGATCATCTCATTACAGATGAAAGATTTCTTTCAAACGGCGATAGAGTTAACAATAGAGAAGACTTAACTAAATATTTAGAAGATGCCTTAAAGAATGTAGATGGTGTTGAATTTTCTGAAAAGCTATTATCTGCTGGTGTTCCTGCGGGTCCTGTAAGAAATATTGAGGAAGCCCTAAATCATCCTCAAACTTTAGAAAGAAATATGACAATTAGTAAAGAAGATTATACAGGTGTCTCGTCACCCATAAAATTTAGTAGATCTAAATCAGTTGGAGTAAAACATAAACCCCCTTTGATAGGTCAAAACACTAAGGAGGTTTTGAAAGAGGCAGGATATAGCGAAGAAAAAATTCAAGAAATGTTATCAAATCAGATAATATTTGAAAAAAAATAATTCTTATTAGTATAGTCTATTAAAGTAATGATCTCTTAAATAATGAGTATGTTGCAAGATGTCTTTTTGATCAAATCTGTTATTTGAAAATAATAAGAATGCGTCTAAAGCTTGAAAAATAAAAAGGTCTATTCCTGAAATTAATTTAGATCCTACAAGTTCACCTTTCTTAAGAAAAATAGTTTTTGCTGGCGTGTATACAACATCGTATAGCCATTGATAATTTTTTATTTCTAAATTGCCTAATGAACAACCAGGAAAATCAAAATGACCCAAAGGAGTACAGTTTATTATTCCATCGAAACTTGATATAGCGCTCTCTAATTTTTTATAATTAAGTAATTTACAATTTATTTTCAGTTCTTCTAATTCTCTGAGTAGTTGCTCTCCTTTTAGATTCTCAGTATCTAATATATAAAGTTCTAAAACTCCTAGTGAGGATAATGCAAAGGAGATAGCTCTTCCGACCCCACCAACTCCAATAATAAGAATTTTCCCTGGTTTCTTTTTATTAAAATGAAAATCATAACTTTTTATAAAACCAGAATAATCTGTATTATGAGCAACAATATTTTTTTGGAAAATTAATGTGTTAGCTGATTTTACATTAAAGGCACTTTCGTGCACTTTATCTGCAAATTTAATTACTTTTTCTTTGAAAGGAAAAGTAATATTTACTCCACTAAAGCCACTCATTTTTAACTCTTTTAATAAGTCAGGGAGATTACTTTCTTTTATTGATTTTAAGTCAAACAACTCATAGCTAACAGAAACTCCAAATAAATCTCCTAAACGTTTGTGAATATCAGGAGCTTGAGATGTTGCTATGTTATGTCCTATTAATCCTAATTTCATAGGATTAGGAACGCTTTTCGAGTAGACGAACAGTTATAGTTCCAAACCATCTTTCTAAATTCATTCTTACTGGTAAAATTCGTCCAAAGACAGTTCTTCCAAAAAAAAGTTTAAAATCAGTGAATTTATCGTCTATTGGTTTCCATTTAGTTTTCAACCTATGACCTCCCAAAGGCGTAATCTTTAAGCCACAAATCAAAACGTCTCCTCTATAAGATTTAGGCCTATCATTTTCAATAAAGCTATTTCCTAAAGTTTTTGTTTTAAGATCATACCTTCGTCTACCATCAAAGATTTTAAAGCTTGTATCACATTTATTCTCAAATCTTATTCTTTCAATTACATTTAAAAAGGCTGTTACTGGGTCTATTACGTTAATTAGACTTTCTCTATCTATAGGATGAAATTTTTTTAAATTTATAATAGGGATATTTTTATAATTTACTGAATTATCTACTCCCCATTCCAAGTCAGAGGAGCGCGCCTTATTATTAAAAATACCATTAGCTAAAAATTTATTTGGAATCCAAGTATTAGCTTTTTTTATTGAAGATGAATTTAACTCACCTACATATTCGTAAAAAACATTTAAAAAACCAGCAGTTTTTGATTTAGAATTAAGTTCAATTTTTTTATTGCTTGTATTAATAGAAATTTCTGCTTTTCCAACAATTAAATTGCCAAATTGAACTTCATAAAAATAATTTTCAACGGCACTACAGGCTGGCCCATTAATAAACAAAGTACATAAAATTAAAATTTTGAAATAGTTATTTATGCACTTACTCATCTTTACTTTTAGTTTAATTAGAAATATTTTGTTCTCTTATAATTGCAAGTACTGACGAAATTGTTGATACACAAAAAGGAACGCAAAATGTAAGTATAACTTTTATCCAATTTGAGAACATCATTGTTCCAAGTAATATATGATCGCCATGATTAATAATAGCCAATACAATTCCAACTATTGATGCCATCTTCAATCCTCTTAAAAGTACATCTGATCTTGTAAAAATTTCAAACATTTATCTTATCCGTCAAAAGTTTTTATTATTTTCAAAAACAACATAGTATAGAAAACAAAAATATGTAATTATTTAAATAAAAATCAATGTATTGAGGCAAAAATGTTAATTAAAATCTTTGTAAGGACTTTTCCATCTACTGAAGATTGTGAATTATTTGAATCCATACTAGAAACACGATGGCCTAACTTACTTCAAGAAGTTAAAGGTGTTCGATTTAGAGCTATGAAAAATCCACAAACACCTAATGTGAGCGTAGTTTTATGGGAATTTCCAGACAATGAGTCTATGAAGAAGATTGAAAAGTTAATTGAAGAAAATATAGCAAAATACGTTAAGACGCTGGCACCCAAAACAGTACACTTTGTTGGTGCAGTTACTCAAGATTTTGGTGAAACTTCATTTTAATTAAAAAATAATAAATATGGAAAACAGCAATATTTTACCTCGACATATTAGCTATGAACTCCCAATCGCTGCTTACGGTGATGGGTGCTACATTATTGACAAAAACGGTAAAAAATATCTTGACGGTTCATGCGGGGCAGCTGTTTCATGCTTAGGTCATTCAGACCAAACAATCAATGATGCAATAATCAAGCAGACTAAGAAATTAGCCTTTGCCCACACATCTTTTTTTACTAATGAACCAGCAGAGGAACTTGCAAAGGTATTATCTTCAAACTCGCCTGTAGGATTAGATAGAGTTTACTTTGTTTCAAGTGGATCAGAAGCTATTGAGGCTTCACTAAAATTAGCGAAGCAATATTTTGTTGAAATTGGTAAACCAAAAAAACATAGAGTTATCTCAAGAAAACAGAGTTATCATGGAAATACATTAGGAGCATTAGCAGTTGGAGGTAATGTATGGAGAAGGTCTTTATTTGAAGATCTACTTATAGAGACTAGTTTGATTTCTCCTTGTTATAAATACAGACATCAAGATGCAAACGAAAGTGAAATTCATTACGGTTTAAGAGTAGCTAACGAATTAGAAGACGAAATAATTCGTTTAGGTCCAGACAATGTTATGGCGTTTATTGCAGAAACAGTTGTTGGGGCAACAGCTGGTGCCTTAACACCTGTTAAAGGATATTTTGAGCGTATAAGAGAAATTTGTACTAAGTATGATGTTTTGTTAATTTTAGACGAGGTTATGTGTGGTATGGGAAGAACCGGCCCACTCTTTGCGTGTGAAGAAGAAAAAATTATTCCTGATATAATAACTATTGCCAAAGGATTAGGAGCTGGGTATCAACCTATAGCTGCTATGATGTGTCAAAACTTTATTCTTGATGCTATAAACCAGGGAAGTGGTTTTTTTCAACATGGACATACCTACCTTGGTCATCCCGTTGCATGCGCCGCAGCATTAGCCGTTGTAAATAAATTAATCAATGAAAACTTTTTTGAAAAGATAAAAAAAAAAGGAGAATATTTACAGAAAACCCTAGAAGTGGCACTTAGTCAAAATGCGTGCATTGGTGATATAAGAGGCAGAGGTTTATTTAAAGGTATTGAACTAGTCAAAAATAGAGACACTAAAGAGCCTTTTCCTAAAAACTTAAATATTGCAGGTAATATTAAAAAAAAGGCTCTTGATTTGGGTTTAATTTGCTATCCAACGCAAGGGACAGTAGATGGTACTGTTGGCGACCATATTTTAATAGCACCACCATTTATAATTAATGAAAATGAAATGAATGAAATTTCTCAAAAATTAAAAACTACTATTGAAAGCATCTGCAATTAAACTTGATTATAATTAAAATTTATATAATTAATTAACATATATCTTAATTTTTATGAGAAATAATACATATGTATTTACGTGTCGTCACAATAAAATGCCCAAACCAAACTGCAAAAAAAGCCTTAAAATTATTAAGTAAACAAGTTGCAACTGAACAGATGAGCGTTGGGCTTATTAAAGAAACTGTTGTTGATATTTCTGAGACCAATTTTTTAAATGTTAAATATTGGATTTCAAAATCTCATTTTGAAAAAGGAAGAATCAATTGGCAAAAAGTTAGTCAGGAATACAATGAGATGGGAGCTATTGTGTCAGGTGTGGGTGGAGAAGGTGAGATTAATCTCTCAGAAGATTTTAAAAATTATATCTAACTAAACACCCAAGAACTCTTGGGCAATGTTGCTTGTAAGCTTGGAAGAGGGCCCATTCCAAACTGTTCTTCCTTTTTCAAGTATAAAAAAGTTATCAGCTAAATCTAATAATTGTTTTAACGATTTATCAATTATTAAGATTGATGAAGATTTATCTTTTAAGACTTCTATTACTCTCCAAATTTCTGATCTGATAGTTGGTGATAAACCCTCAGTTGCTTCGTCTAAGATTAATAACTTTGGATTAGTCATTAAAGCTCTTCCAATTACCAACATTTGTTGCTCTCCTCCTGACAATGAAAAGGCTAATTGATTTTTTCTTTCTTCCAATCTTGGAAATAAGTTATAAATAGCATCTAAATCCCATTCTCCGTCAACAGCTGTAGCAATAAGATTTTCTAGTACAGTTAAATTAGAAAAAGCTCTTCTTCCCTCAGGAACTAGCCCTATTCCTAATTGAGCAATTTTATAACTTGGGCGTTTTATAAGTGAGATATTGTTAAACTTAATTTCGCCATGATATTCATTTATTAAACCACAAATAGATTTAATAGTTGTAGACTTTCCCATCCCGTTTCTACCAAGTAAAGCAACAATTTCTCCCTGATTGATTTCTAAATTAACATCAAAAAGAGCTTGACTAGCTCCATACCAAGATTTCAGTGATTTTACTTTTAAAAGTTTATCCATTAAATTTCATAACCTAAATACACATCACGAACTAAGACATTAGATCTTATTTGGTCAACTGTTCCAGTGGCTACTATTTTACCGTAGTTAATTACAGAAACTCTGTCAGCAAGAGCAAATACAGCATCCATATCATGTTCAATTAATAAAATAGGTGAACTAGTTTTAATCTTTTTAAATAAGTTTATCATCATTTTCGTTCCACTTTCATCAAGACCAGCCATAGGTTCGTCGAACAAAAAAACCTTTGGATCCATAGCAAGTGCTAAGCCAACCTCTAACTTTCTTCTTTCACCATGACTAAGTTCAGAGGCTAGAATATTACTCTTATCCGACAGCTCGATTTCCTTAAGAATCTTTTTAGCTTTAAAATCTAATTCTTTATTTTTTCTTATGCTTTTAAATAGCTGAAATGTTTCTTTGGATTTATCAAGAAGTGATAAAATGATATTATCTAAAGCACTAAATTTTGGAATAATGGATGAAACTTGGAAAGTTCTAGATATACCTATTTTTGCTCGTTCAACATCATTGAGATCAGTTATATCTTCTTGATCCAAAACAATTGAACCTACGTCGTGCTTAACACTTCCTACAATTTGTTTGATTAATGTTGATTTTCCTGCTCCGTTTGGTCCAATTAAAGCATGAATTTCATCAAAATTTAAGTCGATGGCTATTTCATCTGTAACCTTAAATGCTCCATAAGATTTTGATAAATTTTTTATATTTAAAATTTTATTTTTCATATTTTAACTTCTTATCAAACAAACCTAAAATTCCTGATCGTGCAAATAATATTACTAAAATAAGGATTAAGCCTAACCAAAATTGCCAGTTCTCTGTATATGATCCAAGAGTTTGCTCTAGTGCAATGAAAAAAGCCGCTCCAACTAAAGGACCATAAAGTCTAGCCATTCCGCCAAGTATGACAAATACCATTATTTCTCCAGAAGTATGCCAGTCAAGAACAGTTGGACTCACAAATCTATTTAAATCAGTATAAAGCGATCCAGCTAAACCTGTAATTGTTCCAGAAATAACAAAAACTAACAATTTTACTTTGAATGTTTCTATCCCTACTGATTTAACTCTTTCTTCATTTTGTTTAATTGCCTGAAAAGTCATACCAAATGGAGAATTGATTAATCTCAATGAAATGAAAATAGAAAATAATAACCAAAACAGAGAAATTACATAAAAACTTAGGGGATCCATTGTGTTAACCATCGGAAAGGAATTTCTCATATATATTGAAAGGCCGTCTTCACCGCCATAATTAGGCCAACTAATTGAAAAAAAATATAACATTTGTGCAAATGCTAGAGTAATCATAATAAAATAGACACCACTAGTTCTTAGAGATAATAGACCTATTATAAAAGAAAGTAACGCACTTACTAAAATTGCTATTGGCCAAATAATTAGCATTTCAGAACTACCAGAAACAGCTAAAGGCCAGCTAAATAACACCTCGTCATTTAGTGCGTGAAAAGATAATATTCCTGTAATGTAGCCACCAATCCCAAAAAAAGCAGCATGGCCTAGAGAAATAAGGCCGCAATAACCGAGTGCTAAATTTAGACCAATACCCGCAATACCAAGAATTACAACTTTAGTAGCTAAGGTTATAAAATAAGGTTCATCAAAAATCACACCACAAGTAGGTATCAGTATGAGGAAAAACATAATCCATTTATTAAAAAATTTTTCAATAATCATGTTAACTTTTTCCAAACAATCCAGATGGTTTTATAATTAATATAAGTGCCATCAGAATATATATTAACATTGATCCTATTGAAGATCCTACCGAAGTTGCGTTAGATGGTTCCATGAATACTTTTAATAACTCCGGTAAAAAAATGCGACCAATAGTGTCAGTTACTCCGACTAATATAGAGCCTACAAGAGCACCTTTAATTGATCCTATTCCTCCAATTACTATAACAACAAAAGCTAAGATTAAAATTGGTTCACCCATTCCTACCTCAACTGATTGAATAGCTCCAATCATTGCACCCGACAACCCTGCAAGTGAGGCTCCTATTGCAAATACAATTGTGTAAAGTTTTGAGATATCAACACCTAGAGCTGATATCATTTGACGATCATTTTGCCCAGCTCTAATACGAATACCTAAACGTGTCTTTGTAATTAGAATATAAAGACCTAAAGCAATTAGAAAACCCATGAAAATTATAAACAATCTATATTTAGAATAAATTATATTATCAAAGATAGGTACTGTACCATTTAAAATATCTGGGATATTTAGGTACAAAGGAAACGCTCCAAAACACCACCTAACTCCCTCAGATAGTAACAATATTAGAGCAAATGTTGCTAAAACCTGGTCTAAATGGTTCCGTCTGTACAAATGCCTTATAATTATGATTTCAATCAAAACACCCGCGATCGCTGCTCCAGCAAGACTTGCTAGTAAAGCTAACCAAAAGGAGTCAGTTAAGGCTGCAATTAACGCTGCACTAAAAGCCCCAATCATATAAAAGGATCCGTGGGCCAAATTTATTAAACCCATTACACCAAAAATCAATGTCAAACCAGCAGACATAAGAAACAACATAGTACCAAATTGTATGCCATTCAAAATCTGTTCAAAGAATAATATAAGTGTCATTTAAACATTGTATGTCATAGGTGATTCCATTAAGAAATCACCTAAACGTTTTATTTACATCTTGCAATCAGAAACATATGCATTTGAATGATCTTTTAGTCCGACTGAGACGATTTTATTAGTGAGAGTTTTACCTTCTTTAATAACTTCACGAACATAAATATCCTGAATTGGATGATGATTTGTGTCAAAACTAAATTTGCCTCTGGTAGATGAAAAATCTGCCTTTCTTAGTGCGTCTCTAAATTTATCCATTTCTTTAATTTTAGCCTTGGACATTGCTGATATCAAAAGTTTACCGGTATCATAACCTTGAGAAGCATATAATGAAGGAAGTCTTCCGTATTCACTTTTAAAGTCCCCTACAAATTTTTTGTTAGCAGCGTTATCTATATCTTTTGACCATTGAGAGGTATTTTTAACTCCCAATGCTGCTTCTCCAACAGCTTTCAATATACCTTGATCAAATGAAAATGCAGGACCAACTACTGGAAGTTTAATACCTGATTGGGAAAATTGCTTCATGAAACCAATGCCCATTCCACCTGGAAGAAAGAAGAACACACTATCTGCACCTGAAGCTCTAATTTGTGCAATCTCTGCTGCATAATCTTTTTGTCCCAACTTGGTATAAATTTCACCAGCTAACTTGCCTTTAAAAAATCTTTTATACCCTGTAAGGGCATCTTTACCTGCTGGATAATTAGGAGCAAGAATAAAAGAGTTTTTGAAACCAGCAGAATTTGCATAACCACCTGCTGCTTCGTGTAAATTGTCATTTTGCCAAGCCACATTAAAATAATTTTTGTGACAACCCTTTCCCGCTAGTTTGGATGGACCAGCATTGGGTGACAAATAAAATTTACCTTGATTTACAGTAGCCGGTACAACTGCCATTGCCAAATTGGACCATATAATTCCAGTCAGAACATCTACTTTGTCTGACTGTATCATTTTGTCTGCTAATTGAACTGCAATGTCCGGCTTTCGTTGATCATCTTTAGTTATTACCGAAATATTTTTATTGCCTTTTACAGCGAGCATAAAACCATCTCTAACATCAATACCTAAACCGGAACCTCCACCTGATAAAGTAGTTATCATTCCAACCTTTACCTTATGCCCATCAGCAAATGTTGAGGAAGTCGCCATTACCAATAGCGCTCCTAAAGTAGTTGTAAACTTTCTCATCTTTTACCCCTTAGTTAACCTTAAAAATAAGAATCAAAAAGTACATAATTATTCACTTAAAGGCAAAATAATAAAAATGTTTTAGCTAGATGATTTAAAAATCTATATCCATTCCATTGATAGAAAAAGTTTTACCGTTAAAGCCTTTATCCATTTTTTCAATCTCAGTCATATTTTCACTGTCAACTCTTTTGTAAGGATTTTTTTTCATTTGCTCCAAGCGAGTTTCTTTTAGTGGCAGATAAATATCTGGTTTTTTAAGTTTCTTTTTTACCCATTTTATCATTTTATTTTGACACTTTCTGACTTGCCATCTGACAATGAGTTAATTTTTTAAATCTATAACCAGCAAAAATGTTATATGTAATCTTGGCTAATGAATAAATGACAGGAAGACATACAAAAATGGATAATATATTCCAAAATCTTAATTTGCTCCAAATCAAAATAAAAGCGTCTACACCAATTTTTACATTAGCGTTTTGGTCTATCGCATGTAAATACATTAAAGCATCATATTGAGATACTTTAATAAGCTTTAAGTTATCTGGTTTGTTTGCAATATCATACCATTCAAAAATATTTTTTGGAGCAATTTTTTTATAGTAATTGATTTCCTTGCTACAAAGGCCACATTTACCATCATAAAAAACTTTAATTGAATTCATATTTAAAACCTATATTAATTTTGAAACATTTACTGCAACATTGGATCCAGAGCCAATTAAACTGGACCACATATTTTCAAAAACACTGTTTTTATCTAAACCCTTCTGCATTTTGGCATCATTTTGGTGCTCAACTTCTTCATCACAACACATTTCTAAAACTTTTAAGAGATCAAATGAAATCGATTTTTTATATAAAAATTCTATTTGCTCTCGATAATGTTTTTCTACAAAGCTCTCAACTGATTGTATAGTAACACAAAAAAATCTATAGCCTAGCAAAGCCGAAATAAATCCCAAACTAAACCCTAGAATTCTCCATAAAATTAAAAGTTTACTTTTACTTTTATTGGTTAATAGGTGGTTCATAATAATTAAATGATTTTTTTCTGTTTGATAATGTTCTTTTGACATTAACTTAATTTTTTTATT
>CABZSR010000034.1 GCA_902528415.1 uncultured SAR116 cluster alpha proteobacterium | reverse complement strand
ATATAATGCAAATGAACGATTTTATTTCTTTTAAATTCAACCCGATTTATTGTATATGTTTTCAATAATCAATTAACCACTTACAAAATTGAAAATAATGAAAACTTTATTTAAAATTTTTTTACTCATACTTTCTACATTAGTTATTCAAAACAAAGCGTTTTCTTACAGTAAGAATTCTGGAAAAGTTAGTGTTAGTGTTTCCGTAAATAAGACAGATAAATCAGATAATAAGAGTGCTGATGCCAAAACAAATGCTTCAGTTAATAAAAGCGTAGAGAGTATTACTAGCTCAAGCAAAGATAATACGCCTATCAGTAAAACTGCAGAAACACCGTCTGTTAAAGACACATCTAATGAACAATCATACTCATATGACGATAAAAAAAGCTCGTCAGACAATAATTATGTTAGAAATAATAATTTTGGAAATAAAGTAGATGGTTACAAATCAAGTAGAAAATATGAAATTGCTAAACAAGAAAGATTATTTGATGCTATTAAAAATTTTAAAAATGAAGAAAGTTTAAGTAAGAGTGATCTAAAAAAAATAGATGGTTTAGTTAATAGAAGAATTAAAGAAATTGCTAAAAAAATTAGATTCAAATTCAATAAAGATGACGAAAAACAATTCTTTGAATTTGCAGAAAATATTAATTATGACATTGAAATAATTGAGAAGAAGGCTGAGTTAGTTGACTATGTTCAAAAGACTTTTGAAGTAATGGGAATAATCAATTAACCCCATCTGCTGCAGACCTTATGAACATATAACACATATACCCCCTGTGGCACATGCATGGGTAGGTGCATTTAAGTGATAATCATATAAGTATCTTTTTAGAAATAGTATTAATCACAATTTCTATGTCTACATCTACCTATACTAAGAACAGTTATTTTAGGGTAGACAAAATGGGCACATTAACAGATGTTTTCATATAATTATATTATTAAAATTGCTGAACATTATGTGTGATTGAAGCATAGTATAGGTCTATACAAGTAAGTCGACGGATCTATTTTATTGAAACGACTAAATTTTAACTTTTCTATTTAATTAATATATAAACCCAATCATATTATTAATGAATTAAATCTAATTAAATTCATACATCTCAAATTTCACATTATTTAGAATGTAATGAGATTCTAAATCATGTTTAACATCTTTGTTAGCAATGAAAAAACCAATATACTTTGAAAACTTTGGTGACCAGACTATTGAAGTTGCTTTTCCAATTACTTGTTCTTTTTTAAAAATTGGTAAATTGCTATAAAATATAGGTTTTGTTTTTTCTTCAAAATCAAATTGAATTTGATATATAGTTTTATTAAATCCAATTTCTTTTTTTTTTAATAAAGCAGTTTTCCCAACAAAATCATAATCAGATTCAAGATTACAATATTTTTCTAATCCACAGTCTTGAGGAAAATCCTTATTAGTCATTTCATTCCCGTAACTAAGTAGGCTACTTTCCACTCTTTCTATCATGTTGGGGCATCCCACTCTTATATTGAATTCTTCACCTTTTTTAATAATTAAATCCCATAAAAGAATTCCATTATTAGGATTTGATAATAAAATTTCATATCCAGACTGTTTGCTAAAACCAGTTTTTGATATAATAATATTCTCATTGTTGAAAACGAATTTTTTAAAATTAAAAGACTTTAAAGATTTTATTACTTCGCCAAATATCTTTATCATTGTTTGTTCTGATTTTGGACCTTGGATAGCCATAGTTATTATATCTGTCTCATTTACTTCAGCGAAAAATTCTTTAGTGTGATTAATTGCTGAAGCCCAATTAAATAAATCAGAGTCTGACAATGAAATTAAAAAATGTTCTTCATTTATGCAAAAAACAACTGGATCATTTAATAAGCCCCCTTCAAAATTGACTATGGGTGCATAATAAGCTCTGCCAGGAGTAACTTTTGTAAAATCTCTGCAAAATAAATACTTAATTATACCTAAAGCTTTATTTCCTTTAACTTCTATTACTTTTTGTGCACATACGTCCCATAACTGAACATGTTTTATTAGATGCAAATAGTCACTTTTTAAAGATTTAAATATTGTTGGTAATAATATGTTATTATAGACACTATATTTTTTTACACCTGCCTTTTGGTTTCTTGAACTAAAGGGGGTACTTTTAATTCGATTTGATGTAGAAAAATCATTAGACATTTTAAAATCCCCCCTTTAAATAAAAGCTAAAATCACTTAGGACATTTTTTATGAAAAGTAAATTAAGAAATTCACTACAGAAAAATAAATTTGTTTTTACTGCTGAAACATCTCCACCAGACTCAGGTAATAAAGATACAGTTATTAATCAAGTCAAATGCTTAAAAAATTTTGCTGATGCGGTCAATGTTACTGATGGCGCCGGTGCTAAGTCTCATATGTCTGCTTTGGCAACAGCTGCTATTCTGGCACAACATGATATTGAGCCAGTATTACAATTCACTACAAGAGACAGAAACAGAATTGCAATTCAAGGCGATTTACTTGGTGGGTGGGCTTTAAATGTTCCTAATATACTTTGTTTATATGGTGATGAAGTCAAAGGTGGAGATCAGCCAGAGGCAAAAGAAGTTCGAGATTTAGATACAATTAGTCTATTAAAAACTGCACACGATATTAAAATTAACCATAGTTATCCATCTGGGAGAAAAATTGATGATGCACCTAATTTTTTTATTGGTGGAGCAGACACACCTTTTGAAGTCAATGACGATTTTGATGCAGCAAATCTAGTAAAAAAAATCAATTCAGGAGTTGAATTCTTTCAAACTCAATATGCTTTTGATGAAATGATATTGAAAAATTATATGCTCAAATTAAATAAACTTGGTGTAACAGATAAGGCGTATTTTATTATTGGATTAGGAGTTATTAAATCAGCAAAAAGTGCTAGATGGATGAATAAAAATTTATTTGGTATTAATATTCCTGAGCAAATAATAAACAGAATTGAAAATTCTAATAACGAAAAATTAGAAGGTATAAAAATTTGTGTTGAGCTAATTGAAAGATATAAATTAATAAGTGGTGTAAGTGGAATTCACCTAATGGGTTATAAACAAGAAGAGGATATAGCCTCTGTAATTTCAAATTTTAAATAATAAATGATAATGTAAATTGGAATTGAAAATGCAAGAACTTACAAATATTTATAATAAAGCAAAAACATATAGTAATTCGCAATTAAGAGCAGTAATTAGATCAGGAGAATATAAGGGTCAAACGGCTGGTTTATCCCAAAATATGCTTCAAACAAATCTCATTATTTTGGAACAAAAAAATGCTTTAGATTTTATGATGTTTTGTCAGAGAAATCCTAAAGCCTGTCCACTTGTTGGTGTATCGGATGTCGGTGCTCCTTATCTAAAAACATTAGGTAAAAATATAGACGTTAGAACGGACGTCCCATCTTATAATATTTATAAAGATGGAAAACTGCATAGTACAGTTCATGAAATTAGTAATTTATGGAATGAAAACCTTGTTGCATTTGCAATAGGTTGTTCATTTACATTTGAACATTCCCTAATAAGGCATGGCTTTACAATAGATCATATTAATGAAAATAAAGTTGTTCCTATGTATAAAACAAATATTGAAAATGTAAAAAGTGGACCTTTTGGAAATACAATGGTTGTCTCAATGAGAATCTTTAAAAAAATTCACATTAATAACATTATTAATATTTGTAAATCTTTTCATTGGGCACATGGAAGGCCTGTACATTTTGGGAACCCAGACGAAATTGGCATTTTAAATGTTTTTGAACCTGATTGGGGAGATGTTCCAAGACCCTTGTTAGAAGATGAAGTGAATGTCTTTTGGGCTTGTGGTGTAACTCCCCAAAATGCAATATTAGATTCTTCTGTTACATTTTGTATATCTCATACGCCTGGTTATATGCTTATTACTGATATTGAAGAGGATGCTGAAATACCAATTATACAATAAATCTAGAGCTTGGATTTAATTGATATTTTTTTTGCTGCAGCTTTGGCATTTTCTAGATTTTCAGCAAGTATAACTCCCATTCTTCTGTAAGACTTTAAATATGGTTTTCCAAAAATTCTAAAATCTATACTTTTATCTTCTAGAGCTTTTTCTATACCCTCTATTAAATAATTCCCTGTTGCATTTTCATCAGCTAAGATTACATGACTAGCGCCAGATCTATTCAACTTAACTTCTGGCAAAGGTAACCCCAACAAAACTCTAGCGTGAATGTCAAATTGACTATAATTTTGGGTATACATTGTCACCATCCCAGTATCATGTGGGCGAGGGCTTAATTCACTAAAAATAACTCTACTTTTTTTATCAATAAAGAACTCAACTCCAAAAATTCCAGATCCTCCTAAGTCTAATACCATTTTACGTGCGGCATCTTGTGCATTGAGAATTACATTTTTTGGACAATTGGCTGGCTGCCAACTATACTGATAATCACCTCGTTCTTGAAAATGTCCAATTGGTTCACAAAAGGAAACATTACCTGATTTTTCAAGTATAGTTAAAAGAGTTATCTCATAATCAAAGTCAATAAATTCTTCAACTATTACGCGTTTTCTATTTCCCCTCATACCTTCAATGGCAAATTTCCACGAACTTTTTAATTCATCCTCGGTGGTGGCATAACTTTGACCTTTACCAGAAGAACTCATCACTGGCTTTACCGCCACTTTTGTTCCAATTTTTTTTGCCTCTGAAATTAATTGCTCTTCAGTTTCAGCGTAGGCAAATTTAGCTGTTGGCAAGCCTAAAATTTTTGCTCTATCTCTAATTCTATCTCTATTCATAGTTAAATTCACAGCCTTAGCTGAAGGTATTACATTTTTGCCACTTTTCTCTGCTTCTATCAAAACTTGTGTTTCAATAGCTTCCACTTCAGGGACTATGAAATCCGGTTTACGTGCTTTTATTACTTTATTAAGTTTATTACTATCAAGCATGTTGAACACTTCATATTGGTCGCTTACTTGCATAGCAGGTGCATTTTCGTATGAATCACACGCTATTACATTACATCCAATTCTTTTGAGGCTTATGGTTAATTCTTTACCTAATTCACCGCTACCCAACAGTAATATTTTCTTCATGCGATAACCTTTTAAAGTTTAAATTGATTTTGTTCTATCTTAATATAATTGAATGACTTTTATAAAATCACTTATTTATAAATTACTTAACAAACAAATTTCTAACATTTATAATAAACGTTTTTCTAATTATAATAATACCCCTAAAGGAGTATTTTGGAATAGTAAATTATCACAAGATCTTAGATTAAATATAATTTTAGATAAAATATTAAATATTTCAAATAATAACAAATTCTCAATTGCAGATATTGGTTGTGGATATGGAAGATTGTACGAGATAATTAAAGATAGAAATTTAGATAGAAAAGCTCAATATTATGGTTTTGATGTAAATAAAAAATTTATTCAATTTTGTAAAAATAATAAAGATTTTGAAAACGTTAAATTTGAAATAAGCGCATACCCTTTAAAAGACACGGACTTTGTTGTTATGTCAGGAACATATAATCTTACACCAACTAATAATATATCTTTATGGGAAGATTATATCATAAAAAATCTTACAAACAATTGGAAGTTTGTTGGAAAAGCTATGATTTTTAACTGTTTGCTTAAAGATAAAAAAACAATAAATAAATCACTTTATTACACAGAATTAACTTGGATAAAAAAAATATGTGATAAAAATTTTTGTAATCCTGAGATTATAAAGCATAATTTACTAAAGGATGATATAACTGTTATTCTTAAAAAATGATTTTATTGTTTAAGAGATATTATAAAGGCATTTAAGTGATATGAAAACAATTCTGGGTCCTCTAAAGGTATTAAATGCCCACATTCTGGAACTTCAATTCTCTTGACATTTTTTATATTTTTTATCAAATCATTTATGTCTTCTTCAATTCTGAAAACTTTATCAAAATGACCTGTCAAAACTAAAACGGGTAAATCAAGTTTACTCCAATCAAAATTCCAATTTGTTGTAAATCCCCCATGCATGAGTTTTGATATACCATTATAATCATCCAATCCAAGATAATTTTCATAATTTAACGCATTTTGTCTCATTTTAGATAGAAATTTTGGTGAAGCTACTACTGGTAATGTCATATCTAAAATTAGAGACGTTCCACCAAATTTTACTGCGTTTGCCATTGCATTATTTATCCAATTTAGTCTCTCACTTGGCTTTCTAAGAGTATTTATTAATACTAACCCTTTTGCTTGTATACCATTGAATAAAGACATGGCGGCATATAGCCCACCTATTGACAAGCCTACCAAAACTATATTCTCTGGCTTAAGAAAATTAATTAGATCTACAAGATCTTTTACTATTAACTCTGCACTTAAATTTAAATCAGCTTCAAATTTACTATTTGTCTGTCCTCTAAAATTAAAAACTAAGTAACCATCATTATTCTTTTTTAAACTTTCGCCTATAGATCCGTTCCAAGCAGACACATCACCTGTCAAAGCATTTACAAACACACAAGTACAACCTCCATCTTTAGGTCGAACATATTCATAATAGAGTTCATTTTTGTCATCGATTTTATAAACGGCCATTGTAAATCCTATGCATCTGGAGTTTCTATTTTTAAATGTTGAAAATGTAATTCCAACTCTTGATCTCTTAAAGTAGCAAATTTATCAAATTCTTCTTCATCAATTGGTTTTGCAATGAATTTTTCATCTTCATTTTCTGTATTTAAATTAGTAGTTAAAAAATTTTCTGTTTCAGAAATATTTCTCTTAATTGGTTCTTCTCCTACTCTTTCTTGGAATGTAACTATAGCCCTTAAACCTCTCTCAATAGCAGACCTTTCGTCGTCATCTTCACTTTCATCAAAACCTACGTAAAGGGCATGAATTATATGTTGTTTTGGATCAGGCAAAATACCTATATCAAAAATTGTTTCTCCTTGAGGATTTAAATTCATGTAAAACTCACTAAAACGAGCTAAAATTTCTCTTGTTCTTGATGGTCCTGGTTCAATTGGAGGAGCCTTTTGTGGGGGCGGTGGAGCGTTTATACTATTCCAAATTGCAACAGATATCATGAAGCAAAAAGTTACCACTAAGGCTACAATAAAAGGGGTAGAATCTTCAAACATGTTCTCACACAACTATTTTATTTGATATAATTATAAATCATTAAATTCTAAAGCAAAACAAAAATAAATTAATAAACAATTAAAAATTTAAAAAAATATTCTATATATATTTCATATACTTATTTAATATTATTAATAATAATCTCGAACTGAGATTTGCAATGTATACTAAATTATTGTTACAATGATTCTTGAAAACATAATTCAATGTTTTTTAAATTAATTAACAAAGGTTTGTAATTTATTTACAAGCGGAAACAGGAGGATAAAATGAAACGGGTATTCGGAGCTGCATTTACAATGGCGGCAACCGTAGCCGTAGGCCTTAGTTGGGCTACAATAGGTAATGCCGCATGTGGTAAAGTAAGCATAGCTGAAATGAATTGGGCATCTGCTGAATTAATGGCAAATGTTGATAAAATAATTCTAGAAAAAGGCTATGGCTGTGAAGTTGAGTTAGTTGCAGGTGCTACTATGCCAACTTTTACTTCTATGAATGAAAAGGGTGCTCCAGATGTTGCTCCAGAACTATGGGCAAATGCAGTAGCAGTACCACTTAAAAAAGCTGTTGGAGAAAATAGATTAATGGTTGCAAATAAGTCTCCAATAACTGGCTTGGGTGAAGGATGGTGGTTGCCACCAGCAACTGTAAAGAAACATCCTGAATTGAAGACCGCACTTGATGTTATAAATAGACCTGATTTATTTCCATACTCTGAAGATAAATCAAAGGGTGCTTTTGTGGGCTGTCCTGCAGGATGGGGTTGTCAATTAGCTAATGCAAACCTTTTTAGAGCTTTTGAAATGGAAAAAAAAGGTTGGGTTTTAGTTGATCCAGGGAGTGCTGCTGGTCTAGACGGTTCCATGGCGAAAGCTGTTGAAAGAGGAGAAAACTGGTTTGGATATTACTGGTCTCCTACTTCTATGATCGGAAAATACAAGATGCATAAACTAGATTTTGGTGTTCCATTTGGTGGAAAAGAAAATTGGGATAATTGTATTGTAAAACCTGAAAAAGATTGTGCTGACCCTAAAAAATCATCTTGGGTGAAATCAGAGGTAAATAGTGTTGTATCAGCTAATTTTAAGAAAAATGCTGGTGTCGCTATGGATTATATTGCAAATAGAGTTTATCCAGGAGCAATAATGAATGGTATGTTAGTTTTTATGACAGAACAAAAAGCTTCTGGTAAAGACGCTGCATTTGAATTTCTTGAGAAACACGCTGATGTTTGGGAAAAATGGGTAAGTCCAGATGTTGCTAAAAAAATTAAAGCTAGTTTATAATTAGCTATTACAATATATATAATCACTACTTCATATGAAGTAGTGATTATTTTTTTAAAGGAAGGTCAGTAGATGGAGTGGTTTTTCAATTTTCCTGATATGAGCCGATCTGATTTAAGAGAATTTAAAAAAACAGTTGATTTTGCCTTCACTGACTTTTCTCGTTCATATGGCGCTGAAATTGAAGGTTTTTTTGAACCTCTTTTAATGTTTTTGGTCTGGTTTGAGAAATTTTTTATTAACACTCCATGGCCCCTAATTATTTTTGGAATACTTGTACTTGCATGGATAGGTTCACGTTCAATTCCAGTTGTAATTGGGACGTTTTTAAGCTTTATGCTTATAGGTTATTTCGGTATGTGGGAAGACACTATGTCAACTTTAGCTATTATTCTTGTAGCTACTTTTTTATGTATATCGATAGGTATTCCAATGGGAATAGCTATGGCAAGGAGTAACAAAGTTCAAGCGGTAATAGTTCCTGTTTTGGATGTGATGCAAACTATTCCTAGTTTTGTTTATCTAATACCAGTAGTTATGTTACTTGGAATTGGAAAGGTTCCTGGTTTAATAGCGGTCTGTATTTATGCTATTCCACCAATAGTTCGTTTAACCAACTTAGGAATTCGGTTAGTTGACAAAGATATTTTAGAAGCCGCAGATTCATTTGGAGCTAATTACTGGCAAAAACTTTTTGGTGTGCAAATGCCACTTGCTTTGCCAACAATATTTGCTGGGGTTAATCAAACAATAATGATGGCTTTAGCGATGGTAGTTATTGCTTCGATGATAGGTGTTAAAGGACTAGGTCTTCCAGTTCTAAGAGCTATTTCAAATCAATATCTTGCTTTAGGACTTATGAATGGATTAGCAATTGTAGTATTGGCTATTATCTTTGATAGAGTAACTCAAAAGTTTGGCTTGAGAATGCAGAAATATAGAAATGACAGTAAGGATTAATTTGATGAGTGAAAACGACATTTTGATCCAAGTTAATCAACTTTACAAAATCTTTGGTGACAATACAAATGAAGCTCTGGAATTTGTAAAGAATGGTATGGGTAAAGATGAACTTCTTGAAAAGTGCAATTGTGTACTTGGTTTAAATAAAATTAACTTAGATATTAACAAGGCGAAAATACAAGTTGTCATGGGTCTATCTGGATCAGGCAAGTCAACCCTCATAAGGCACTTAAACAGGCTAATAGAGCCAACAAGTGGAGAGATCATAGTAAATAATCAAGATATATTAAGTTTATCACAAAAAGAACTTATTCAATTTAGACAAAACAATATGTCCATGGTATTTCAAAAATTTGCTCTTTTCCCTCATAAAACAGTGTTGCAAAATGTTGGTTACGGGCTTGCAGTTCAAAATATTCCGGAAAAAGAATGGAATGAAAAAGCAAAAAAATGGATTAATCGTGTCGGTTTAGACGGGTATGAAACATACTTCCCTGGTCAGTTGTCGGGTGGAATGCAACAGAGAGTTGGCTTGGCAAGAGCACTAGCAACAGATGCAGAAATCTTACTGATGGACGAAGCTTTTTCAGCCTTAGATCCTCTTATACGATCTGAAATGCAAAATATTCTTTTAGATCTTCAAAATGAATTACATAAAACAATAATATTTATTACACACGATCTAGATGAAGCTCTTAAAATTGGAGACAGAATTGCTATTCTAAGAGATGGAAGCATGATTCAAGATAGTAATCCTCAGGAAATTATTATGCAGCCTGCAGATGACTATGTTTCTGATTTTATTAAGGACATTAACCGAGCAAGGGTAATACAAGCTAAATCTATCATGACCCACACTAAAGTTAAGAGTTCTGGAGCTACTGTCAAAGAGGACATGGTATTAGAAGATATTCTTCAAATAATGTCAGACGCACCTTCAAAACCAGTTACTATAGAAAATTCAAAAGGAAAAGTTACTGGTAAAATTGAAATGGACAACCTTATTCAAGGTATGAAAAGACCTAAGTCACAAGGAACAAATATTACTGGCTAGATTCTCCAGATCTACCTATCTGTATCAAATCGAATTTACTTCTCTTAAAACTATTTGGATTTAAAGCGTTTCTCATATCTATTAATAGATTTCCTTTCATGCCATTTAATTGACTTGGCGATAAACTTCTAAATTCATTCCACTCAGTCAAAATTACTAACGCATCACTATCTTTAAGACAACTATCCATATTTTTTGCGAATTCAATATCTCTAAGAATTTTTTTTGCTTCATCCATAGCAACAGGATCAAATGCAGAAATTTTAATACCTTTCTCTTGAAGTCTTGGAATAATATCTAGACATGGACTATCCCTCATATCGTCAGTTTCTGGCTTGAATGCCAGACCAAGAATAG
>CABZSR010000033.1 GCA_902528415.1 uncultured SAR116 cluster alpha proteobacterium | reverse complement strand
AACCGTATATGCCTTTCCATTAGAATATGCTTGTGTCCATGAGGAGGATCCTTGTCCTCCTTTTAATGTTGCTGTAGTTGCACCACAACCTGCTCCATAGGAACCTAATAATAAATCGTTGTTAATTGACATATATGCTTTATTTGCTAAAATTTTCCAAGGAGATCTTTTACCTAATTCATTTACATGAGGATTGTCGTTAATATTAAGGTCAAAAATTACAGCTCCCGGTACTAGCGGTATAATTGCTTTGCCTAATTGATATCCTTTTTTGTCTTTTCTCAATAAATCTTGAATTTCTGAACACGCATCAAGCCCGTATGCTGATCCACCAGAAAGTACTATAGCATCAGCGCGACCTATTGAATTTTCCAAATTTAGCATGTCAGTTTCTCTTGTTCCTGGGCCACCACCCCTCACATCTACAGATGCAGAAAATGGACTATTTCCCGAAACAACAGTTACTCCTGTACCAATTTTTTTATCTTGTGCGTGACCTACTTGAACTCCAATAACATCTGTTATAAGGTTCTTTGGACCGGGGCCAGAATACGTATTCAAATCTATCTCCATAATTTAAAAGAATGATCGTGTAATGACGTTAATATTATCTCTATGTAAAGACAACAAGTAGTTGGAACTGGAGAAGAGAAATACTTTAATACTATCAATCGCTCAGGGTCTATCTGTTACAACTACAAATATTAACATGATAAACACTGGATTAGTTGGTACTATTCTAGCTGCTCATTCATCTTATGCAACTATCCCGTTATCTCTTCAATTTTTAACAATAGCATTAACGTTAATTCCTGTTTCTTTATTGATGGGTAAATTTGGAAGAAGGCCTATGTTTCTTATAGGTGCTATGTCAGCTTTTGTTGGATGTTTAGTCATAGCTTGTGCAATCTATTACAAACTTTTTTCCTTATTTATTCTTGGTTCAATATTGCTGGGTTTTTCACAAGCTAATCAACAATTTTATCGTTATGCTGCTGCTGACAATGTTTCAATTATTTTAAAAAGTAAAGCTATCTCATTAGTTTTGGCTGGCGGACTCATTGCGGCTATTTTAGGTCCTGAAGTTTCTAGATATTCTTTTGATTTTTTCCCTGATTATATCTATTTAGCTACATACTTATTTGCAGCAATAATACAAATAATAAATTTTCTAATTTTAATTTTCATAAACATAAAAAAACCAATTCCAACCAAAAAAATAAATAGGCCTTTAAGTGATATTTTACCTCAGAAAAATCTTATAATAGCTATTTTAGCAGCTGCTGTTGGTTATTCACTTATGAGTTTTATTATGACTGCAACCCCACTACAAATTGTAAATGTATGTAAATTGGGTGATAGCGCTAGTGCAACTGTGATTCAATGGCATGTTATTGCTATGTTTGCACCCTCTTTTTTCACTGGTACAATTATTAACTCACTTGGTAACCGCAAAGTAATGATGATAGGATTATTTCTTTATGCTTTTTCTATCTCTTTTACAATTATTGGTCAGACAATCGAACATTTTTGGATAGCTTTATTATTATGTGGTTTAGGTTGGAATTTTCTTTATGTTGGAGGTAGTGACATTATTGCAAAATCTGCACTTCCAGAAGAAAGGGCAAAGGTTCAAGGCATTACTGATTTTATTATTTTTATTTTTGTAGCATCAGGATCGTTTTTAGCAGGTGCACTTCACAGCACTCTTGGTTGGGAAATAATGATGTTTTATACATCAATACCAATTCTTATCTTATTTATGAGTATAATTATAATCAAACCTGATGGGGGGATTAAAGCGAGATACTAATCAGCCCCCTGTAAGAGACATGTGTCGGTTTACAGATATGTTTGGAGATTGACGTGAAATCTCAAAGTCATGTCCTTTTGGTTTCCTCCCTATTGCCATTCTTATCGCTTCTTCTAGAGCAGTAGATCCTTCTTTTCTTAGGACAGTTTTTAAATCGGCATTATCATCCTGTCCTAAGCACATATATAAGATACCAGTGCAAGTAAGTCTAACCCTATTACAACTTTCACAAAAATTATGCGTTAATGGTGTTATAAAACCAAGCTTGTTTCTTGTTTCTTTAACTGACACATATCTTGCTGGACCGCTTGTTCTTTCTGATAGGTCTTTTAGAGTGAATTCTTTCTCTAGTTCGGTTCTGACTTGTGATAATGGTAAGTATTGTCCATATCTTGTGTCTCCGCCGATGTCGCCCATTGGCATAACTTCAATTATAGTCATATCAAAATTTTTTTTACCACACCATTTAAGTATTTCGGAAAGATGATATTGATTAAAGTTACTAATTGCTACAGTGTTTATCTTTATTTTTAGACCAACTTCAGAGGCTTTATTTAATCCTCTCTTAACTTTCTCAAGATCTCCCCATCTTGTTATTTCTTTAAATTTTATTGGGTCTAAATGATCTAAAGATACATTAATACGTCTAACACCAGCATCATATAATTCTTCAGCTTTTGATTCCAGCTGACTGCCGTTTGTTGTAATTGTTAATTCATCGAGTAAGGTACCAACCTCTTTGCCTAAATTATTAATTACTTGCATAATACCTTTTCTAACTAATGGTTCACCTCCTGTTAATCTAATTTTTCTTGTTCCAAGTTTCATAAAAGTTCTACAAACTTCTTCAATTTCCTCAAAACTTAAAATATCTTTTTTTGGAAGAAATTGCATATCTTCAGCCATACAGTATGTACATCTGAAGTCGCACCTATCAGTAACTGACACTCTCAAATAATTTACATCTCTACCAAAAGGATCAATTAATATATTTGGATTTTCAATTTTCTCGTTCATAAAGCAAAATTTAGTTTAAAATTACAAGAAGCAATATAACATATTATTTTGGAAATTTAGTAACAATTTTTTCTTAAAAACATATAATGTAAATTTAGAGATAATTAATTTGTGGAATTTATTATGAGTGATCTTGGTAAAATATATAGAGTAAAACCTGCAGCAGGAGGACTTTCAAGTCATTTAGTTGTTTTTCTTCATGGATATGGGGCTGATGGGAAAGATTTAATTGATTTAGCAAATCCATTTGCTATGGCTTTACCAAATGCTACTTTTATTTCCCCTGATGCACCTGATCTTTGTGCTATGTCTCCTCAAGGAAGACAATGGTTTCCGATTGAAGAAATTCCTAGTGGTGCAATTAGAGCTTCAGAAAGTTTGATTAAATTAATCAATAAAGAAGCTGAAGATCTTAATCTCACTTTTAAAGATGTAGTTTTAATAGGATTTTCACAAGGAGCAATGATGAGTATGCAATGCTTATTATTAAATAAGTTCCAACTTGGAGCTATTATAGGATATTCTGGTGCTTTAAGAGACGAAAATATTGAGGCTGCCAGCTTTCAAATAATTAATGGCAAACATAAATTTTCAGATACCCCTATATTGTTGGTTCATGGTGAACAAGATGAGGTTGTACCATTCCTTTCATTACAAAAATCAAAATCACTTTTAGACAATATTGGTTTTAATGTAGAAACACTCTCAAGACCAAAACTTGGCCATGGAATAGATCCTGAAGGTATAAGCAGAGGAATGGAGATGTTAAAACAAATAAATTAATTAAAATCCTAATTTTTTTATTTAATAAATTTTTAATATTGTTAGTGTAATTATTATTCAAATAATTTAATTAGAGTTCAATGTCTGCCTATTCCTTTTCACCCACATTAGTTCTCAACGCCGATTACCAACCGTTGAGTTATTTCCCATTATCACTATGGTCATGGCAAGATACAATAAAAGCTGTATTTCTTGATAGAGTAAATATTGTCTCTGAATATGACGAAGTTGTGAGATCCCCTGGGTTTTCAATGAAAGTACCAAGTGTAATTTCTTTGAAAGAATACGTTAAAAATAAGAAATCTCCTGTTTTTACAAGATTTAATGTTTTCTTAAGAGATAAATTTTCATGTCAATATTGTGGAGCAGTAAAACAATCACACGATTTAACTTTTGACCATGTAATACCAAGGTCTCTAGGTGGAAGAACTAATTGGAACAATGTTGTAGCTGCTTGTCGCCCCTGTAATTTTAAAAAAGGTAGCAAGCGATCCAAGGATATTAACATGTTTCCTATTATCAAGCCTGAAGCTCCATCAACAAATTTACTAAAAAAGAATGGTAGGTATTTCCCACCAAACTATTTACACGAATCTTGGCGTGATTTCTTATATTGGGATACAGAATTAGAAAGTCATAATTAAATAAATCATAATTTTTATATTTTCTCTGAAATTTTTATGGCAGTTCTACAACCTAGCTGAACTATAGTCTTCATTACATCAAATCCAGGTGCATTTTCTCCATCATGCTCAACTCCAGTTTCAAGGTGGTCAAGTTCATCATCTCTAAATTTTATTAATGTTGATTTAAGTTTTTTATGTTTTTCGTCTAAAATATCTGCCTGTTTTGCATAATGTTCTCCAATAACTTCTTCAACGGCTATTGTGCAAGCCATAGCAGCTTTTTCTCCCATTATAGCACTCGCAACACCAAGGCCATAACCCATAATATTCCAAAGAGGAAGAAGAGCAGTCGGTCTAGTATTATTTTTAACAAGAAGTTCATTAAATGTATCTAGGTGTTCTTGTTCTTGATCCTTCATATGTTGAATAGTGGGGCCAACAGGGGTATTTTTTAAAATAGCCAACTGTCCGTCGTATATTTTAGCTGCTGCTGTCTCTCCAGCATGATCAACTCTCAAAATAGAATCAATCTGATGTTTACTAATATTTTTTTTCATACTTTCATAAACCTTTTATTCATTAAAAAAACACTTACTATTATAAACATAACAAATGATATTAGTGCATTCCAACCAGCTAATGACAAACCAAATATATTGAACATTACTTCATCACATTTGATAGGAGACTTATTCAGTAAATATTTAAGTAGATCTTTTGAAAAATCAATACTTGAAGAACATCCATCTGGTCCGCTCCAGAAATTCATCTCGATACCAAAATGGTATAATCCGGCAATTGAACTTGCAATCCAAGTTAGAGATAAACCTATTAAAATTAATTTTTCTGTTATAAAATTTTTTTCTAAAATTAAAACTGCAATTAAACTGTAAGATATTATTAAGGCGTGAAACCACCTTTGAGTGATGCATAAGTCACACGGAAACGCGTCATGAAAATATTCCAAATAAAAAGCGGATAAAAGCATTACAGAAGATATAAAAAAAGATATTTTAAAAATTTTGTTTAATAACATTTACAAAATATAAATCGAAAAAATTATAATTGCTATTCCTAAAACACTGGACGAAATCAGAAGGTGTTTTTGCAAAAATAATAATGCTGGTTTACCAAAAAATTTAACTAGATAAGCAACTATGAAAAAACGAGTCCCTCTTCCTAAAATGGACATAAAAATAAATGCAATTATGTTTACTTCTGCAATTCCGCTTGTAATTGTTATAATTTTATAGGGGAGGGGTGTAAAAGCTCCCAAAAAAATAATTAACATTCCGTTTTCTTTGTAAGCAAATTTGACAGTATTAAATTTTTCTTCAGTAAACCAAGGAAAATATAAAAATAAATTTTCAATAGATGGTCCAATTAAATAACCTAATAACCATCCAATGACACCACCTATTACTGATCCAATGGTACAAATAATTGCAAATCTGAAAGCTTTTATAGGAGCAGCTAAGGTCAATCCCGCCAAAAATGGATCAACTGGAAGAGGGAAAATAATTGACTCAATCATTGAAATAGAAGCTAAAACTTTGTCAGCCAATGGCTTAACAGCATTCGTTTTTGCTTTTTCAATTAAGTTATTTATTATAGTTTTATAGTTTTCAAAAATCATAGTTAATACGTGTGATTTATGTCTTTTAATTTTCTAACATTGATATATATAATGTTTATTTAAGTATACTTATAATTAAAAATATTGGGGATATGGTGAAATAGGTAAACACGCTGGTCTCAAAAACCAGTGCCGCAAGGCTTCCCGGTTCGATTCCGGGTATCCCTACCATACTTCACAAATGAAGGTAGATAAAGATTTCAGAAGATTATCCGTATTTTTCGACTCAAGCAACATTTTAATTTATATAAACGTTTTACGAAATGGTAAGAAATTGAGTATTTGATGACACTATATGAATCTTACTTTTGGACTTTCTTGGGGAATTTAAATGTTTTTGCAAACATTTTAAGCAATTTAAAAAATATCAACTAACACCATTTGATTTTATTTGTTTTTTTTGTCTTTCATATTGGTGTCGATATCTGAGCAGTCGATGAATATATTAGTACAGATGTACAAAAAATAAATAGCATAAATTCTTCATCAAATGGACAATATTTTACCAATGTAATTATATGATATATAACCAAACAATTAAAAACTTTTTATTAGTAACCTTTGAAATACTAGTATTTTATAGTAGAATTTCACTTGATTTGTTCATCATTTATACAATTGGAAGGACTTTCTTGTGATCTTAGTAGGGATTGACGTGGGTGGTACTTTCACCGACTTTATTTATTTGGACCATGAAACTGGGAAGACTGATATTCATAAAGTGTCGACTACGCCGGACGATCCCTCCATCGGGGTAATGACTGGACTTTTGGAGCTTGTCGATAAGGGTAAATTAAAACCCAAAAACATCACTCAAATTTTCCATGGTACAACGACAGCAACCAACTCAGTTCTTGAAGGTAAAGGTGCTTGTACAGGAATGATAACAAATCAAGGCTTTCGTGACATTATTCATATTGGTCGTCACCAAAGGCCTGATCATTATTCGATTATGCAAGAGATCCCATGGCAGAACAGACCTCTTGTGCAGAGAAAATATCGAAAAACTGTTAAAGGGCGCCTAACCCCTCCGACTGGTCAAGAACTGGAGCCACTTGATGAAAATGAAGTATTAAGAATTGCTAGGGAGCTCAAAGAAAATGGTGTAGAATCGTTAACTATTTGTTTTTTATTTTCCTACCTGAATCCCGAACACGAGCGACGCGCCAAGGAATTAGTCTGCGGAATAATGCCAGATGCTTTTATTACCACTTCCTCAGAGATTTCCCCACAATTTCGTGAATTTGAGCGGTTCACAACTGCCGCACTTGCTTCGTTTGTTGGTCCAAAAGTTGCTAAATATGTAAAAAACCTAGAAAATTCACTTTCACAAAATAATATAACTGGCGACTTGCGAATTATGGCGTCCAATGGTGGTGTGATTACCCCACGTATGGTTTTACAAAATCCTGCGCTTACAATGATGTCTGGCCTTGCTGCGGGTGTTTTGGGCGGCGCTTGGGTGGGTGAAAAATGTGAGCGAAGTAAAGTTATTACCTTTGATATTGGAGGCACTTCGGCAGACATTGGTATTGCAATTGATGGAAAATGTTCTGAAACTGACTCCCGATCGACATCTATTGCTGGATTCCCACTTTTAATGCCTATGCTCGACATTCACACAATCGGCGCTGGTGGAGGGTCTATTGCTTATTTAGATAAAGGCGGTGCTTTTAAAGTAGGACCACAAAGTGCCGGTGCAATGCCCGGCCCAGCAGCATATGGACTTGGAGGTAAAAAACCTACTGTCACTGACGCCAACCTAGTACTAGGACGTCTCGAACCCAATGATTTTTTAGATGGCGAGATGTCGTTAGATATCAACGCATCAAGAAATGTTGTTAGCGAGTTGGCCAACCAACTCAAGATTGATCTTTTAGAGGCTGCTGAGGGTATTTTAACGATACTTAATGCTAACATGGCTAATGCAATCAGGTCACGCACAGTACAGCGTGGCATAGATCCTAGAGAGTTCTCACTTGTAGCAATGGGTGGTGCAGGTCCACTCCAAGGAGCTGAGGTGGCACAGATGCTCGAAGTGCCTGAAGTTATCGTGCCGATTAGTCCTGGCATAACCTCTGCCCTAGGGCTTTTAATTGCAGATCTCAAATATGATGTAATTCGCACTCAATTCCAATCTTCGACCAAACCAAATCTTTGCAGATTTAACTCTGAATTTGCAGAGATGGAAGATGAGATCCATGAGCGGCTAGCCGAGGATGGCTTATCATCGAATGAAGTACATTTTGAGCGGGCTGCCGATCTGCGTTATCTTGGGCAAGGTTATGAATTACGGGTGGGTTTAGGTAATGGCAAAATTTCTGAAAAAAGTTTGCAAACCCTCTGGCAAAAATTTCATGAGACCCATTCAGTTGAATACGGCAAAGCGTTTCCGGAAAGCCCCATAGAAGTAGTAAATCTTAGAGTCAGCGCAATAGGGCAACCAAAAGAAATGATATTTTCTCCTTTCAAAGCAGATGGGGATTTAAAGAATGCCCTTGTTCAAACTCGTGACGCTGTTTTTCGATTAAATGGTTCCTTACAAAATTTCAAGACACAGATTTACCGTCGTAACATGTTGCCAATAAACGTTAAAATTTTGGGACCTGCAATCTTGTTGCAAAAAGATAGCACAACCGTTGTGCCGCCAAACGCAACCGCAAAGGTACATAGCACTGGCAATATAATAATCTCATTGGAGCCAAATTCATGAGCAGAATTGATCCTGTAACTGGTGCCGTGATTCAGGGTGCGCTCGAAAGCATTGCACTCGAAATGGGGCATAAGTTAATGCGCATGTCTTATTCATCAATAATCCGTGAATCTGAAGATTTTGGTGCAGCGTTGACAGATGCAAACGGATTACAGATGTGCGAATGTAAGATGTCTACACCACTGCAGTCAGGTCCAATTCCAGGCTATGTGAAGAATGTTATCAAAGTTCTTGCTGAGCGTGGAGATCCTGTCAGGCCTGGTGATGTGATAATGCATAATGATCCTTATGGTGGAGCATCTCATGGACCAGATGTGGCCTTTTGTGTTCCGGTATTTTTGGACAAACTACTCATCGGTTGGTCGGTAACTACTGCACATCACTTAGACATTGGAGCGCTTTCTCCCGGAAGCTGTGGAATAGTGGATGCTGTGGATACATATGCGGAGGGATTACAATTTAAGGCTATCAAAGTATTTGATGAGGGCAAGCGCAACGATCCCGTTTGGCACATCCTGAGAGCTAATATTCGAGCAACAGAATTGGTGGTCGGTGATATGGAGGCTCAAATCGAGGCTGCCAAAATTGGGTCCAGAAGATTGTTAGAGTTAGTAAAAAAATATAGTTTAGAAAAAATTATCAATGCCTTTCATGACCTTATGGACTATTCTGAAAGAATGATGCGAGACGCTATTAGTGCGCTTCCTGATGGTGAGTATAGCGCAACGACTAAAATTGATGGTTATTTAGATGACCCAGATCCAGCACGTCGTGAGTTACCAATTAAAGTTACCCTAAAAATTAATGGTGATTCTATAATAGTGGATTTGTCAGGCACGGCTAGGCAGGTTGATGACAAACCTATTAATATGCCTTTAGTAGGTACTGTAGATTGTTCGATTTGGCTTACTATTCGCTCAATTTTATTAGACAGTGTTATTTATGGGTCAATACCCCAAAACTCTGGCCTTACACGCCCAATCGAGATTATGGCTCCCGCAGGTTGTTTGGTAAATCCGATTTTTCCAGCACCCGTCATTGCGCGTTTCTGCCCGGGAAATCAACTCGCGGATACAGTTATGAAAGCATTCTCACAAATTGTTCCCGATAAAGTCTCTGCGGGTATAGGTAATTTGAGAGTTGTTGCTCTCTCAGGACTACGTGACGGTAATCATTGGGTGCATATGGAAATAATGGAAGGTAGCTACGGCGGACGCTCTGGCTTAGATGGCATGGATGCGGTTGATACCCTGTATGCAAACACTCGCAATAACCCAATAGAGGATATAGAAACACATATTCCTGTCAGAGTGGATCGCTATGAACTTAGAGAAGAAGCTATGGCGGCAGGACAATGGAGGGGTGGGATAGGTGCTATTAGAGAGTTTACGTTTTTGGATGACGCTGGCTTTTCGTTAGAAGGTGAAGGTCATGCCTTCGAGCCATGGGGTTTTGATGGTGGTCAAAGTGGCCACAAGGCACATCTAAAATTATTACATACTGATGGAACATCTACATCTTTGCCTTCAAAGGTTCCATTTTTTACGGTTAAGGCAGGCGAAACACTGGTATCTACTGGTCCCAGTGGTGGTGGCTATGGAAATCCTGAGTTGCGTAAAAGGGCAGATATAGATCGAGACATTGCTGATGGGTTGATTTCACTTAAAACAGCTAAAAAATTATTTCCGAGCCAGTTCTGATATCAATCCAATTATTAAATTATTTTTGTAGATCTGACGGCTTAAGGATTTTCACTTGTAGTCCATTTCCATTTGATTAGCAATGAGTAATCTGTTCGTTATCAATCTCTTTAAAAGATTAAATTGAAAGAGTTTATAACCGAGTTACATTTTTTGTTTCTAAAAAGTTCCGGGAAATTTTCTTTTCAAGCATGAAGAATTTATAATTTAATTTCGTGTTTAATGGTTTTGTTTTCCATAATAATCCTCCATTGTTGATAAATAAATGGTACAAAAAATGGTACTAAAATCAAATAAACTTCCTTGCCTGTGTTCACAATACAGCATAACAGTTGATCTTTAATTGTGGGAATACTTAGAATTACTTGACTATGTTTATTATAAATAAGTGTTATCAAGTAACTCAAAAACCCATGCTGCAAGGCTTCTCGGTTCGATTCCGGGTATCTCTAATAAACTTCAAATAAAAGTAGATAAAGATTACGGAAGATTCTTAGTAATTTTCAATTCAACCAACATTTTTAATTTATCTAAACATAGTACGAAAATGGTACTATATTGAGTATTGATGACACTACATGTATCCTACTTTTGACTTTTCTTTAGAT
>CABZSR010000032.1 GCA_902528415.1 uncultured SAR116 cluster alpha proteobacterium | reverse complement strand
TTTGACCACAGTATTTGTTATTCCAGTTGTTGTGCAGTCGGCTTCCTGACATAAAAAAACCGTCCCGTCTGTTGGTAGGTAAAGTGTTTGGTCTTCAGCAGAACCAGTACACGATCCAGCTTGCAGTGATTTATATTTACCATAAGATGCACCTGAATTGAACGTAGAACTAGATTCGGTTCTACAAGTACAATTTCCATCTATTTCTACTGATCCTTTTAAAGTAAAAGTCCTTGTCATTGTTGGTTTGACATGAGTGAATGTTGTGCCAATTGGCAAACCTGTTGTTGCTACAAATGTACCAACTGCCGAACCTGCTGATACGCTGGCTATGTCAAAAGTCATACTACCTTCCCCAACAAGAGTAGCACCAGTACAAGTTACATCATGTTCGTTAGTTAGAGGTGCTCCTGTACACAATTCAACTTTGGTCATAGTAATTTCAAACTTTTCTGCAACTCCATTAGCGGATGCTGCTAATGAAATTTTAGATAAAAAAATTGAAAAAGTTATACATAAAATAATCCGTATCATTAATTTAACCTCGAAATAACTACACCTACGGCGGCTGATTCTAGAACTATTTTGTTACTTCTTTTGACCTTTACCAATAAATCATCAGATACATCACTATTCTCATAAGCTACTTCAGAGAAATAACCATCCTTTAAACTTGGTTGAGTATTAGGTGGAAATGAAAATGTTAAACTAGCGAAATTATTGGCATCGTCTATATTATTATCATCAACTCCAATTTCAAGAGTTATGGAAGGTGTTAAATTTAGAGTTGAGCCAAATTTGTCACCCTTAGAGCTTTTAGAAGCATCAATTTTATCCCATTGATAGATTGTATAATTTATTTTCGCCCATGGAACATAAGGAACTTGTCCAGCTAGATTAACATCGTAACCACTAAGTGCTTTTTCAGTGAAATCACCAACTGTTTTTGCACCAGAGACTTTTTTATACAAGTTTGCATTAGCTGTGAATGGTGTCGAAAAATATTCTAAACCAACGCTTGCCCTAGTATTAGATTTAGTGTCAATGTCAAAAAATGAATTTATTCCCAAGAATTGCTTTTTATCTTCACTGAGCTCTCTATATCCAAAACCTAAATTCAAAGCTTGTCTTTGCTTACCCCTAACAAAATAATTATTTATTTGAGTTTGATTGAAAATCATACTGTTCATTTCTTGACTCAAAGGTGAAACAACAGAAACGCTACCCATAGGCTTCATTTTTTCTCCCCCAGTGATCTTTACATCAACATTGGATTTATCTGAAAAAACGGAAAGATTTTCAATCTTGTTCGATATAGTCCCAAATATACTGTTCATTAAAGATTTATTATCACCATCAGATGCATAAGCAGGGCTTAATACAATCATTAAAATTAGTATTGATCTATAAAACATTTTTTAACTCGTAAATATTAGACGTATAATTTATCAATTTAATATTATAAAATCAATAACCTTAAATATTTTTTTAAAATAATTGTTCATACTTTAGTATTTAAAATTATTGTTGTAAGTTTTCCATTAAAATCATTGAACTTTTCAACTCTGTTGACAAATTCTCGCCAGTATAATTTTTCAACATTATATTGTTTTTCTAGTTTAGTTTTGCAAAAGATTTGAGTGTCCAATAGTCTTTGTGATCCTAAACTAACATAATCTTTTCCATTATGAATTCCATCAATTAAAAATATCAACCCTGATAAAAGTTCAGGATATTGCGTTAAAAAAGACGAGGTGAATGGCCATAAATGTTTTTTTAATATTTCAAAACCTAAATCATGGATTTGCATGTAATAGCTAAATATTAAAATTCTTTCTAGGTTTCCAATTTCTTTTCCAAATTTAGACATTTCTATACTTTTTTGAGCAAAAGCATGTTTGTCGTGTCTCATAACTAAATCTTTAGCGTGGCAATGACTTAGATATTCCTCTTCTTTAATAGAAGAAATTACAAAAGCTTGATCTTCTGCTCTATTTACAAAGCTAGGCGTAAAAGGAGCCCATTTCACTAAACTATCTACGGTTATACCAGTAGTGCCACCAGTAACGTGAATTCTTTGGATGTTATCTAATCTATACATCAACTCAGCTTCAGTTGATAATGACTGCGGCCACTCCGGACAAAAAATTCTTTTAGAAGATGGGTTTTTTAATAAATCGTTATTTTTGGGTCTATTGACGTCTGGTGTAAATAGTGATTTTGAAATATCAGCCTTATTTACGAGTGCCCCTGCTAATAAGCCAAGATCAACTTTTTTCCCTTCATAGTCAATTGCTGTACCTCCCCAATTTTTTTGATTTTTTAAAATTTCAAAAATTGAAAAACCAGTTGTTTTTAAAAGAATCTCTTGATCAAAAACCTGGTCTAAGTCTATCTTAAAACTATATCTTACGTCTTTATCAACAATCTTATTCCATATTAATAATATATACTTTAAAAATGTATAGTGGCGACCATAATTGCCATTAACTCCCATTATATTTTCTGTATCTTTACCCTCACTGAATAAAATTGAATTTATGTTATTACATATATATTCATCAAATAAGTAGACATTGATAAATTTTAAATTCAAATTTTTTTTTATGATTGTTTTGATATATTTTAAAGCAATATTTTCTAAACCAATATGTGTCACAGAAACTGATAAAATAAGCTTAATTTTATCGGCACTATTAATATTACCTCTTTTAACTTCAAAGGCTATGGCCCTATCAAGATTTTCTAAACCATAAATAATTTCATTTTCATAATTTAGAGCATCTAATGGTATTGGATGATCATACCAAAATCGTTGTTTAACATTTTTAAAATTGTTTAATTCATCCTTAATCTCTAAAGGGATATTTGTTGATAAAAAGTCTGAAGGAGTAGTGATTAAAACATTACTTAAAAATAAAATTTCTTTAACTGGGTTATTTAAAAAATTTTGATTTTCATTAATTTTAATCAACTTTCTTTTTTTTAAAATTTTATCCTTAACTTCTTCTGGTTTTATGGAGGCTTCAAATGCTTCAGGACAAAATATTTCCCATATATGTTCGTCTGATTTGGTTGAAAAATTTTTAGGAGTTTTTATTTTATTCTCATTAAAAAAATTATAAAATAGTTTTAATGCAGGATTACTTTTTTCACTATTCAATAAAGATAAAGATTTTTTGTTATCCAAATTTTTTTCATAAAATTGTATGATAAAAGCTCTACAGAGTTTTGAAAATTCATCATTTGCATCATCTAATGATAAAGTTAACAAATCATTCTCAGAAATAACGCTTTTTAAAATCTTTTCAAAATTATTAGTTTGTTGCATGATTTATTCTTAATAATTATCTTAAAGTGTGATGATAGAGCAAAAAAATTATAATTTTAATTTGAATTTTTTATTAAAAAAAAAAATAAAAATTATGAGAGATTTTTAATCAAATAAATTTAATTTTGTCAAAGAAATATAAATGAATAATAAAAAAATTATAAATTATAAAATTGAAGATAGTATTGCTATAATAACACTAAACCGTTCCCCTTCAAATGCTTTCACAATTCAATTTTTAGATGAAATCTTAAATTCGCTTACGAAAGCTTCTAAAGATACGAGTGTTAAGGTAGTTATATTAGAAAGTAATATTGCTAAAACATTTTGTGCCGGACTAGATTTAAACATATTAATTGATAAATCTAGTATGGAAATTAGAGAGTTTTTAAATCGTCTTTACATAGATCTTTGGGATGTTCAATACAATATGGGTAAACCAATAATTGCAGCAGTAAATGGAGCAGCAAGAGGTGGTGGCATGACATTAGCTATTTCGTGCGATATGATTATAGCATCTGACAATGCTTCTTTTGGTTATCCAGAAATTAATTTAGGGCTTTTACCAGCTATTCATTTTAATCATCTGCCAAGAATTGTTGGTAGATATAACGCTTTTGAATTGTTATTTAGTGGTAGAACATTTTATCCTGACGAGGCCGTAAAGCTAGGATTAATAAATAAACAAGTATCAAATTCAAATTTTCTGGAAGAGGTTTATAAAACAGCTAATATATTTTCTAAGAAATCTCCTACAGCGATACGCTTAGGTAGAGCAGCCTTCATGAGAACTAATGACTTAGACTACAGAAGAGGAGTAGCAAATGCTGTTGAAGATTTTTGTAACGCTGCTGTTACAGATGACGCTCAGGAAGGCTTAAAAGCATTTTTAGAAAAAAGAAAACCTGCTTGGGAAGAAAAAAATTAACATTAACATTAACATTTTATTTTATCTACTTTACATCAATCCAGTTTAAATTCAGTATCATTGTTAGAATGATAAATTTAATGAGAAGGATATAAAATGATAATTTCTAGAAGAATTTTAACACCAATGTTAGGTAAAAGTGATTTAGTGCTAACCCGTGCAAAATCTATGCAGGAAATAATGACTAAACATGGTGCAAAGTCTCGAGTAGCCAAAATAGTTGCTGGAGATATGGCTGGCTCAATCCATTTAACAGGTTCTTATGAAAATATGCAAAGTGGTTGTGACTCTTTTAATGAAATGTCTAATGATCCATCTAGAATTGCTCTAATGAAAGAAAGGGAAGCAGATCCTGGAGGTCACTTAATTGGACCTGAAGTTTTTAGGACAATATATGGAAATATTTCACCTGATCATAAAGTAATAATGATGAGGGAATATCAACTATCGAGAAGTAATTTATCTGAGGCCGTTAAAGTTTTTCCTGATATTGACGCCTTACTAAAGAATGAAGATGCTTCATTCATGGCTGTAATCCCTATGGTAGCAACTAATATGGATAGACTAATCGCTTGTTATTATTTCCCTGACATGTCTTCCATGGGAGAACAAGTAGACAGAGTTGGGATGTCTGAAGAAATGCAAAATATTGTGCTTAAGGCAAGTAGTTCTGGAAACCTTATCTCATCAAGAGTATTATTAACAGTCTAATTAAAAAGGAGTTTAAAATGGCTACATTTTTAATACTTGGAACATATACAAATAAAGGTGCAAAAGGCCTTGTAGAAAAAAATTCAGATCGGCGCGAAGCTATGAAAACATTAGCCGATAGTGTAGGTGCAAAATTTATAGATTATAGTATTACACGAGGTATTTATGATTTTTGGATACTTATAGAGGCAGATAATTACGATCAGATAGCTGCAATAAATTTAAAGGCAAAATCAGCTGATACCATAGATAAAGCCGACGTGCTGGAAACAGTTGACATAAATAGAATAAGACAAGAAGCTAAGGGTGTTAATTACATTCCACCAACATCATAAAAATTAGATAATAAAAAAATGGTCGGGGCGGAGAGATTCGAACTCCCGACCCTCTGGTCCCAAACCAGATGCGCTACCAGGCTGCGCTACGCCCCGAACTTCAAAATTTTATACGTTATAAATTTTCAAAAGCAAGTAAATGTTTTAAATATTTCTCAATTATTAAATGTTTGACCAAAGATTTATACATGCGATAATATTCAAGAGGGGGCTCAAAATGAAATTAGGTTTTTTTACAAGACCGTTACATCCTCTTAATAAAGATTGGCAAACTTGTTTAAAAGAAGACAGGGAAGCCATTATTTTGGCTGATGAACTTGGTTTTAGTGAAGCCTATGTAGGTGAACATTTATCCGACAAAGCTGAAAATATAACTTCTTGCGTCGCTTTTATAGCTTCGCTCGCTTATGAAACACAAAATATACGTTTGGGTACCGGTACCGTTAATATTCCAAATTTACATCCAGTTCATATTGCAGGACAAGTTGCAATGATAGACCATATGTTAAATGGAAGGTTTAATTTTGGAATTTCACCAGGCGGTTTGATTTCAGATGCTGAATTATTTGGTAATTTAGAAAAAGATAGATCAGCAATGTTTTTAGAAGGTATAAATACCATTTTAGAAATTTGGTCTAAAGAAGCTCCGTATGAGATTAAAGGTAAGTATTGGGATGTTTCAACGGAAAACACAATTATCTCTGAGATTGGCCAGGGTTATATGACTAAACCACTACAAAAACCTCATCCACCAATAATAGTGACTGCTGTTGCACCATATTCAAAAGGTATTACTGAGGCTGCAGCTAGAGGCTGGAAACCTATTAGTGCAGATATAATTATGCCTAATTGGGTTAAAACTCATTGGGGTAAATATAAAGAAGGCTGTGAAAAAAGTAATTTAGATATTAAAATAGGAGACTGGAGAATTGCTAAAACCGTTTTTGTAGCAGATGATCTTAATACAGCTAAAGAATATGCTTTGGGTGCTAATAGTCCTTATGTTTTCTATTTCAAACAACTATTTAAAAAGTTTGTTGCCCTAGGAAAATTAGATCTTTTCAAAACATCTATAGACCAATCTGATGAAGAAGTAACATTAGAAAAAGTTTGTGAAAAACTAATCATTTGGGGGACGCCTGAAAAAGTTGTTGATGACTTATCTGCTTTTAAGGATCAAGTTGGAGAGTATGGTATGTTAATGTATGCTGGTGTTGATTGGTTAGACCCAGCAATTGCTAAAAAGTCCATGACATTAATGGCCGAAAAAGTTAATCCCTATTTATAATTTAATTTGAACTACATATTAAATTATCACCTACATTTGCTTTAATATCTCCAGCTTTCATTTCTAAAACAAACTTAACCTTTTCTTTACTAATAATTTTTCTTTCATCAAAAGCTTTCGCATTTTTAAAAACTTCTACAATAACTCCATATTTGTTAATAAAAAATAAATCTAAGTTAAAATATGTGTTTTTCATCCAGAACTCTCTTATTTCACTATCTTCCCAGATAAATAACATTCCTTCATTTGTTTCAATTTTTTTTCTATTCATTAATCCATAGGATCTTTTTTCAAAAGTATCAGCTATATCGAGAGACAAGAATTTAGATTTATTATTACCAAACTTTATTTCACATTCTATATGTTTGAAAATTGGACTATTATAGTTTGCTAACAAAACAAATGAGAAATTTATTAGGAAAATTCCTAATATTATTAATTTAAGCAGAAAACTCATATTTTTTTTATTTTTAACACCTGATCTAAAAGCGATTTAATTTCGTCTCCAACTTTACTATTTGACTTTTTATCTCGCCAATTACTTATCCAGTTGTCAGGAATTCCATTTCTAACTCGGCTGTTATTCCATTTTAAAGACTTTAATAAATTATAACATTCAGGTTTCATTACATCATCTAAAAGATTAACATTATTATTTAATAAAGCCCAATTACCCGCCCAAGCTTTTGCAGTCAGATATGGATTATACCCCCCACCTCCTAATATGATAACGTTTTCACACAGAGATAATAAATCATTAATTGCTTTCCAATATGCGTTATTAGTTAAACAAATTCTTGATTGTGGGTCACCATCAAGCATGTCTGCGCCAGCTTGAATTATCAAAAGATCAAGATTTTTTGTTTTGGCAAAAGGTAAGACCCCATTTATAATTAGAAAATCCATCTCTCTATCATTAAATCTTTCAGGTACAGGAAAATTAATGATATTATCTATTTTACAATCCTCAATTAAACCAGTATTAGGCCATCTATTTTTTTCATGAATTGAAATTATTGAAACATTTTTATTATCTGCAAAAGTATCTTGCACCCCATCACAATGATGTGCATCGATATCAACATATAAAATTCTTTGAAATCCCAATTCTATTGCTTTGAGAATAGCAAGAACACAATCATTTAAAAAGCAAAAGCCATATGCTTGAGACTTTCTTCCATGATGAGTTCCACCAGAAATATTTAATATTTTTTTAGCCTTTTTGTTAGATATCATTTCAACTGCTCTAATAGATGCTCTTGCAGCAGTCGCCGGTCTAGAAAAAACTTCACTAAAAATAGGATTATTCCCTATACCAATATTAAATTTTCTTTTCAAATTTTCAGGTAAATGTTGATCTTCCTCAGCTTTTTTTAAGGCCTGCACATAGTCTAAATCGTGAAACTTAATAAGTTCATTTATTTCTGCGGGGTCATTTTTAATTATTTGTTCATTATCAATCCAACCCATTAATTGAATCAATTCAACGCTTGGCCATACTCTATCCATATCCAAGGGATGACCTTTTTCATATCTTGATCCTTTGAAAATATCGCCTGTAAATAAAAAATTCTGCATTCTAATTTTTTTAATATATATATTTAAATTATCAATTTAATTTTAATAAGGTTATAATGTTTAGAGGATTATTTATAGCAATAATAATTTTTACGATTTGGGAAATATGTTGTATATTTTTTGAATTACCTCCATTTATGCTTCCTCCTCCAACAATGATTTTTCTTTCTATTTTTAATAATTGGGAACAACTTTTAATTCACTCATCATATACTCTTGTTGAAATTCTAGCTTCTATTATAATAGGAACGCTAATAGGAATTACTACAGCTCTAGCAATTTCTTCATCACCACGATTGAAGATATGGGTTATGCCTATCTTACTGGCAAGTCAGTCAATCCCAGTATTTGCTTTAGCTCCATTATTAATTTTATGGCTTGGCTATGGAATAAGTAGCAAAATTGTAATTGGTGTTTTAATTGTTTTTTTTCCAATTACCTCCAATTTCACTGATGCATTGAATAAGGTACCTCAAGAATTAATTGACGCTGGTAAAACATTAAATTTCTCAAAAACTCAATTATTTTGGAAAATTAAAATCCCCTCTTCTCTTCCCGGATTATGTTCTGGAATTAGAGTTGCTGCCTGCTTCGCGCCTATCGGAGCTGTAGTTGGTGAATGGATTGGCGGCAGTACCGGACTTGGTTCCTTTATGATTTATAGCAATGCACGTCTTCAAACAGATAATATGTTTGCAGCTTTAATAATTTTAATATTTATGACAATAACCTTATACAGAATTACTGATATAATTTTGAGTAAATATGTGTGGTGGAAATAAAAAAGTTATTGATTATTTTTTAAAATATGCAAAAAATTAATTTGCCGGGGGTGCTTGACATTTGTCTTGCTGAGAAATTAACCCTTATAACCTGATCTGGTTAGAACCAGCGGAGGGAGATGCGGAATGCATAACATATTTAAGATACTCACTATAATTTTGTTATCAGTCATAACCTGTGTTGTTAACGCTAAAACAGACAAACTTACTGTAGGGCTTGATTGGTTTATTAACCCTGATCATGCTCCTTTAATAATAGCTCAAAAAAGGAATTTTTTTAAAGATGTTGGATTAGAAGTTGAAATGATTGAACCAGCTGATCCTAATGACCCTCCAAAACTGGTTGCCGCTGGTAAATTAGACTTAGCTATTTCCTATCAACCACAACTTCATATTCAAGTGGATCAAGGCTTACCAGTAGTAAGAGTTGGAACCTTAGTTAGTGTTCCTTTAAATTCCCTTGTGGTTTTAAAAGATGGACCTATTAAATCAATTGCAGATCTAAAAGGTAAAAAAGTTGGTTTTTCTGTTGGTGGCTTTGAAGAAGCTCTGCTGTCAGGCATGCTACAAAAGTACAACCTTAAAATGTCAGATGTTGAATTAATAAACATAAATTTTTCTTTATCGCCATCTTTAATTGCAAAAAAAGTTGATGCAGTAATAGGCGCATTTAGAAATTTTGAACTTAATCAAATGGATATAGTAAATCACCCTGGTAAAGCTTTTTACCCTGAAGAACACGGAGTTCCTTCCTATGAAGAACTTATTTATATAGCAAATGCTAAAAACAGAAATAATCCTGTTTTTTATAAATTTTTCAAAGCTATCCAAAAAGCAACTCTTACTATTGTTAACGATCCAAAGTCGACATGGAAAGATTTTTCTACTTATAGAAAGGGTCTTGATGATGAGTTGAACAAACGTGCTTTTAAAGATACTTTACCAAGATTCACATTAAGACCACAAGCTCATGATTTAAATACTTACAAAAATTTTAGTAATTTTCTCAAGGAAAAAGGAATTATTAAAAAAATCACAAAAGTAGAAACGTTTGCTAAACCTTAGGTGGATAAAAACTTTTATTGAAATTAAACCTAACATTAGCTAAAAATTAGCGTTAATATAAATCGGGGTTTAGTTTAATGAAATCATTATCACTATTTATTATTTTACTAGGATTATGGCTTTTAATGTCTGGGCATTATAGTTTCCTTATAACAAGTCTTGGAGTACTATCTTGCGGTTTTTGTGTGTATGTTGCCAGAAGAGCAAAACTTATTGATAAAGAAGGATTACCTTTATTTTTCTTTCCTAGACTTTTTAACTATTTAATTTGGTTGTTTAAAGAAATATTTATCTCTAATCTAAATACTGCAAAAGTTATAATATCTGGAAAAATAGAGCCTGAAACTTTTACTGTAAAAGCCTCACAATCAACTGATGTTGCTAAAGTAACATACGCAAATTCTATTACTTTGACTCCAGGAACTGTTACTACAAAGATTGAAGGTAGTATGTTTGAGGTACATGCTCTTAACTCTGATTTTGGGAATGACGTTAGAAGTAATGTAATGGATAAAAAAGTAAAGTGGTTAGAAGGAGATCAATAATGTTTTTAGCCGCTTTAATCGCATGCGCAATTTCAGGTATACTAATATTAATTAGAATCATTTTAGGTCAGACAACTTTTGACAGAGTTTTAGCTGTTAACAGTCTTGGAACTATCATTGTAATTGGAATTGCTCTTCATGGTTTTTATACAAATAGACCTGAATTTTTGGATATCGCAATTGTTTACGCTTTAATTAATTTCATAGGAACAGTTGCTGTATTAAAACTTTTTAGTACAGGCTCATTAGGGGAACAAAGAAAATAATGGACTTGTTTATAGACATCATTACAGGTTTGTGTTTTTTTGTAGGTTCTTTATTTATTATAATTGGTGCGTGCGGACTAATTAAACTACCAGATGTGTTTGCAAGAATTCATGCTGCAGGTATGATTGATACTGGTGGCACAGCTTTTTTTCTTCTAGGTATGATCTTACAAACAGGCTGGTCTTTAATTACAGTTAAATTGATTTTAATAGGTGTTTTTATATTTTTTACTAGTCCGGTTACCAGTCACGTTACTGCTAATTTGGCTCGTCAAAAGAATTTAATGCCTGTAGGTAAGAAGATCGGAAAGCTTTTATGATATCCGAATTAATTATAAATGCATTCTTAGTCACTGTTATGCTTGCTATTGGAATTG
>CABZSR010000031.1 GCA_902528415.1 uncultured SAR116 cluster alpha proteobacterium | reverse complement strand
TGGAGGTTTATACTCACAAATTGCAAATGGGGCCCCACTAGATATTTTTTTATCAGCTGATCAAAATCATCCAAAAAAACTTGAAAAAACTGCAAAAGCAATAAAAGGAACACGTTTTACATATGCAACTGGAAAATTAATTGTGTACAGTACGAAAAAATTTCTTTTTGGTCAAAGTTTTCCTCAATTCTTAAATTCAAATAAAATTAATTATATTGGAATTGGAAAACCAGAATATGTTCCATATGGAAGAGCTGCTATAGAAGTTCTAAAATCATTAAAAGTTTTTAAAGAAATATCTCCAAAGCTCGTTTTAGGTAAAAGTGTTAATCAAGTTTTTTTAATGAGCTTCTTTGGTAATTTAGATTTAGGTTTTGTTTCCAAGGCAGATTTTCTAAGTAATAATGAGAAAGGAAAAACATGGGAAATTCCTCAAAATTTATATTCGCCTATAAAACAAGATGCTATTTTACTGAAAAATGGAGAGCAAAAAAATAATGCAATACTTTTTTTAAAGTTTCTTTCTTCTGAAAGAACTAAAGAAGACTTAAAAAGATTTGGATATGTTTTTGATTAATATTTATTTAAATTAATTATCTTTTTTATTATAGATTCCTCATTCTCGCCCCAAGCAATAGTTCCTCTAAAAACACCTTTCCTATCAAGCATAAAGACAGAAGCTGTATGATTTAGATTATAATTATCTTTCGATGAACTAATAGTTTCAAAAAATACATTCCAATTGTCAGCCAAACTTTTGATTTCATTAATTTTACCTGTAATAGCAATTACATTTTTATTGAAATATTGAATGTAATCTTTTAAGTGATCCTGGGTATCACGTTTAGGGTCTAATGTAACGAAAATTATATTTGTTAAATTAATAGGAGGTTTAAGATTATCTGTAACTGATGATAATTGAGTTAATGTTGTTGGACAAATTTCAGGACAATGTGTGAATCCAAAAAAAAGTAAAGATGGTTTTTCTTTAAGACTTTCTTTGTTAAATTGACTTCCATTTTGATCAACCAAATTTATATTTTTAATGACGTCTGATATATTCTTAGGACTATTCTGACGAGATAGATGCTCTGCAAACATAAACGTTGCAATTAAAATAATTACAAAAGAAACTATAATTGTAGATATTAGAATTATTTTTTTATTTATAGGTGTCATGAAATTTAGTTAAGTGCGAGTTTCTTTATCCTTTTACCCTCTAGTAAAATCCTTGTCATTTTATAAATGTTACACAATATGATAAAAAATCATTTAAAAAGTTATTTTCTCTTGCCATGAAAGGGAATGACCAAGCGACAACAATAAAAGCTAGAGCCCAAAAGATAAATAATAGAGTAGTTTGCTTTTTCATTTTATAATTTATTAAAGTTATTTTAAGGTATATTAGATTATTTTAATAATATTTTAAATTACTTAGTGTTTTATGGGTTTGAATAGGGAACTTTAATGAAATTTATATATTTAATAATAATTTTTTGTTTATTTTATTCTTTCAATTCTCTCGCATTGGATTTTTCATGTATTGACAAAAAATATGGTCGTTTTTCAAAAATGTTTACAGAGGACCAATTATTAAAATATGAGGATGAAAAGGGTGAGCCCTCGGAATATAAAATTGTGGAAAATTCTGAAAAAATGTTGATGGCCATTAGTAAAGGTTCTAATGATAATGATCCAATTCTTAATTATATATTTATAATTAAAGATAAATCTTTGGCATTCAATTCTATTTTAAGATCTATTAAAGAAAGCTATAATGAAATATATACTAATGATTTAACCTTAAAATGTATTGGTAACGAATGATAATCTCAAATTGTCATTGATTTAATATTAAAACATTTGCATGATAAATTTGTTAAATTAGTTGGAAAAACATTGAAACGATCAATTAGAATTATAGATGGCTCTTTCTTTAAAGGTCAATATTCTGGATCTGGAGATTTAGAGCTTTATGGAAGTTTTGAGGGTTCGCTATATATTAAGAATTTGTATATTAAGAAATCAGGTATATTTATTGGTAATGTATCTGCTGAAAACATTATAGTTGAAGGTGAAATGAATGCAGATATTCAAACTGAAAATCTACATTTAAAATCAACTGGTGTTGTAGATGGGGATGTTATGTATCGTAATATAGTTATTGATTCAGGCGGAATGTTAAAATCTAAGATGGTTCAAAATATTTCCAAAATGAAAAATTTAATTAAATTAACTAATAAATAAAGTCATGCTTATATCAAATAATGAAGAGATTTCCATTAGTGATTTTGGAAAATTGAACCTTGTTTTAGGAACAATTTTAAAAGCATCCAAGAATGTTAAAGCAAAAAAACCTGCATACATTTTAAAAATTGACTTTGGTACAAATGTAGGTCTCAAATATACATCAGCTCAGATTACTAATTATTCATTAAAAGAATTGATAGGAAGACAAGTTGTTGCAGTATGTAACTTACCACCAAAAAAAGTCGCGGGATTTACCTCTGAAGTTCTTATATTAGGAGCTATTTCTGGTAAAAACGTCCATTTATTACGGCCTGATATTGAACTTGAAAATGGTACTTTAATTGGATAAAGAAAAAAAATTAATTAATGGTCTTAGAGGAATTATACCCAGTCTTCACACTCCTTTTTGTAATCAAAATAAAATTGACATACCTAGCTTAAAAAACCTAATTGATCATACAATTACCACTGGGTGCTCAGGCATGCTTGTTGGAGCTGTTGCAGGTGAAAACTCAAGTTTATCTTTTGAAGAAAAGAAGATGATTATTTATGAATGTTTAAGTTATAATAAAAATAGAATACCCATTATTATAAGTTGTACAGCAAAAAACCAAAAAGATAGAGTTGCTTTGGCAAAATCTGCAAAAGAAGCAGGTGCTGATTGGATATTATGTCAGACTCCTGAGAACGTTTCTGGAAGCGAACTTTTACAATGTTTTAATGAGATTGCTGAAGCAGGTCCACACAATTTAATGATACAGGATTTATCTTGGATAGATAATGGTATGAGCGACGAAGACATAATGTTATTATTTGAAAACATCAATAAGTTCAGAGCTTTAAAAATAGAAGTATTAAATTCTGGTCCTAAATATTCTAGGATCTTAGAAGCAGCAAATCATCAATTACATCTTAGTGGTGGATGGGCTATTATGGGAATGATAGAAGCATTAAATAGAGGAGTACACGCGTTTATTCCTTCAACGATGGAGATTATTTATAATAAAATTTATAAGTTATTTACTGAAAATGAAATTGAAGCTTCTAGAGAATTATTTAATCAAATTTTACCAATTTTATCTTTTACTCACCAGCATATTGATATAGCCGTTAAATTTTCAAAAATGTTGCGTGTTAGAGAAGGAATATTTAAAAATAGTGCATGTCGACCACCTGTAAAGAATTTTGATTCATTTCAGCATGAAGAGGCTTTTCTGCATATGAAACAAGTTGAAACTTTACAAGATAGTTTATCTCTAGGTTAAACTTTTTTTTTAAATGTCGTTTATATAATTAGAAAGTAATTAAATTATATTCCTCCTTATTTAAAATAGAGACCATGGTGTCTCTATTTTTTTATAGTTGTTAGACCTTTTCAAACTATATATAAATTTAATTCATTTCTTGTTTAGAGTTTTAATGCAAAATAGTGTCTTCACATTAGTTACTATGCGTTATTGGTTTATTGCTATAATTATGATCATTTCGTGTTTATTTATTAAGAATATTTGACAAAAATATTATATACTAACCAGCCATATAAACAATTTACACGAGCTCTCATTTTATAATTAAATATTTGTCTAGATGTTTACACATTTACCCTATTAGGTCTTGTTGAAACACATGCAATTATCGCCTGTTATCCTCTGATTGTCGCAGGTTTATCTGTTCCTTTTTTAGGTAAAAAGTTTGGCTAGAGACGTTGGACGACAATATTTGTAGGTTTTGTAGGTGTGATTATTATTTTAAGGCCTACTACAAATATTATTTCTGAAGGATCAATTTTTGCACTAATAGGCGCTGTAATGTTTGCAGTTTGTCTAATTTTAACAAGATATATTTCTAGACAAGATTCAGCCATTACTAGTTTTTTTTGAACTTGTATAGGAAGGACTTTAACTATGAGTATAATTAGTTTGTTCATTTGGGCTAATATTCCAGAAGAGGACTTTTTGTGGCTTTTTATCATGTGTTTGTTAAGTGCTAATTTACATTTTATGATGGTAATAACATTACAAGTTGCAGAAGCATCGGTTATACAACTTTTTCCTTATCTTCAATTAGTTTTTGGATCTATAATTGGAGTGACAATTTTTTCTGAAAGTATAAATTTTACGATCGTAATAGGTGTAATAGTTATTATTTGTTCAGGATTGTTTACTACTTGGCGTGAGTATAAAAAAAAATATAATATTTAAATATAATCGTGTTTGACAAATTGCTGTTTAAATGGATTTATTAACCATTAATAAGGTTTTTGTAATGTCCATAAAATTTAAAGGAAAAACATCTCAAAAATTTCCTATACCTGAGAAAATGAAAGCTTGGGTTTTAGGAAATCCTGATGAGTTATCTTTGGTCGACAAAAAAGTAGAAATGCCAGATAAATCAGAAGTTCTAATTAAAATAGACGCAGTAGCTATTTGTGCAACTGACCTTGATGTTATAAGTCGTGGACCTCCTGCATTAATAGAAGGTGGATTACCATTTAATAAAAATTTCACCCCAGGACATGAATATATGGGAACAGTAGTAGCCTTAGGACCTTCTGTCGATGAATTTAACATTGGAGATAGGGTTACCGTAGAAATTCACTCAGGATGTGGGCAATGTAAGAGATGTCGTATGGGCATGTATACTTCCTGCCACAATTATGGCCTTAACTATGGAGATGTTAATAAAGGTCATAGGGCAAATGGATTTACAACAGATGGTGGGTTTAAGCAGTATGCTATAAATAATATAAATACATTAATAAAAGTTCCAGACAGTATGTCTGATGAAGAAGCAACTTTGGTTGTTACAGCTGGTACTACTATGTATGGGCTGACAGAATTAGGAGGTCTTATCGCTGGTGAAAGTCTGGTGGTTATTGGACCTGGCCCAATAGGTTTGTTAGGTGTTGCCGTTGGAAAGGCTTTAGGTGCAGGTCCTGTAATTCTCATCGGCACCAGAGATGGTCGCCTAAAAATTGGGAGACAGCTTGGTGCAGATTTTACGCTTAATATAAAAAATGAAACAGATATTGTTAAAGCTGTAAAAAAAATAGTTGGTAAAAAGGGTGCTGACTATGTAGTGGAATGTGCAGGTACTGAACAGGCATTAAATGATGCCATCATGATGACGAATAGGGGAGGGAAAATATGTCTGGCAGCTTTTCCTCACAATGCCGTTAAAATTAACATTGCGCATATGGTTATAAATAATATCTACATGTTTGGGATTAGAGGTGAGGGTAAAAGCGCTACACATAGAGCAATAGAGTTTATGAAAGAGAAAAAGTTTGATGCAAAACTAGTGCACACTCATACATTTGACATGATTGATTTGCCAATTGCATTAAAGTATGCTCGAGAAAGAATAGATGATGCAATTAAAATAGTTATTAAACCTCATAATGTTTAGTAAATAGGGAAAGCTAAAAAATGTTTGGGACTACAATTACAATTAAATTTCAAAATAAATTAGCCAGAGAGGCTATTCTTGATCGACTCAAATCAAAAAGTAAATACATGTTTGAAGATGGAGGATTAATTTTAAGGAGTTTTTTGAGTGTTACCGACACACAAGTAGAAATTTTTCATGTATTTAAAGATAAAGATTATGCTTTAAAAGAAAGATCTGCTTGGACAGATCAGTTTTGGCAAGATATTAAAGAAATGGGAGGATCTGTTTCCAGAGTTACTGGTGAATGTGAAGTTGAATACTCAAATAAAATGAATTTAGAAAACTTTATTAAAATAGAGTAAAATAAAGTATCAATTTGGCATGTGATTTGCAGTTGTTTATTAATGGGAATAGCTTTTTGTAAATCTCCACGATTATCCTACCTAAACGGTAAATAAATTAAGCTATTCCCAACTTATTTCTGAACTACTTTTCCAATAAAGGGTAAATGTCTGTTGTCTTGAGCATAATCGATGCCATATCCTACTACAAACTCGTCAGGTATATCAAAACCTACCCACTTACTTTCAAAATTTGTTTCGCGCCTAGAAAATTTATTTAATAAACAGCAAACTTCAAGACTTTTAGGTTTCCTGTTATTTAGCAATTTAATAACTTGATTAAGTGTATGACCAGTATCAATAATATCTTCAACTAACAAGACATCTAGGTTTTTTATGTCTGTGTTTAAGTCTGTTAAGATTCTTATATTATTGGATGATTGCATAGAGTTGCCATAACTAGATGCCGTCATAAAATCCACCTCTACTGGAATTTTTAATTCACGGACTAAATCTGCAATAAATACAAAGGATCCTCTTAATAATCCAACAACAAGAAGTTTATTTGTATTTTTATAAAATTGGTTTACTTCACGTCCAAGTTCAGTAATTCTTGCTTTGATTTGTTCTTTTGAAATAAGAGTATCAACCGAGTAGGATATTACATTTTCATTCATTATTATTTCTCAAGAATTTTTTTTAAAACAATATATATTGTATGATATTATTAAATTTTAAAACATCTAATTTTTAGAAAAAAATTAATGAGGAGAAAGATTTGTTAATATTTGTTGCAGGCGCTATTTTAAGTTTTATGATTTTTTTTCCACTAGTAGTTGCCACCTCAGTATTTAAAGTTTTAGACGAAAAGCAGTCATCTAGATTTTTGAGAATTTTTTTTCCTAAATATTATCTCTTTGGCTTTTTTTTAAGTTTATCTGGTATTGTTTTATCTATTTTTGAACAAAGTAATATTTCTTTATTAGTTTTTTCTTTTATTATGCTTGGCTTTCTTTTTTCTAGACAAATTTTAATGCCAATGATTAATAAGGTAAAAGATGAAAACAATCATTATAAATTCGATAAATTACATAAGTTTTCAGTCTTTATTAATTTTGTTCAAATAATTGCAGCTGTTTTTTTGTTGGTAATATATTTGAAGTAATAATTATAGCTTCTAAGGAATAGTTTTAATGAAAACAAATATTGTTATAATAGGAGGAGGTCCGTCAGGCTTGTTGTTATCAAGACTTTTATCTTTAGCAGGTATTGATAATGTTGTTCTTGAAAAACAATCCCAAGAACATGTAATTGGAAGAATTAGAGCAGGAGTTTTAGAAAGTGGGACTATAGAAATGCTAAAAATGGCTGGTGTTTCTAGTAGATTAGAAAAAGAAGGCTTTAAACATGACGGAATACAATTATCGTTTAAGAACCATGGATTTAGAATAAATCTAAAAAAATTAACTAATAAATATGTAACTGTTTATGGTCAAACTGAAGTAACAAAAGATTTATATGAAATAATACAAAAAGAAAATGGAACTATAATAAATAATGCTGAAGAGGTGCTTCCTAAGGAAATTGATACAGAAAATCCATATGTAACTTTTAAAAAAAATGGTATTGAAACAAAAATCACTTGTGATTTTATCGTGGGCTGTGATGGATACCACGGAATTAGTAGAAGCACTATACCAAAGAATATTATTAGAACCCATGAAAGGGTTTATCCATTTGGATGGCTAGGTATCTTATCAGAAACATCTCCTGTAAGTGACGAACTAATTTACGCAAATCATGGAAGTGGTTTTGCTTTAGCCTCGATGAGAAACCAGAATTTAAGTAGATATTATATTCAGACATCCTTGAATGACAAAATTGAAGATTGGCCAGATATAAAATTTTGGGATGAATTAAAAAAAAGACTTCCAACAAAAGCTGCGGACACAATTATGACAGGACAATCAATAGAAAAATCTATTGCACCTCTTAGATCATTCGTTTGTGAACCAATGAGCTGGAAAAAATTATTTTTAGTTGGAGACGCCGCTCATATTGTACCACCTACTGGTGCAAAAGGTTTAAATTTAGCTTTTTCAGATGTCTATTATTTATATAAAGCTTTTGAACAATATTATAAGTTCGAAGTAAATGATGATTTAGATATTTATTCTTCAAAAGCTTTATCAAGAGTTTGGAAGGCAATTAGATTTAGTTGGTGGATGACAACAACTTTTCATAAGTTCCCCGATCAAACATCATTTGACCAACGCATACAAGATTCCGAATTAGAATATTTAGAAAATTCAGTTGCATCCCAAACTGTTTTAGCCGAAAATTACGTAGGTTTACCTTACTAAATTAATTTGTGATTAATTTATTATCCTAGGAAAAAAAATGGTTGAAGCACTTATAAAAAGAAATCCTAAAAAACACCCTCAATTAAACTTTCCTGATTATAAGTCTAGCTGTTCAAGGGCCCCTAAAAATAAAAAGATTTCTTTTTCATCCACATCAACGGAGATTTCTGGTCCTGTTTTTAATAAAAATATTATAGGTAAGCTAGATAATGATTTAACATTAAATTTCTCAAAGAATAATACTTTACCAATAGGGCACAAAATAATTGTTTTTGGAAGAATTTCTGATCAATTTTCCAATCCAATTGAAGGAGCACTCATTGAAATTTGGCAGGCCAACGCTGCAGGTAAATATCTTCATCATAATGATAATAACAATGCTCCTATTGATCCTAATTTTGCTGGTTGTGGTAGATCTATAACTTCCTCAAAAGGATATTACGAATTTATTACGATTCAACCTGGCCCATATCCATATCAAAATCGTGGAATAGAATGGAGACCAATGCATATTCACTTTTCTGTATTTGGAAAGAGTTTTGGTCAGAGGTTAATTACTCAAATGTATTTTGAAGGCGATCCTCTTATAAATTCTTGCCCTATGGTAAATTCAATACCTGATGAAAAAGCTAAACAAAGCTTGATAAGTAAGCTTGACACATCAAGATCTAACACACAAAAATTATTATCCTATAAGTTTGATATTATTTTAAGAGGAACCAACCAAACGTTTTTCGAAAATAAGTTAGAGGGCCTATAAATTGAGTAATTTAAAAATAGTTTTAGATGAAACACCATTCCAAACAGCTGGTCCTTTTCTTCACATTGGATGTTTACCTAATGCAATAAATATCGAGGGAATTTTTGATACCGATTTGGGTGTGAAACCTTTTGCTAAAAAGGATTATGACAAGTTTATTACTATTACTGGTTCAGTATTTGACGGTGATGGTAAAGCTTTAGATGATATCATGCTCGAATCTTGGCAAAGTGATGAAAATGGAGTGTATTCACCTGAATGCGGTTTTGCTAGATTTGTTCCAGACAGTTTAACTAAGAAATTTAATCTGTATACTTTAAAACCAGGCTTTATGAATAACGTTAATGGCAAAGCACAAAGTCCTCATATATTAATATCAATTTCATCAAGAGGATTAAATATGACATTAAATACCAGGATATATTTTGAGGGTGATGATTTAACTAATGATCCTCTTTTATCTAATGTAAAGAATTGCAGAAATGATATAAGTAGTTTAATAGCTAAAAAAATTGATGAAGATATTTATTTATTTGATATATTTTTACAGGGTGATAGAGAAACAATATTTTTAGATATTTGATACTTTGAATTAAGATGGAGAAATTATTGGCCAGATCTAATTTTATGATGAATTATTATAAAAATTACAAAGAAGAATTAGAAATAATTGAGGAAGAAAGTAAAAAATTCAAACCTAAACCGTGGTGGGCTTATGGTCTGTTTTATTGTTATTTACTCTTTTATGGCTATATTTTTTGGATGGAACCATTAAAAATTACAGGTTAACTAACCCAAAATAATTGTAAGAGGAAACACTACATGCTTGATAATGGTAAGTCAGCAATATGGGAACCAGGTGAAGTTATATATGAAGCTGGGAGCTTACCAAAAGAGGCGTATCTAATATTAGAAGGATATGTCAATTTAGAAACAAAAGATGGTTTAAAGCTTAATAGGTTGGGTATAGGTGAAATCTTTGGAGAAAGCTCGATACTTTTAGATGTGCCTAGGACGGTGACTGCAAGGGTGTGCGCCCAAAAATTAGTGGCAAAAAAAATACCAAAATCATATTTTACTAAAATGATTAAATCCAATGTAATTCTAAGTGCATTAATTAGAAAAACACAAATAAGATTGATAGATTCAAATAAACAGAGCAATGAATTAGCAAATGAAATGTCAATGTTACTAGACCAACTTGACTCAAAGTCACCGCCAAAGAAAAATTTAATTGAAGAGAGAATTAAAAAAATTAGGACTAATATAAATAAAATACAGCAACTTTCGGAGACTTAAGTATTTAAGCTAAAATAAAATCCTCAAAATTATTTCTTTTAACTTCATCACATATTTTACTGTATCTTGGAAGTCCACCAGCATAGGGCATAAATACGCGAGGTTTACCTGGAATATTTGCCCCTAAGTACCAAGAGTGTTTAACAGTAGGTAATAATGTTTTATTAGCAACTCTATTTACCTCTTGTCCCCATTTTTTCGCTAAATTCGAACGAGCTTCAATAGTAGTATATTCTTTCTTAATCATGAAACTTATACAATCCCTTATCCACTCTACATGCTGTTCTATTGCCATTGGCATATTTGTTAAAACTGATGGGCTACCTGGCCCTGTTATAGTGAATAAATTTGGAAAACCAGGAATTTGAAGTCCTAAAAATGTTTTTGGTCCTTCTTTCCAGTCTTTTTCTAATTTTAAATTATTTTTGCCAAATATATTCATATTCAAAAGCGGTCCAGTCATTGCATCATAACCTGTAGCAAACACAATAATGTCTAAATCAAAATTGTTTTTTTCAGTTTTAATTCCATTTTTATTTATACACTTGATTGGATCACGTCTCAGATCTATGAGGTTAATATTATCTCTATTATAAGTTTCAAAATAATTGCTATCAATAGGTGGCCTTTTGCCTGCGTAAGGGTGGTCAATATCAGACAGAATAGAAGCAAATTTTTTGTTTAAGACAGTTTCATTAATTTTATTTTTAATAAAATCAGATGCAGTTTTGTTGGCTTCAAAGTTAGTAACTAAGTCATTAAAAGTAGCTCGGAATTGCAAGCCGCCTTTTTCCCATGCTTTTTCATAAATATGATTCATTTCTTCTAAATTAACATCAGAAACAAGACGATCTGAAATTTCAAAAGGATGTGCGTTAGGTGTTCTTTTAATCAGATCTCTATAATATTGAAAATTTTTTTTAACTTGTTTTTTAAATTCTTCTGTTAATGGTTTGTTCCTAGCAGGAATACTATAATTAGCAGTTCTTTGAAAAACTGTTAAATGTTTAGCCTCAGCTGCAATAACAGGTACTGCTTGTATACCTGTAGAACCTGTTCCAATTTGTCCTACTGTTTTATTTACAAATGAAACACCATCTTTCGGCCAGTTTCCTGTATGGTAATAACTACCCTCAAAATCTTCTAACCCTTTGATTTTAGGAATATTGGTGTTTGACAAACATCCCACTGCCGTAATAAGAAATTTACATTTAAAATTATTATTATCAGTTGTTACATACCAATTATTACTATCTTCTATAAATTTAGCACTTGTTACTTTTTGTTTGAACAGAATATTTTTTTTAAGATCAAACTTACTAGCAACAAAATTCATATATTTTCTAATTTCTTCATGACCTGGGTATCGTTCTGACCATGTCCATTCTTTTAAGAGCTCATCTGAAAAATAATAAGAATATGCGTGGCTCTCCGTATCACATCGTGCACCCGGATAACGGTTCCAGTACCATGTTCCTCCAACATCATCCCCTGTCTCTAGTACTAAACAATTAATACCAAGCTGATCTCTTAGGCATATCAACTGATATAAACCTGAAAAGCCAGCTCCTACAATTATGGCGTCATATTCTTTGGTGGATGAATGGATGTGGTTC
>CABZSR010000030.1 GCA_902528415.1 uncultured SAR116 cluster alpha proteobacterium | reverse complement strand
TTTTGCTATTAATGACAGCTTTAACAGTTCTTCCTTCTTTAGTATTAGGAATGACAAGCTTTACGAGAATTATAATTGTAATGTCAATTCTTCGTCAAGCTTTGGGAACTCAACAGACACCACCAAATCAAGTGTTAATAGCAATTTCTCTATTTTTAACATTTTTTATAATGGCTCCAACTTTTAATAAAGTATATGATAATGCAGCAGTTCCATATATGGATAAAACTCTGCCAGCAGAAAAAGCACTCGAAACAGCTAGTTCTGAAATGAAACGTTTCATGGTAAAAAATACCAGAAAGACTGATTTAATTATGTTTTCAGAATTAGCTGGCCTAGAAAAATTTGATGAAGTATCAGATATCCCATTTCGAATTGCTTTACCAGCATTTATGACAAGTGAACTTAAAACTGCATTTCAAATAGGTTTTTTATTATTTTTGCCATTCCTTGTAATTGATATGGTCATTTCTTCTATATTGATGTCACTTGGAATGATGATGCTTTCTCCAATGTTAGTCGCTCTTCCATTTAAATTATTACTTTTTGTCTTAGTTGACGGGTGGAGTATGACAGTTGGTTCTCTAGTAAGTACATTTGCGGCAGGATAAAAAATGAATTTTGATGAAAATATTAGTATGTTGAGTATGGCCTTTTACCAAGTTTTACTGGTGTCAGGTCCTATATTGGCTCTAGCGCTAGGTATTGGTCTTTTTATAGGAATCATTCAGGCTGCAACTTCTATCAATGAAATGACGTTAAGTTTTGTTCCAAAAGTTGTAGTTGTAATGTTAGGCATAGGCTTGTTAGGTAATTTTTTTATGATGGGGCTGGTTGATTACTTTAACTTTATTTTTGACCAAGTTGCTGGTGTAGGACAAAATTAAATTTGAAAGAAATTTTTTATGTATGGATCAGAATTAAGTCTACCTGGAGTGAATTTATTTAACTTATACCAGTATCTAGTAATCTTTTTTGTAGCATCATTACGTATTTCGTCATTTTTAATAAGTGCACCATTTTTCTCTTTAGGTGGTATTCCATTGCAAGTAAGAATTGTAGCTAGTATTAGCCTTACAGCCTTTTTATTTCCAGTTATTAAGGTACCTGATATTCAAAATATGCTAGGTTTTAACCTGTTAATACTAATTTTATCAGAAATAGGAATAGGTTTATCTGTAGGGTTAATTTTAAATATCATATTTTCAGCTGCAGCTGTTGCTGGTGAAAAGATTGCTTCTACTGCAGGACTTTCAATGTCTAGTATGATTGATCCACAATCAGGCGGACAAACGTTAGTTCTAAGTACCGTTTTAACGTTATTTTTAATTTCTTGCTTTTTATCCTTAGATGGACATTTGTTTATAATCAAAATGTTATTAGAAAGTTATACATATTTGCCAATCGGTATATTTCTAAATTTTTCCCAAGTAAGTGAAACTGCCATTAGTACTTTTGGAAATATGCTTTATTTGGCAGCACTTATTAGCTTACCAGTTGTAGGTGGATTATTATTAATACAATGTTCTATTGGTATTATTACAAGATCTGCTCCTTCTCTCAACCTTTTTTCCTTTGGTTTTCCAATAGCTCTAATAAGTGTATTTATATTTTTGTATGCAGGAGTAGGGCCTATTTCAAATGCATTTTCTGATTTAACAGGAACAGCCATAAACTTGATTTACGAAGTACTTCAATCATCTGAGAATGGAAGTTTATAAATGGCAGAAGAAGATAATTCACAAGATAAAACTGAAGAACCGTCTCAACGAAAACTTGATAAAGCAGCTGAGGACGGCCAAGTACTATCCTCAAAAGAAATGTTTGTATTTACGACTTTAATAATGGGTTTGATGGTATTAACATTAATACCTTTTTTTGCTAAAGAATTTTTAAATCTCTGGAAAATGTTTTTCTTATTTGACTTAAATTATATCATAAACGTATCTCCAATTTCTGGAATGGAGAAATTGATTAAATACATAATATATATAACTTTAATCATAGGCATTCCTCTAATACTTACAATTTTATTTACCCAAATGGCTGTAGGAGGTATTAACTTTGCTCCTAAGGGTTTTCATTTCAAATCTAATAGAATTAATCTTTTATCAGGCTTAAAAAGAATATTTTCCTCAAAAGGTCTGGTTGAATTAATTAAGTCTTTATTTAAGGTCGGTTTACTAGGTGGAATCACCTATGCTGTCCTATACATTAATATTAAAGATATTATTAATTTATCAGAACGCAACCTGTACAGCGCTCTATCAAAACTTCTTAACAATTTTCCTCAATTAACAATTGCATTATTAATTGCTCTTGGTTTTATAGCCATTTTTGACTTTATTTGGCAAAAATACACCCATGTAGAAAAATTAAAAATGACAATCAAGGAAGTTAAAGACGAACATAAAGATACTGAAGGGTCTCCAGAGGTTAAGCAAAAAATAAGAAGATTACAAAACGAAATTTCTAACAGAGCTGCAACTCAAACAGCTGCTCTTGACAATGTCAAAGATGCTTCAGCAATAATAACTAACCCTACACACTTTGCAGTAGCCATAAAATATGACGTAGGTGAGACAGGGGCACCAGTAATTTTAGCAATGGGTAGAGGAATGATAGCTGAAAGAATAATTAAATTAGCTGATGAAAATCAAGTAACTGTTTTTCAAAGTCCTTTACTAGCTAGAGCCCTTTATTTTACTGGAGAAATAGGCAAGGAAATTTCAGAAAATTTATATTCGGCTGTTGCTTCAGTTTTAGCATATATCTTTAAAATTGAAAGAGGTGAGGAACCTGACTATCCTGATTTTGAATTACCTGATGATATGAATTTTGACGAATATGGTAAGAAATTAACTGAAAATATGGAGAGAAAGTGAAAAGAAGAAAAACTTTTGGACAGATAATTATTACGGCAATGTTTTTATGGTCAGCACTTTTATGCCATTTTGAGGCAAGTTCTCTCAGAGAAGAGGGCGATTTATCTTACGCAATATTATATTGGTTTTTTGGTTTTACTGCGGTCATGGGAGCATTAAGATTTAAAATTGCGGAATTAATATATGGGTTAATAGAGTTAATAAATAGAAATAAAAAATAAAGAATAGAATTAATGATTAACAATAAAAATGAAAAGAAAATAGTTAAATGTAGTGGGTGCTATTATTTCTTCATCACTTATAAGAAAGAACGTCCGTGGGGCTGTAAAAAATTTGGTTTTATTTCTAAATCTATTCCTGCGATTGAAGTTTTTAGTACAACTGGTATAGAATGTGCATATAGAAAAGAAAATAATATATAATTATCATGTTTAGACAATTTAATGGTTTTATAGGATTTATAAAATGGATACTAAAATGGAAGCTGTGCAAGAAAGTATTAAATTAGCTTTAGATGCAGCTGATGCGGCTACTGACGTAACCTCAGAATATAATAAAGTTAAAAAAGCTCACGCATTATTGGAGGCTAAAGTGAAACAAATTCATAAATACACTACTGTTGTTTTTTTATCATCTATTATTTCAGGTTTGGTTGTTATAACCGTAAGTGCATTTTTATTTATGCAATCATCTGATAAATTGACTAATATGACTGAAACAAGTAGAGAGGCTTTAGTTGTATTTGCAGAAAATGTAGATGGCGTTAATGCATCATTAAAAAATCTTGATGAAGCTATAAAGAAACAAGGTGATTTGTTAGCTGTTAATGAAAAATTGGTAGCTAATCTTGATAAGATTGAAAAGCGTGTCGAAAAATCTAATAAAAATACTATTGGTGAGCTACAATTAATAACAACTACCTTGATAAATGAGTTGAGTAAAAATTCAAAAATTAGTGTTGAAAATAACAAAAAGCTTAGTTCAGATTTAGCAAAACTTAATCGCTCGAATAGTAAAACTATATCCAAAGCTATACAGCAAATTAGTAACAAAGCCATATATAAACAGATTGTAGCTAATCAAGCTATACAAGCTCAACAAATTTCTAAGCTTGTAAAACAAAACAATAATGTTTTAGGAAAAATTGCGGATAAAACCAGTAGAATTAAATATCCATAGTATTTAAAAAAATAATTTTTGTGAGTTTGATTATATGAATGATGCAATTGAAATTAAAAAAGAGTTTTTACAAATTAAATCTATAAGGACCTCTTCAAATGCATTTGTTATGAAGTTAGAAGAAGAAGATGTTATCATAGCTCTTGATGGGCTAATAATTAGTAAAAGTTATGATGATTTATCTAAAGAATTAAATGAAATTGAAGACAAAAAAATTCTGACTTTGTACAGAAAAGGAGTTTTTTTAAACACTTTTGTTTATGGTTCTTTAGGGGTTAAATGTGAAAGTGTTAATTCCGATATAATACCAGATTTAGCAAACATAGACACTAGTAACTTCTATAACGAAGATGATTTTTATTATCAATTTGAAGTTTATAAAAAACCATCTCTTTTGCTAGGAAAAACTGCTATTCTTCTAAATACTTTTCCAACAATACTTGCGAGTCTTGCTCCACCGTTATGGATGTTACAAAATAGATTATGGTCCTTTTTATGTATTTCGTTAGTTTATTATTGGTTTCTAATGATGATTTCCCCATGGCTATTTTTTCTTGGTTGGATATTAAAATCTTGGTATGTTGGAAATAGTCAGATCGACATTTTAAGATTTTTTTATAGGATGCATAATCATAGACTTAGCCTGAGTTTTTGTGCTACAAGCGAAAAAGAAGCTCAAAAGAAAGCAAGACAACTAGATGATAAAGTTGATTTTTATTATTCCTATCTTGAACCTGTTGCATTAGAGGATTGATTTAATTTCATTATGTCAATCGTATTACCCTTATAGAGTGTATCTAAAAAAACTATTTCCGCAATAATTTTTGCGACTTCACTTGGTTTTTGAAGATTTTTTGGATCTTCACCAGGCATTGCTTGATTTCTCATTTTTGTATTAGTTTTACCTGGATTAATTATAAATATTGACAAATTATTATGTTTATTTTCAGATGACCATATTTTAATCATATGTTCTAGAGAAGCTTTAGACACTGCATATGCTCCCCAAAATGGTCTAGGTTCAATTGCAACAGTTGAAGTTAAGAAACAAGCTCTGGGTTTTTGACTTTTTTTTAATAATGCATCACAAGAACGGATTAGTCTATGATTGCTGATTGTATTCACCATCATTACTTCTAAAAATTCATCACTACTTTGATGGTGTATAGGCCCCAAAGTACCTAGTACGCCAGCATTGGCAATCAAAATATCTAATCTCCCCCAACGTTTAAATATCTCTATTCCTAGATTATCTAGACCTTTAAAATCTTTCATATCTAATTCAACTAAAGTACAACTGCCTCCATTATTGATAATAGACTTCTCAGTTTTTATTAGTTTTGATACGGATCTGGCTGTTATTATAGTGTGAACATTTTTCTTTGCCAGCTGTTTTGCAATCTCAGCACCAATCCCGCTACTGGCACCGGTTATCAAGGCAATTTGTTTATCATTACTCATTGATTTTTTTATTTATTTCTAGAATTTCAGAAACATCTATTGGATACTCTCCTGTAAAACAATGATCGGTAAATTGAGGTGTTATATGGTTCCTTTTATCACATCCCATCGCTTTATAAGTTCCAGCCAAAGATAAAAAAAACAAAGACTTTGCTCCAACAAGTTTAGTCATTTCATTTAAATCAGATTGAGATGCAATTAATTCATCATAGTTTGGTGTATCAATTCCATAGAAATCAGGATGCATAATAGGGGGGCATGAAATGCCTAAATGAACTTCTTTCGCTCCAGCTTCATATACCATTTTAACAATTTTGCTGGCAGTAGTCCCTCTAACTATTGAATCATCAATTAGAATAACCTTTTTATTTTGTATGCAAGATTTATTAACACTATGTTTGAGCTTAACCCCAAATTGTCTTATTGTTTGGGATGGCTCTATAAATGTTCGTCCTACATAATGACTTCTTATAATGCCCAGTTCAAATGGTATAGAAGATTTTTGTGAAAAACCTATCGCGGCAGAAACACCTGAGTCAGGGATAGGTACTACTACATCTGCTGTAACACTATTTTCATTTGCTAATTGCTCTCCTAGAGATTTTCTGTAAGTATATACTGTCTTTTTCCCGACTATACTATCTGGACTTGCAAAATAAATTCTTTCAAAAATACAAGGCCTTTCAGGAACTTTTTCAAAAGGTTTGATTGTTTCTGTATTATTTTCTGTGATTATAATAATCTCGCCATTTTCTACATCTCTTGTGTATTTAGCACCTATCATATCAAGAGCACAAGTTTCAGAAGCTAAAACAGGAGAACCATCTTTTTCACCTAAAACTAAAGGTCTTATTCCAAATGGATCTCTTACTCCAATCAGCTTTTTGTTAGTAAGTATTATAAGAGAATAAGCACCTTTAATTTGTTTCAGAGCATCTATTAACTTATCAACAAGTTTTTTTTTCTTAGATCGCGCAACTAATTGTAAAATAATTTCTGTATCAGATGATGTTTGAAAAATAGACCCACTTTCAACTAATTTCTTTTTAATCGAATATGTATTAGTTAAATTACCATTATGCGCACATGCAAAACCACCAATTGCTAAATTTGCAAATAATGGTTGCAAATTTTCGGGCTTAGATTCACCAGTTGTGGAATATCTCACATGACCAATTGCTGTTTTTCCTGGAAGTTGAGATAATATATTGGTATTATTGAAATTATCCCCAACTAATCCTTGCTTACGTACTGAGTGAAAGTTATTACCGTCAAAACTAACTATACCAGCACCCTCTTGGCCTCTATGTTGAAGAGAGTGTAGTCCTAAAGTTGTTAATACAGAAGCTTCCTCGGTTCCAAATATACCAAATACGCCACATTCATCCATATATCGATCGGTATCTTTACAATACATTAAAAATCCTTAAAATTTATTTTCTTGTAAATTTTCTTTTTTATTTTGATTGTATCCTGGCTCAACTTTTTCAACAAAATAATCACTTAAAGCATCAGTAGTATTCTTTAAATATTGATAAGTATAAGCTTCTAAAATTAAATCTGGTAATCCTCTTTCTTTGCCTATTAAATAAAGAAATCCAAGATAAAATAAAATAACTATTAATGCACCTCTTAAAGCACCAAATAGGAAACCAAAGACTTTATCTAAAAATAATGTCTCAGAAAAATTAAATTTTGGTGACAACCATTTTGAAATCAAGTGTGAAATAAATAAGGTTGCAAAAAAAGGAAAGCTAAATGCAATTACATCAACTACAATCTTTTGAGATATATATTCTACTAACACTAATTTAAAGTTTTCAAATAAATTATATGCTACAAATAAAGAAAAGATCCAAGAAATTATACTAAAAGTTTCTTTTATAAAACCTCTATATGTAGCTACTATACAAGAAGTAAGAATAATTATTAAAATAAATATATCAATTATATTAAAGTAGATGTTATGCAAAAATTCCATTAGTTCAAATCATTCATAGTGTCTTTATAAATTAAATTTACTAAATCATTTAATAGACTAATAGAGTTATATTTCATATTTTTTTCTATTATAACTTTTTGTTTATTAGGTAAGTAAATTTGATTAAACCCTAGTTTTAATGCTTCTTTAATTCTCATTTCTGGCTGATTAACTTTTCTAATTTCACCTGAAAGACCAACTTCTCCAAAAAAAATACCAGAAAAAGATAAAGGAACATTTTTTACGGATGAAATAATTGCGGCTGCGACAGCTAAATCAGCTGCTGGTTCAAATATTCTAATACCACCAGCAATATTTAGAAAAATATCCATGTTTGATAAGTGAATTTTACATCTTGCTTCGAGAACAGCACATAACATTGAGAGTCTAGATATATCCCATCCTACAATAGTTCTCCTTGGAGAGGCAAGCGTTGAAGGAGTTACTAACGCTTGAACCTCTACTAGAATTGGTCTGGTTCCTTCCAAACCAGCAAAAATTGCACTTCCAGAAATATTTTTTTGTCTATCTGATAAAAATAAAGCCGAAGGGTTTTTTATTTCTCTAAGACCATCGGTCAACATTTCAAAAACACCTATTTCGTTTGTAGGACCAAATCTATTTTTAATACTTCTTAAAATTCTATACTGAAAATTGTTATCTCCATCAAAAAATAAAACTGTATCGACCATATGTTCTAAAACACGAGGTCCAGCAATTGAACCATCTTTAGTTACATGTCCAATTAAAATTAGAATAGAGTTTGATTTTTTTGCGGCAATAATTAATTCATGCGTACTTCCTCTTACCTGTGACACAGTCCCTGGGGAACTATCTAATTGCGGTAAATACATAGTTTGAATAGAATCAATTACTAATATGTGTTTTTTTTTAACAGAACTTATTGTTACAGCAATATCAGAGGCATTTGTTACAGAAGCAAACCTAATTTCATTGCTTTTTAAACCTAGTCTATCTGCTCGCATTTTTATTTGAGATAAACTTTCTTCTCCAGAAATGTATATGCAATCCTGTTTAAGCTCTGATAAATTACCAACTAGTTGTAACAATAATGTTGATTTTCCAATACCAGGGTCACCTCCAATGAGTGTTATTGATCCAGGTACAAACCCACCTCCAATAACTCGATCTACCTCACTTAAATTTGACGTAATTCTAGAATAATCATATGTTTCATTTTTTAAATATTCAAAATTAATAGTTTGTCCATTTGATTTAGATAAAACACCAGATGGTTTTGTGTTTTTTTCTTCTAATAAAGTATTCCATTCGTTGCATTGTTCACATTTACCAATCCATTTCGGATAAACTGAACCACATGATTGACAAATATATTGTTTATTTGACTTTGCCATTAAAAGAAAAGCTTAGGATTTGTTGATTTAATAAAGTCCTTTATTTTCTCATTATCAGACTTTAACATTTCTTGGGGTGTACCTGACCATGAAATAGTTTGCTTATCAATTAAAATTACTTTATCTGCTATTCTGCACACGGATGCCATATCATGAGTGATTGTGATTGCACTTCCACCAACCGTTTTAACGGTAGATTTTATTAATTTGTCAATTAAGCTACCTGTTACTGGATCCAAGCCGGATGTAGGTTCGTCAAATAAAAGTACCTTTGGATTTCCACATATAGCTCTAGCTATTGCAACTCTTTTTTGCATTCCTCCTGAAATTTCTGAGGGATAAAGCTCTAAAATTTCAGAATTTAAGCCTAAACGTCTTATAATTGATAATGCTAATTCTTTAGCATCTTTAACTGTAAGCTTTTCTTTGTTTTTAACTTTGAAAACAATATTTTCCCAATTTTGTAAAGAATCAAATAATGCACCTTGTTGAAATGTTATCCCTAAATCCAGTAAAATTTTTTCTTTTACAGACCTTTTCAAATCTACCATTTCTACATTATTTATTTTAATAGAACCTTTGTCGGGTGATAATAAACCAATGATATTTTTCAAAAGCACCGACTTACCAGATCCTGAGGCGCCTATTATAGCCAGAGATTCACCTTCAAATAGTCTAAAATTAATATCATTCAAAACCATAGTTTCATTAAAACTTTTAGTAAGGTTTTTAACTTCAATTATTATCTTTTTGTTTAATTTATTTTCCATTCTTAACCAAAAAATAAAGCTGTTATGATATAAGTGCTTGTTAAAATCATTACTGATGAAATTACTACTGATGCTGTTGTAGCGTACCCAACTCCTTCTGCTCCTTTGGTCGCATTAAAACCAAAATAACAACTTACCATTGATATTATTAATCCAAAAATTGCAGCTTTAACTGTACCTTGAATAATATCTATCCATTGTAAATATTCTACAGTAGCATATAGATAGATGCTTGGATTAAATTCTAATTTAAAAATTGCAATTATATATCCTCCTAAAATACCAATCGTATTACCTAGAAGTACTAAAACTGGTACACAAATTAATGAGGCAATAATTTTTGGTGCAATTAAATATTGCAAAGGTCTCGTGCCAAGAGTGCCCAGTGCGTCTATTTGTTCAGTAACCCTCATTGTAGCTATTTCCGCTGCCATTTTAGCTCCAATTCGTCCAGCAACCATCAGACCAGTTAAAACGGGCCCTAATTCTCTTGTGATTGAGGTTAATACAACTCTCGCAACTGTTGTTTCATTATTTAGATCACTAAAACCATTATAAGTTTGAAGAGCTAAAACCATACCAGAGAAAAATGTGGTAAGACCTACTACAGGTAGAGAGAAATAACCAATATCTATGATTTGATAAAATATTTTCTTGAAATACCAAGGTGGTCTAAATATCCAAAATATAGCAGTTATAAAAAAAATAAAAAAATGGCCAATATTAGATAAAAATTTTAAAAACTTTTTGCCTGTAGCGCCACAAATTTTAAATATCGAATTAATCAAATTCACTAACTTACCTTTGTTAAATTACTAACTAATTATATTTTCTTAACAAGCGGTTTCCCATAAGTGTTAAGAGTTCATAGCTGATTAAATCTAACTTACTAAGAATATTTCTAATGTTTGTGTTATCCAACAAACTTAAATATTCACCTTCTTTTAATGATTTTTCTTTTAAGTTAGTGACATCTAGAACGAAGCTATCCATTGTGACATTACCTATAATATTACATTTTTTTTTCCCTACTAAGAAGGAACTATTAGGCTTTAATAATCTTAACCAGCCATCTGCATAACCAATTCCAATTGTAGCTAATCTAGATTTTCGTTTCGTTATATCAATACCTCCATAAGAAACTTTTTCACCAACATTAACGTTCCTTAATTGAATAATAGGTCCATATAAACTTAAGGGAAATTTTAAACTCTTGGAATTTAATTTAATATTATTACCACAATTATCAATCCCATACAATCCAATGCCTGGTCTTGTTTGATCAAGACAAAACCTTGATCCAAGCATTATTCCAGCACTGTTTGCTAAGCTTAATTTTATATTTGGTAAAATTTTAGAAAATTGTAAGATTTTATCTAATTGTTTAACATTTTCCTTATTTTTTATTCTATCAGCGTTTGCAAGGTGGGACATTATAAAGTCCCATTCAATGAGGTTTAATAACTCTTTGTTACTTAATAATAAATTAATATCATTTTGACTAAAACCTAATCTATTCATGCCTGTATCGATATTTAATATTGCTTTGATTATGCAACCTTGAGAAATAAGTTTTTTTAGCCTAATTAATTGATCCAAATTATTAATTATAGGGGTTAATTTATATTTTACATAATATTGTTTACTACCTTTTAAAAAACCTTCGAAAATAGCAATTTTAATGTCTTTAGATTTTAATTCTTCTCTTAGCTGGATCCCCTCATTAAGGTTTGCAACATAAAAATAATTACATCCTGCTTTCACTAGAGTTTTGGCCACTTTTATCATACCTACACCATATGAATTAGCCTTAATTACAGCTGCTGCTTTTCCATTAGACGCGTTATTAAGCGCAACCCAATTTGATTTAATATCTTTTAAAGAAATATTTAAAATAGCTCGCATAATAAAAGATTATATATTTTTAAACAATTTTACTAATAAATTTGATCTGGCAACCTATTATCTTGAGCTAAATCCATAAATCTAGTATACTTAGCTTCGAATTGTACTTGTATTATACCAGTTGGTCCATGTCTTTGTTTCGAAATAATTATTTCAGCCTTTCCTTCTGCCAAGTTTCTTCTATCTTGCCATTTTGTAAAACGTTCATTAAAAATTTCTTGATTTTCATTTTCTTTCTGAGACGGCTCACTTTTATCAAGGTAATATTCTTCTCTATAAACAAACATAACTACGTCAGCATCCTGTTCTATAGAACCAGATTCTCTTAAGTCAGCAAGAATAGGTCTTTTGTCTTCTCTTTGTTCAACAGCCCTGCTTAGTTGTGATAAAGCAAGAATAGGAACATTTAACTCTTTAGCTATTGATTTTAATCCTCTAGTAATGTTCGAAACTTCTTGAACTCTTCCTTGAGCTTCACTAGCTTTGGAACCTTGAATTAATTGAATATAGTCAATAATAATTAAGCCTAATCCACTAGTTCTTTTTAACCTTCTTGCTCTTGATGCGATTTGACCAACAGATATCGCAGGTGTATCGTCAATAAAGAATGGCAAGTTATAAATATCATTCTGTGTTGCAACAAGTTTTGCGAACTCTTTTTCATTGATATCTCCATTTCTCAATTTATGAGAATCTATCGTAGTTTGTTCGGCTAATATTCTTTGAGCTAATTGTTCAGCTGACATTTCTAAAGAAAAAATTAGAATGGAGTCATTTCCGCTAGTATTACTTTTAGCTGCATTAAAGCCTATGTTTGTGGCTAAGGCAGTTTTCCCCATTGCAGGTCTACCTGCCAATACTATCAAATCAGATTTATTTAAGCCTCCTAATTGACGGTTTAGGCCTGAAAAACCTGTGTCAACACCTGATAATTTGCCTTTTCTTGTGAAAGCTTCATTTATTTGATTAGTAGCACTAGTTAAAACAGATTTAAAATCTATTGGACCTGAATTTATTTTATCTTTTTCAGCTAAATTGTATAATTTTTCTTCAGTTTCAGAAATTTCTTGATCTGGAGTTACTTCGATTTTAGGATTTATAGATTTATCAATCAAATCATCAGCAATTCTTATTAAAGATCTCCTGATATAACAATTTTTAATTTCTTCAGCATAAAATTTTGCTTTACTTAAAGACAATACTCCTTCTCTTAAATCCAAAAGATATTTTTCAATATCAATATCTTTATTTAAGTTATTATCATTTAAATAATTTTTGAGAGTTAGGGGATCTGCCAATCTATTAACATCTGTAAGAGATATACAAGCATCATATATATTAGCATGTAAAGGGTCAAAAAAATATTGACTGTTAAAATTTATAGGAAGATCTTCTAAAATTTTATTATCAAATAATATTGAACCCAGGAGACTTTGCTCAGCCTCAAGATTTTGAGGCATTTTTTTTTCAGA
>CABZSR010000029.1 GCA_902528415.1 uncultured SAR116 cluster alpha proteobacterium | reverse complement strand
TAACGGCAACTTTTAAAGCACCAAAAAACTCTGGTAAAGTTTTAGGTAAAGCAATTTTCCAAAAAATCATTGATTTAGACGCCCCTAAGGATCTTAAAATATCTCTATATTCAGGTTCTAGCGTTGACAAACCAATTGAAATAGAGACAGCAATTGGAAAAAAAGAAATCATAAACGCAATTAGAATAGTATTTAAGTCATGTTGACCAACAAACATTAGAGCAATTATAGGAACAACTGTAGCTTTAGGAATGGCGTTAAAGCCCACCAAAAGTGGATATAAAGCTTCTCGTAAAATTTTTGAAAGACCCATGATCATTCCAAGAAAGACTCCAAAAATTACAGCCAGAAAAAGACCTGCAACAGTCCTCCAAAGGGTATCCCACCCATATTGAAAAAAAAGTTTTTTAAATTTCCAAAAAGCAGGCCAAAGATCTGAAGGTGAAGCCATTTTATAATTTGGCCAACCATTAAACCAAACTACAAACTCCCAAAATAAGAGAAAAATAATAATTGCATAGAAGGGTATTAAAATTTGTCTCATTAATTTGTCGCCTGTTGAACCTGAGCAATTTCAATTTGTTTTCTGAGATTTTTTAACATTTCTATTGAATCAGGAGAAAATAAATTATCAAGTTTAGGATTTTTTAATTTTGGTATCTGTAACGAATATTGACTAGTAGCAGGCCTACCGGATAAAACCACAACTTCATCAGCTAAAAAAATAGACTCTCTAAGATCATGAGTAATAAGAATTCCAGTAAAAGGTTCCTCTTGCCTTAATTTATGCATTACTTGCCACAAGTCCTCTCTAGTAAATGCATCTAGAGCTCCAAATGGTTCATCTAAAATTAAGACTTCTGGATTATGAACTAGTGCTCTACACAATGAAGCTCTTTGTCGCATACCTCCAGAAAGTTCAGACGGTTTTTTTTCTTCAAAACCCTCTAATCCAACTAAATGTAAAAGACCTTTTGCACGATCCTCTTTATCAACTTCACTTAAATCATTGGGAACAATTTCAAGAGGTAACATAACATTCTTTAAAATACTTCTCCATTCTAACAAGACTGGATTTTGAAAAGCCATGCCTACAATTGGCTTAGGGCCAAGAACTTTTTCTCCATTTAAATATACCTCACCATTGTCTGGCTTTAACAAACCTGAAATTAACTTTGTCAGCGTGGATTTACCGCAACCTGAAGGACCTACAACTGCTGTAAACCCATTTTTAGGAACAGTCATATTCAAGTTTTTTATAACGGGCAATAAACCCGTATCTGTCTTGTAGGTATGAGTTACCTTGTCAATGATTATGGCATCATTGCCAACATTTGATTTCATTACTGAACCTTAAAATAAGACGAAATTATTCCGTCTTATTTTATAATTTATTGAACATTACTTCAACTTAAACCCACCCATTGGGAGATACATATCAGTGAAATACAACTTAGCATTAGGCTTTGTCTTATAGTTATAAGTTTCACTCAACTGATTAATGGCCTTTTCAAAACGAGTATTATCAATATTGCCCATTCCATTTTTAACAACATAATCAGTCATAACATTACCAGACAGTGCCAATTTAAATCTTCTTTCTTCTAACTTTTTGTCAGCGGCTGGGTTTCTTTTAGCTAGTGCTTCAATAGCAGAACTAGGATTTGAAACTGCATCTTTCCAACCTTTACCTACTGCACCAAGAAAAGATTTTACAACATCAGCATTTGCAGAAGCAAAATCAGTGTTAACTATAATTGCATTTCCGTATAGCATAAGCCCATGATCAGCCATCAAAATAGTTGTTATATCATTTTCAGGAACACCTAAACGAACTAGGTTAAGGTAAGAAGAAAAAGAATATCCAGTTACAGAGTCAACTTTACCTTCAGCTAACATAGGTTCACGTGTAGGAAATCCAACTGGTTCGACCTTGATTTTACCCATATCAAGTCCATTAGCCTTTGCAAACGATGGAAATTGAGCCCAAGCTCCATCTGGTGGAGGTGCACCCAAAACTGATCCTATTAGATCAGAAGGACCATTAATACCTAGTGATTTCCTTCCTATGACAGCAAATGGAGGTTTGTCATAAACCATCATTATAGCGATTACTGGAGCTCCAGGATTTTGGTCTAAAAACTTTATTAATGAGTTAATATCTGCAAAACCAAATGGGAAAGCCCCAGTCGCAACCTTAGGAATTGCTGCTAATGAACCTTTACCAGGCGAAATTTCCACACTTAAACCAGCAGATTTAAAATAGCCTTTATCTATTGCATTAAAAAATGGAGCTGAAGGACCTTCGAACTTCCAATCTAATGTAAATGGAATTTTGGTATCGGCAAAACTTTTAAATGATAAAAACACAAGAAAAAATGATACTAAAAACTTATACAATGTTTTCTCCTTTCGATGTTTAAAATTCAATTAACATATATATTAATATCATTCACTAAAGCAAATTTCAGTAAGATAATATGATTTTGTATTTATGATTAAAATTTAGACAGTTATTCTTTAAGATCAAATTTGTCTATGTATGATTTCATGTAGCAATATACTTTATATTTATTATAAATTTTACAGGAGTATTGAATGGCTATTGTTTCGAGAAGAGTATTAAAGCCAATTTTAGGTAAGGCTAAAATAGCACTAGAAAGAGCCAGTAAATATAAAGATATTATGGTTTCTTTAGGTACAAAAGCCAGATTAGGTACCTTTGTAGGTGGCGAGTTGAATGGTTGCATTCAATTGACAGCTATATATCCAGATATGACTACGGCTACTAAATCATTCACTGAATTGAGTAAGAATAAAGATATAATTGATATGATGAGCAAAAGAGACGATGATCCTTCTGGGCATTTAATTGGGCCCGAAGTTTACAGAACTATATATGGTGCGCCGTCACCAGAACATGGAATCTTACTATTAAGAGAATATGAAGTAGATAGAAAGTTTCTGCCTAAAACCAAAGAATTACTTTCTGAGGTTGAAAATATAGGTAAAGACGAAGATACAAAAATTTTAGGTCTATATCCAATAATTGCTGATAAAATGGATTCACTATATGTAGTATATTATTATTCATCGTTTGAATCTATGGGTGATATTATAGACAGAATTGGTATGTCCGAAGCTTTTCAAAATGTTGTCAATAAGGCAAACGAGATTGGAAAATTAAAGGCCTCTAATGTAATCAGAATGTTTTAAATTATGAAATTAAATAGGTGGGCAGATTAATACTGTCCATCAATTTAATAAAGTATAAAAAAATCACTTCATTATTAAAGGTTAAATCTCTTTGAACTTAATTAATAGCAAAATAATTTTAAAAAATCGTCCGGATCCATCCGTTACTGAAGATTTATTTGATTTAAAAACTGAAGAACTAAAAGAGTTAAAAGATGATGAGTTGCTTGTAGATGTTAAATATGTCTCTATAGATCCTGCAATGAGGGGTTGGATAAGTGATATTGGTAATTATTCTAAGCCTGTAGATATAGATGAAACTATGAGAAGCTTAGGTGTAGGTAAAATTATATCATCTAAAAACGAAGATTTTAAAGAAAATGAATATGTTGTTGGTTGGCTAGGGTGGCAAAAATATGCAGTAGTTAACAAAAGTTTGATACAAATAAAAGTTAATCCAAATGAAGTTCCTTTATCAACTAATCTAGGTGCATTGGGTCTTAATGGAATTACAGCTTTTGCTGGTCTCGTTGACATATGCAAACCCAAAAAAAAGGAAACAGTTGTTGTAACAACTGCTGCAGGTAGTGTTGGTTCAGCTGTAGGTCAAATAGCTAAAATATATGGATGTAACACAATAGGATTTACTAGTTCTGATGAAAAAGCAGAAATTTGTAAAAAAGATTTTGGGTATGATGAAGTTATTAATTACAAAAAAGCAGATAATTTATCATCTTGTCTCAAACAAATTGCTCCAAATGGAATAGATTGTTTTTTTGATAATGTTGGAGGAGATCAGTTTGATGCTGTAATTGATAATTTAAATATTAATGCCAGAGTTGTAATTTGTGGAACTATTGGTATGCCCTCATATCCTATCCCTAATGGACCACGAATTAATAGAACTTTACTCGTGAAAAGAGCTAAAATCGAGGGTTTGTTGGTACTAGACTATTTTGATAGATATAAAGAGATATATGATCAATTAGCACAGTGGTTTAAAGATGGTAAGTTAAAAAATAAGGAAGATATAAGTCATGGTCTTAGCAAAGCACCTTCATCTTTGGTTAAAATTTTAAATGGTCTTAATTTAGGAAAACAGTTAATAAAACTATGAAAAGATTAAATTTATATTGTTCACAAGTTAAAAGTTATTATCATTAAAATATGTTATTAAGATCAAAAATTAATATTTTATTTTCATTTGTTTTATTACTTGTAATTCTATCTTTTTTGTCAGCTTTTTATTTCAAAGAACAAAAATCAACTCTTAGATTTCAAGATTTAGTTTATTCAGGGCAACTTGGGACCTGGTCCAAAATTCTTGATAATAAGTTCAAAGAACTTGAAAACCAAAAAAACTTTATAAAACAATTAGAAATTAAGTTAAACGAATTAGATTCAAAAGATAATTTTAAAAATAAATTAATTTATTCTGATATTGAATTAATTTTTGAAAAATTTAGACAACAATCTTCCTTGTCAGGAGTGCATTTGTATGACGAAAATAAAGAACTAGTTTTTGCAGGAGGCTTAAAATCACCACTAGATTCAAGTGCAACACTTAACCTTATAAAATCTAATATTTTTCAAAATGCTGATATTGGTATAAAAAAAAGATTTGGAGCTTTTGCTAAATTTCAAACTCTTCGAACAATTTCAAGATTTACAGATGGATATCATGCAGCTGTTAGCATCCCAGTAATGCTGAGAAAGGATAAAGAAGAAAATGAAGATTTTGGACATGTAGTTTTAATTTCATTTTTTGAACCTTTAGTTAATGACTTAAAAAAAGTTACTAAAACTGAAATTATTGTTAAAGATTCAAAAAAAGAAGAAATGTTTTCTTCCTTTTCTTATAAAAGTACAAGTAGAGATATATATGAAAAATTACCAAAAACATTTAATGACACTGAAATTATAGAAGTTAATTTAAATAATGAAAATAAATCAAATTACATTCTTTACACCTCAATTATTCCTCTGTTTTCCATCGACCAAACAGCTCCAGGTAAGCTCGTACTTTTTTCGGACATAACAAATATTTATGAAGAAGAACAATCGATATTTATATATTCCCTTTTATCTATATTTTTTTCAGCCTTAGTATTAGTTTTTCTAATAAATATTTTTCTGAAAAAAAGCTTTCAACCTTTATATAATTCTATTGAAACAATGAAGGAGTTGTCAAAGGGTAATACAGATATAACTATTCCTAAAGGTAAAAATGACGAAGTTGGCAACATATCTAATGCAATCAATTCTTTTAAAGAAAATATAATATTAATAAATTCACTTGAAAAAAAAGAAAAAGAAATAAGAAGAAAGGAAGAATTATTTATAATTAATGAAACTAAAAAACTTGCTGACATGCTAGAAGGAGTCTCTAAAGATAAAATATATAAAGATTTATCAAAAATGACTAATAATTCAAAAATTAAGAATGATAACTCTAAATCAACCATGGAACTTTTTGGACAATCATTTTCTGCATTATCAAAAGAATTAAAAAATCAACACCTAATGTTGGATATAAAAGTAAAAGAAAGAACAAAATTATTAGAAAAGCAGAGTAAAGAACTAAAAGAAGTTTCAAAAAAAGCTAATATTGCAAATGAAGCTAAAAGTGATTTTTTTAGCTAATATGAGTCATGAGTTAAGAACTCCCTTAAATGCAATTATTGGTTATAGTGAAATATTGATAGACGATATGGATCCTGAAAATGAAGGTGATCAAATTGAAGACGTAAAAAAAATTGAACGATCAGGTAGGCATTTATTACAATTAATTAATGACGTATTAGACTTATCGAAGATTGAAGCTCAAAAATTAGAACTAGTTAATGAAGAATTTAATTTAAAAGAATTGTTAGAAGACATCATTTCTATAACCAAACCTCTGATTGAAAAAAATAATAATAAGCTAAACTTATTATTTGATGAGAAAATTTTAAAAATTAATGCAGATCAAACCAGAATTAAGCAATGCATATTCAATTTAGTAAGTAATGCAAGTAAATTTACTAGCGATGGATCTATAACTATTAATGTGAAAAAGAAAAACCCTAATAAAATATACGTTGAAGTTAGTGACACTGGAATTGGAATGACACCCTCTCAACAGAAGAAATTATTTAAAGAATTCTCTCAAGCTGACAAGACAACATCAATAAAATATGGCGGAACTGGTTTAGGTCTATCTATAACAAAAAAATTATGCGAATTAATGGGAGGCACAGTTTCTGTCAAAAGTAAGAAAGATATTGGTTCAACTTTTACGATGTGGTTTAGGGAAAATCAAAAGACCAATGAAGACCTTGATATAAATTCACTTCCCAAACAAGCAGATGTGCTAATTATTGACGACGAGAAGTTTGTACACGACATAATAGAAAAGATTTTGAAAGATCAAAATTATCAAATTGTTAATGCTTATAATGCTGAACAAGGCTTCCAAGTTGCAAAAAAAGTTAAGCCAAAAGTTATTTTGTTGGATATTCAAATGCCCATAGCAGACGGCTATACTTTTCTAAATAGAATTAAAAAAGATAAGAACCTTAAAAAAATACCTGTGATGATAATTTCTGTGTCAGGTGACAGTGGTATGGCAGTAACCTTAGGAGCAGAGAAATTTTTTACCAAACCAGTAGATAAAGAGTTATTAGTTAAAAACCTAGAGTTTTATTTAAAGAAAAAACAACTTAAAAATATTTTAGTCATTGATGATGATCAACTTACAAGAAAGAATCTAAAAAATATTTTATCAGAACAAAATTATACCACTGACGAAGCTGTTAATGGCATTGATGGCCTGAAAAAATTAAAGAAATTAAAACCAGATTTAATTATCCTTGATTTACTTATGCCTGAGATGGATGGTTTTTCTTTTCTAGAAAAGTTTCACGAGGAATATCCTGAAAATAACATACCAATTTTTGTTATAACAGCCAAAGAACTTACAAAAAAAGATCAAGAGGAATTAAAAAGATATAAGCTGAAGGCTATATCAAAAAAAGATTTAGACATTTCTGATATTTCAAAAAAATTAAATAATTTATTAGAGAATATTAAGGAGAAAAAATGAAAATTTTGATAGTTGAAGATAATGAAATGAATAGAGATATGCTCTCAAGACGACTTTTAAAAAAGGGATTTGAAATAATAATAGCGGTAGACGGAGCAGAAGGGGTTGAAAAAACTATTAATGAAAAACCTGATTTAGTTTTGATGGATATGAGCTTACCAGTAATGGATGGGTGGGAAGCAACAAAAAATCTTAAAGCTAACAATGAAACTGCAAAAATACCAATAATTGCATTGACTGCACATGCAATGGCCCAAGACAAGGAAAAAGCCCTAGCAGCTGGTTGTGACGAGTATGACACTAAACCAATAGATTTAAATAGATTATTAAGCAAAATATCGTCTTTAACCTAAATCATTAAAATGAATAATTTGGACTTAACAACTGATCAGAAAATTAAGATTGCCCAAATTAAGCAAGAGTTATTAACCCCTGCTGAAATGATTTATAGTTATAGCGAATTATTATTCAAAAACTTTGAAGAAAAAAAATTAATCCATGAAATCGAAGATTGTCAGAAAATTTTATCTGCATCTAATAAATTAATGAACCTAGTTACTGATTTATTAAATCCAGATAATAAAAACTTCAATTCAAAAGAGAATCTAAAAGATCTAGAAATAAAAATTAGGCATGATTTAAGAACTCCGATAAATGCCATTAAAGGATATAGTGAAATTTTGTTAGAAGATCTGGTAGATTTAAAAAACAAACAAATTAACGATGATTTAAATTTTTTGATAACCGAAAGTAATAATTTTTTAGAGAAAATCGGAAATATTATTAATTTTTCAACCTCTAAACTTGATAACTCAAAAGATGCAATCTTTAATCAAAAAGTTTTAGAAGATCTAGAGAAATTAATTTCTTCTGATAACCAAAATGAAACCTATAAAGAAATTGATATAGGCCATATTCTAATTGTTGATGATATTCAAATAAATAGAGAATTAGTATCTCGTCATTTAAAAGACGATGGTCACATCATTACAGAAGCAATTGATGGTGAGGAAGCAATAGAATTAATGAGAAGTCATAATTTTGATCTAATTCTATTAGATGTAATAATGCCTAGAAAATCTGGTATTGAAGTATTAATTGAAATGAAAAATGATGAAGATTTAAAAAATATGCCTGTAATAATGATGTCAGCTCTAGATGACACAACTAGCATAACAAAATGTATTGAAGCAGGGGCTGATGATTATTTGCCTAAGCCAGTAAACCTAAAATTATTAAGAGCGAGGATAAAATCAGGGATTTATAAAAAACAATCATTTGATAAAGAAAAAAAACAAAATAAATTTATAAAAGAAGCATTCTCTAAATTTGTTCCAGAAGTGGTTGTAAATGAATTAATTAAAAACCCCAATCAATTAATCTTAGGTGGAAAAAGGCAAGAAATTACTATTATTTTCACAGATCTTGAAAAATTCACAGAATTAATTGAGCAAACAGAACCCTCAATTATACTTCCCATTTTAAATAATTATTTAGACGGCTTATGTAAATTAGTACTAAGGCATGGAGGAACTATAGATAAAATAATTGGAGATGCATTATTGGCTTTTTTTGGAGCACCGATTGATAATCCAAATCATTGTTTATCGGCAATGAATTGTGCACTTGAGATTGATGACTTTTGCAGAAAATTTAGAGAAAAACAAATTCATAATAAAATACAGTTTGGAAATACTAGAATTGCAGTTCATACAGGAAAAGCAATAGTGGGTAATTTTGGAGGCGAGTCTTTTTTTGACTACACTGTTCAAGGTGACTTAGTAAATACTACTTCTAGGATGGAACAGATAAATAAAAAGCTTGGGACAAGAATGTGCGTTTCAGAAAATATATCTAAAAAGTTAAAAAATTATAAATTCAGACCTATTGGTCAATTAATATTTAAAGGAAAAACAAAACCAATAAGTACATTCGAACCAATATTAAAAGGTTTGAAACAAGCGCCGATAATAGAATATGAGAATGCATATAAATGGCTAAATAAAGATACAAAAAAATCAATTAATGAATTTAAGATACTTAAAGATTTATACCCTGATGATCCTTTATGTAAATTTCATTATGATAGACTTAAAAAGGGTTCATATGGAACTGTTATTACTTTTGAAGAAAAATAAAAGTATTATTAAAATTTAATTTCTTTCACGCCAGGCGATATATGATGATGAGCCTACTATAAGTAAACCTCCTAACCATAGAGTTAGAGGAGTGCTTTCTATGAAAACAGTATATCCAATTAATACTGCCCAAATTAATTTTAAAAAGTCCAATGGTAGTAAAATTGCAAGTTGACCTCTTTTAAAGGCACTGTTTAGAAGTGTTTGGGCTAATGTCCCTGAAAAAGCTATAAAAAATATAATTAAAAATTGATTTATGTTAGGCATTGTTAAGTGTGGAAAAGCAACCACAAAAGTTGGAGGTATCATTCCAACACCTGCATATAGTGAAATTGTAACTGCAGAATCTGTTTCCGTTAGTTTTTTAATAAAAATGAGAGATATTGACCAGATTAAAGCAGAAGTAAGAATTAAAAAACCTCCTAAATTAAAAGAAAGGTCCGGTCTTAAGACTATCATTGTGCCCAAGAAACCAACAAACAAAGCTATCATCCTTCTTATCTTTAATTTTTCTTTCAAAAATAAAAAAGCTAAAAAAGTTGTAAAGATTGGAACTGTTAGGTTTAGAGCTGTTACTTGAGAAAGCGATGTAATAGTTAAACCATAAAAAAAACATAACATAGCGACTGAATTAGTTAATATTCTATATAACTGAAACTTTGGTTGCTTAGTTATAAATACACCTCTACCTTCTCTAAACATCATTGGGGCTAAGACTACAATAACAAGAGCACATCTTAAAAATGTAATTTCAAAAATATGAATTTCTTCAGATAAATGTTTGGCTGTACTGTGCATTACAACGAAACAAAAACCTGATATTATCATCAAAATTATAGATATAGTTGTATTAGATAGTCTATTGAAAAATTTAAGCAATTAATACCTTAAAACATATTGATGAATATAAATTCTCTCATTTTTGAGAAAAAGCATCAAGTATCGGGCAGTTCGGTCTATCATCACCATGACAATTATTTGCTAAGTAACTTAATTCATTACGTAAATCTTTTAATTCTTTTAATTTTTCATCAATTTCACAAATCTTTTCTAAAGTAATTTTTTTAACTTCTTTACTGGATCTGTTTTCATTTTCATATAACGATAAAAGCTCCCTACATTCCTCAATACTAAAATTAAACTTTCTTGCTTTACCAACAAATTTTAATTTTAAAACATCTTCCTCACTATATTCTCTATAGCCAGTAAAGCTGCTTTGTATAGGCTTTACTAGTTCTATATTTGCATAATATCTTACAGTTTTAACTGTTAGATCAGATAGTTTTGAGGCTTTACCTATATTCATAAGTTTATTTACCTTCCCCTTAAAGTAAGGTTTATATTTAACATTATACGGTTTTATGTCAACGCTTAGTACATTAATAATTTGCTGATATTGCAAACACACTTAGTCTCAAGCATCTTAAAATACATTGTCGTGCTTATTAGGTTGTTGTATTGGTGATTTTGGCATAATTGGATATTTTCTATTTATAAAAATAGAAGGCCAGTATCCTTAATTATGACCATTGCGATTATAAATGGTCTTATCACATCAATAGTCCTTGAAAGAATTTTTCTAACTAAACACAAAATAATAAAATTTAATATAGACATTGACGTCATGTATAAACACTTCGATCATGTATTTATAAAAATATAATTAACTATAAGGAAACTGTTTATAGGTCATTGGAATATGTTAGAATAATAAGAGACAGAGTGAGTTAAATATAGAATTAAGCTATAAAAAAATCATAAAAAATTTTATTCGTTACTAAAATCAGTACGATTGGAATTGTTACAATACTTACAATGGTGGTAATAATTATGGCTGATGAAGTTTTTAAAATATAGGCTCGATAATATTGAGATATGGGAAACACGGTCGCTGCAACAGGCAAACAAGAAAATATGATTGCCACTTGAAACCATATTATATCAAGCATCTTAAGTTCATCTGTTGACCAAAAAAAGAATAATGATATGACTAATAAAGGGTGTATAATTAATTTAACAAAACTTATGAATATTAATTCTAAATAAGCTTTTTCTATATTTTTGCTTACTATTATAATACCGATAGCGAATAATGCTGAAGGCACAGCTGCACCGGATAATATATTTAATATGCTTTCTGGAATTTTTCCTAAGTCGAATTCAAAAAATGATAATAATAGCCCTAATAAACAAGAAATAATTACAGGATTTTTTGATATAGATTTTAAAGCGAGTATAAAGTTTGAGAATGCTGAGGTATTCTTAATATTATTAGAAAAAATAGCAGTTAAAGCTAAGACAAAAGCTATGTCAAAAACTAAAATTAATGAAGCAGGTATAATTGCCTTTTGTCCAAAAAGTAATATCACTAAAGGAATTCCAATATAACCATAATTTGAGTAAGTTGAGTTCAGTGCAAATACTGAGTTCTCATTACCTTTGAACTTAAATACAAACTTTGAAACCGTATAAGAGAATATGAAAATAATTAATGTAGCAATTTCAAATCTGACGATATAATCAAAGTGAATCAGACCCTTAATTGGGTTTGCCAATATTGAAGTTATTATCATTGGAGGCAAAGCTACATAAAATGCAAAATTGGAAAATATTTGACTACTCTTTTCATCGAATAAGCCTACATATTTAGTAAATGCTCCTAAAGCAATAATTGCAAAAAAGGACGACGTAATACCAATAATTTCAATCATAATGTACCAATTCTTAGAGACTTAAAAAGTCTCTAAGATATTTATTTAAATTAAAGAATCTTTATAATGTTTCTCATATTCACTTTTGCAAAAGTCATAAGTTCTTTATAAGAACTGTGAGGTAATAACTCATCATAAGTCTTCTCAATAGCTTCCATAGATGGATATCCCACACCAAGTAAGTAGTTGCCAACATTAGAACCAGTTAGTAAGTTGCCAAATCTCAGCGTTATAGCACCATTTTCTTTAAAACAAGAAGCAGTGTCATTTATACAATTTAAAAATTTGTCTTTATCTGACATTGCAGCTTCAGCTCTTGTAATAACAATATATTTGGGATGTTCATTACTATTTTCAAATTTTGTTGGTAAGGAAGTTGCAATATTTCTTAAATATACATTGGCTTTTCCACTATTCATGATTTCTTTGAAAATAGGAGAAGTTGATTGAAAATCCATAGCCTTTTGATAGCCATTCAAATCGTCATAAAATTGAATAAAAATAAGGCCTCCAGCATGTTCACCTGTTCCTATAGAGCCAAAACGTGTGCCTTTAGCTCCTGCATTTTCAATCAAATCTTTTGAATGTTGGGACATTAATTTAGTCATAGTTTCTCGATAACTAAAATCAACTGAAGCAACTGTTAATATAACGTAGTTTGTATCAATCATTTTATTTCTCCAAGGTTAATATTATCTGATTTAATATAATTTATTCGTTAAATCTACATAACAAGTTAAATATTCTACATTTAAAACAAATCTAGAATTTGAATATATTTTAAGCATTTAAAGATAAATTTTAGGATTATTTATCTCTTAACTGACCCTAACCAATTCCGGGAAAAGAAGGTTTAGCTGAATATGTATAGTTAGGGTGTGCAGAAGATGGAGTAAATTTGTTTACTCTCAAAATTTCATAATTGACTACGATAAATCTTAATTTATAAAATAATCAAGTATTAGAAAAAAAGGAAAATAACTATGTCTGCACTAATCAACTATACTACTCTTGTATTTACAACCGAATTTGAGATGAATGAAATGATTAAGCATATTGACGATACTAGCAAAGTATGGGCACCTGAAATGAAAAAACGTGGTTTAAAACGTTTTGTATGCACACGCATTTGGAACAAAGGTGATACATTTAAATTAGGGATTTTATTTGAATACGACACGAAAGAAGCATTTGAAGCAAACGTTCAGTATTTAGATAAACATTTCAATACCCTCCCAAAAACAAAAGAGTTGATGACTTTGGCCAAAATAGAAGGAAGCCGAGGTATAGCAGTATTTGAGGTATAACTACTACCTTATCTAAAATCATTGGTATTTATTCGGGAGAGTCTCAAGCATTATGAAAACGTATTAAGAGATGTTCAACAGGGATAATGTTATTAGAAACA
>CABZSR010000028.1 GCA_902528415.1 uncultured SAR116 cluster alpha proteobacterium | reverse complement strand
TTTTTAGAATCATAATAGTTAAAATAATGGATATTTTTTTTGGGGTTTGAAATATTTCTTGTAATTATAGAAACTTGTAGCCCTTTTTTTAAAGCCTCTCTAGACAAAAATTGAGCAGTGTAGCCATTTCCAATTATTGATAATTTTATCATTTTAAAAAATATAATTTAGTCCTTGCATTTTTAAGATAATTTAAACTAATAATAATGTGTTTATGGTGCTTCGAAGATTTCTTCAAGCTTAAAATGGGAATTTGGTAATTCATATGAATTGTAAGCCAAAGCTGTCCCCGCAACTGTAAATGCTGAGTGAGGGTAAATATACCACTGGATTTAATTTCTGGGAAGGTTACCTAAACAGTGACGCATGAGCCAGGAGACCTGCCATAAACTGTCGCTTTGTCAGCTTCCGGGTAGAGTAGATGGCACGTGTTTTATATCGTCTAGCGACTAAATAAGTGAGGGCTTATGCTCTTTAAGTTTATTTATTTGCTGGAGGCAATTATGACTACACGTGCGTTTATTTTATCTCTTATATTATTAATTATTTCTTCTTCAAAATCATTCACTAACGAATTAAAACCACTAAGAATTGTTATTACACCGTCTAGAGTTGTCCAGGACATAAGCAAAACAAATTCTTTTATATCAGTTATTACTGAAGAAGATATTAAGAATTCTTCAGCTACAAATATAATTGAATTACTAAATGCTAACACAAGTCTGGGCATTGCATCGACTGGTGGTGCAGGTTCTATTCCATCTTATTTTTTGAGAGGGTTTGCAAAAAAATATTTAAAAGTTACTGTTGATGGACTGGACATTTCTGATCCTACTGGAACTCAATCTGAAACATATATTCAAGATATATCTATAGGAGATATAAAAAAAATTGAAATTCTTAAATCGGCCCAGGGTTCTATTCATGGTTCCCAAGCAGCGGGAGGCCTTATTGCTATAACTACTAAAGATGGAATGTACAATAAAAAACAGTTTTCACAAAAAATTGAATATGGATCTAATAACAGCATGTATTCAGGAACATATTACTCATCTGGGAAAAATAATTATAAATTAAGTGTTAATACAAATATTTATCATAGTGATGGAATTTCATCAGGTGACGTTGATGGTCAAAACAAAGAAAATGATGCCTATAATTATGCAAATATAACTTTAAAAGGAGAGGTGAAATCAGAAAAAAATAAAATAAGTTTTGTTTTTAGGGATTCTAGCTCGAAGTCTGAATATGATAATTATAATCAAACTGACAACAATGATTTTTCAAAAAATAACACTCAATCAGGTTCAGTACAATGGCAGTTCATTACTGATGACGATATTAACCATACAATAAAATATAACCCAACTCGTGTTAACAGAAGAACTGCAGGAAGTTATAATTCAGATCAAAGCTCAAAGAAACACACAGTAGAGTACGTAGTCCAAAAGAAAGTTGCTGATCAACATTTAATTGGCTTTGGTGCTGAGCATAACAATATAAAGTATAAAACTTCCAGTGTAATGGAAAAAAGAGAGTCTAATGCAATTTTTTTGCAAACTCAGATTCAACCTTCAAATAAATTACTATTTGATTTATCTCTAAGAAGAGATGAAGATCAATTATATGATCATCATAATAGTCATAGAGCACAAATAGGTTATGATATTTCTAAAAATTTAAGATTCAAATTATCAAATGCAACTGGCTATAGGCCACCTTCTCTCTATGAGGGGAATAATTTAAGAGGTGGTGTGTTAAAATTAAAACCAGAAGAAACAACTAATTCAGAAATAGGGTTTGATTACAAAAATTTTAATAAACAGATTACTTTTTCTGGTTCTTATTTCACTGGAGATATTGATAATGAAATAGCATATTATTACGGTGGTTATGGAGATCCTGAAAATGGATATTATCAAGGTGTTGGAAAAACCGAGATACAAGGATATGAATTGTTAGCTAAAAAATACTTTGACGATAAAATCTCATCATTTTCTTCTTATACATTTACCGACAGTGATAAGAATAGTTCTTCATCACCAAAAGGTTCTTTAGTTCCAATGCACAAATTTAATACAAGTTTAAATTACACTATAAATGAGGAACTAAATACACACCTTTCTCTTACATATCAAGAAAAAGCATACGATACTAGTATGAATGAGTTGCCAGCTTTTACTTTATTAAACTCATCTATTAATTATAAACTAAATGATAATTTGATTTCTTATTTTAAATTTAATAACATTCTCAATCAAGATTATGAAGTTAACAGAAATTATGGTGTTCCTGGGTTTACTTTTTTAGCGGGAATTGAAAGTAAGTTTTAAAAATGGAATTTAAAAAATTTTTATTAGAAAAAAAACTTCCTTCATTTTTAGGGTTATGTTTTTTGTTGTTTTTTTTTAGATATATACCACACCCACCTAATTTTACCCCTGTAATAGCATTTGGTATTTATATACCACTTATTTTTGGTTTTTGGTCTATTCCTTTTTTTATATTAGGTTACGCTATAACTGATTTTTTTATAGGTTTTCATACTTTTTTAATATGGACTTGGGGCAGTTTAGCTCTTATTAGTATTTTATATAAATTTTCTAATGGTATATTTTCAAGGATAGGATTATCATTGTTCGGTGCTATATGTTTTTTTATAATTTCTAATTTTGGCGTTTGGGTTGGTAGTTCATTTTATGAACCAAATTTACAAGGATTGATAAACTGCTACGTAATGGCTATTCCTTTTTTTACAAACACTTTAATTAGTACTGCTCTATTTGCTTCATTATTTGAAATTTTACTCAAATATAGAATTTTCTTTACTTCTTCACAATTTAGAAAAGTTAACTGAATATTTAATGATTAAATTTATATTCTTTTCTTGACCTAAATCACTACACCCTTTAATTATCAAATGTCAAATAATGGGGGTGTAGCTCAGTTGGTTAGAGCGCCGGCCTGTCACGCCGGAGGTCGCGAGTTCGAGTCTCGTCACTCTCGCCATATTCTAACAAATATTTATTAGTTTCTTTTAACCTGTTAATAAGGTAAAAATAATGTAGTACATGACTTTAAATTAGTTTGAAGGTTACAATGAAAATCGAATTGCATCACATTAATTTATCTTCTGATAAAGTTGATGAAATGAATGATTTCTACCTAAATGTAATGAAACTTAAGACTGAAACTCAAGGCTTACCAATTTTAGAGAAGAAAAAAGGATACTCAGGCGATGTTTCTTTCGTTTCAGATGGTAAAATACAAACTCATCTAGCTGAAAAAGATTTAGATGTTTGCTTTAAGACTGGACATTCTATAAATCCTTTAGAAAAAGGACATATAGCTTATCGAACTGATGATTTAGAAGCCTTTAAAAAACATCTTGATAAATTAAGTATTAATTATTCAGATTGGGGTGAAACTGCAGTTGCAGGATGGAAACAAATATTCTTTTATGATCCAGATGGAAATGTAATCGAAGTTCACGAAGTTGAAAACAATTAAACTTTAAATTTAACAATAACCATTAACTTAGCAAGATTGGCGGTAATATTTGATAAAGCCGAATATTAATTTATTGGCAGTAATAGTTGCCGTTCCCGTGATAGGTATGACTATTATCTCACCAGCATTAACCCTTATTAAAGAAGACTTAAATATTTCATTTTCTGAAACTCAGCTTGTTTTGACCTTATACTTTATTTTTTTAGCTCTTGGACAAATTTTGTCCGGACCATTTTCAGATAAATACGGAAGGAAACCAATTTTAATATTAGGGGCTACAATATATTCAATATCAGCTTTTGCAGCTTCTTATTCTTCAAATATTGAAATCTTGTTAATACTTAGATGTATCCAGGGTTTTGGAGCTGCTGCATGCTTATCTGTAGGAAGAACTATTTTAAGTGATTGCTTTGAGATAAGTGAAGCAGCAAAACAAATGTCCAAAATGACAGCTATAATGGCGATTATTCCTATTTCTTGTTTTATTTTTGGAGGATTTTTAGCCGAATTTTTAGGATGGCGAACTAACCTAATTGCTTTAGGTATAATTAGCCTAACATTAATAATTTTAATGTCACTAATATTACAAGAAACACTAATTAATAAAGCTAAAAGTGTAAGCTTTAAAAATATATTTTTAGTTTATAAGGGATTAGTTAAAAATTTTTCTTTTAATTTTTTTACAATCACAACGGCAATGCAAACTTCAATGTTTTTTGCAATGAATGGTTTTATGCCATATGAGTTTGAAAGAAAAGGGGTCAGCATATCTGAATTTGGGATATGGTTTTCTCTTACGTCAGTAGGTTATATTCTAGGAAATATAATAAATAGTAAATTAACCCCTAAAGTTGGCTTAGAGAAAATGTGTTTTGTAGGAACAGTATGCTCTTTTTGTACTGTATTTATCTTCTTTTTAAATAATAATTTAGGAGAAAATGGTTCTTTAACTTTATCAATAATATGCGTTCTATTTGGTTGCTCTAATGGTTTTGCAGTAGCAAATAGTATGACGGGAGCTATAAATTCTTCTAAATTAAATAAAGGTGCTGCTAGTGGTTTGATGGGAGCATTTCAAGTTGGCTCAGGAGGGTTAGCAGGCTTTTTGATTATTTTCTTTGGTGGCGCTGAAAATTTTAATATATGTTTATTTGCACTATTTATTATGTCAGGAATTTCTATAATATCTTCTTATTTGGTATTAAATAAAAAGAATGTAATTACGTGAGATATTTAGTTGATTGAAGACATTGAAATTATAGATGCTCATCATCACTTCTGGGACTTAAACAAAAATTATTACCCTTTTTTGAGCGATAAAATAGATCCTGATTTTTTTTTAGGAAACTATAAATTAATTAGAAAAAATTACCTTCCAGTTGACTATATTAAAGATATAAAAAGTCATAATGTAATTGGTACTGTTCACTGTGAGGCAGAGTGGGACAGACAAGATCAAGTTGGTGAAACTAAATGGTTAGAAAGTGTGTCAAAAAAGAATAAATTTCCAAATGCTATTGTTGGTCATGCATGGTTTCATAAAAATAATGCTGAAGCAGTAATAGCTGAACAAGCAAGTTTTGATATTGTCAAGGGTATAAGATCAAAGCCGAGCGTAAAATTTTCAAGAAATTCTCTGCAATACATTAAAGATGGTTCCATGCAGGATGAAAAATGGAGGTCAGGCTTAAAGTTATTAGAAAAATATAATTTGAATTATGACTTAAGAGTTCCTTGTTGGCACCTAAAAGAGGCTGTTGAAATAGTTAGGCTAATACCGAATACTAAGGTAGTCATAAATCATGCGGGGTTTCCTTGGGATAGATCTAAGGAAGGTATGGATTTTTGGAGAAAAGGCATTAGGTTGATTTCTTTAGAACCTAATACTTATGTAAAATTATCTGAATTTGGAGTAAATGGAAAAGACTGGAATTATGCTGAAAATGCAAATATTATTTATGAGTTAATTGATTTATTTAGTCCTGATAGATGCATGTTTGCAAGCAATTTTCCTGTTTCAAAATTAAAAGTTACTTTTAATAATTTATTCAATAATTATAAAAAAATTGTTGAAAAATTCTCATTGGATGAAAAAAAAGCTCTTTTTTCTAAAACAGCTATTAAAACATATAATATCGAGCACAAACTTCTTCATAAGCAATGAATTACCCAAAAGGATATAAAGTCAATAATTTGAATAATTTATAAGCTATGCTAATTAATTTATACGTATAAAACATGGAGTGAATATTGAGTATTCAATATACAAAAATAGTCGAAAAACTTCCTTCTTCAGTTCCATTTGTTGGGCCTGAAGCTCAAGAAAGAAACTTAAAACAAATTTTTAAAGCTCGTATTGGAGCTAATGAAAGTGTTTTTGGTCCCTCATTAAAAGCTACTTTAGCTATGCAAAACGAAATAATTAAAACATGGAAATATGGAGACCCTGAAAATTTTGACCTTAAGCATGCGCTCGCAAAAAAGCATATGGTTGAACTTGAAAATATTGTTGTCGGTGAAGGTATTGACGGACTACTTGGATACTTAGTTAGATTATTAATTGAGAAAGGGGATAATGTTGTAACTACCGATGGAGCATACCCAACATTTAATTATCATGTTGAAGGTTTTGGTGGTCAATTACACAAAGTTCCTTTCAAAAATGATACTGAAGATTTAGAAAATTTATTAATAAAAGTTAGAGAAACATCAGCAAAAATTTTATATGTTTCAAATCCAAATAATCCTATGGGCACAATTAATAGACCATTAGATATAGAAACTCTAGTTCAAAATCTTCCTGAAAATACTATTTTGTGTTTAGATGAGGCATACATAGATTTCGTAGATCCAGCATTAATTCCTAATATATCAACAAACATAAAAAACATCATTAGAATGAGAACTTTTTCCAAAGCTTATGGAATGGCAGGATTGAGGGTAGGGTATGCTATAGGAGAAAAAGATTTAATTTTAAATTTTGAGAAGATAAGAAATCATTTTGGTATGTCAAGAGTTTCGCAAGTTGGAGCATTAGCAGCGCTTGAAGATAACGAATTTATAAGTGAAGTCATCAAAAAGGTATCACTTGCTCGAAAAAGAATTAGTGACATAGCTTTAAATAATAATTGCAAATTTATTCCCTCACATACGAATTTCATAGCTATAGATTGTCTTAAGGATGCGTTATTTGCAAAAAGCGTATTAGAAAACCTTATTAAAAAGGGAATATTCGTTAGGATGCCTTATTCTTATCACCAAAATAGATGTATAAGAGTAACAGTTGGATTAGATAGTGACATAGATTTATTTGAACAAAATTTTCCAATTGCACTCGCAGAAAGTTAGTGTATTCCATTAATTAATTCTATAAAGTGTTATTTATTAAATTATTAAAATAAAGGGAGTTTATATATGTCAACCAATTATCCAGATACCCATCTTTTTCTAAATGGAGAATGGAGAGAAGCAGCAGCAAAAGAGAGTCTTGAAATTATTAATCCAGCAACTGAAGAAGTTATTGGAAAAGTTTCTCACGCCAGAAAAGAAGATTTAGATATTGCTTTAAATGCAGCTGAAAGTGCTTTTAATAGTTGGAAAAATGTTTCTGCATATGAGAGGTCAAAAATACTACGTAAAGCAGCTGATATTGTTCGTAGTAAAGCTGATCAAATTGCTACTTTGATGACTATGGAACAAGGCAAACCTCTAATCGAAGCAAAAATGGAGACAATGGGAGCGGCTGATTCAATTGACTGGTATGCTGAAGAAGGTAGGAGAGCCTATGGTAGAATAATTCCTTCTAGAGCTCCTCTAGGTGTATATCAATTCGTATTTAAAGAACCAGTTGGCGTTGTTGCTGCATTTACACCATGGAATTTTCCTCTTAATCAAGTTGTTAAAAAAGTAGCGGCAGCTTTTGCAGCGGGTTGTACAGCCATTGTAAAGGGACCTGAAGAGACGCCTGCTAGTGTAGCAGAATTAATAAAAGCCTTTGATGAGGCAGGAATGCCAAAAGGATCAATTAATTTGGTATATGGTATACCAGCTGAAATTTCAGAATATTTAATCGCACATCCAATTGTAAGAAAAGTTACTTTTACAGGATCTACAGCTGTTGGAAAATTATTAGCTTCACAAGCAGGTACTTACATGAAAAGAGTAACTATGGAGCTTGGAGGTCACTCACCTGCGATTGTCTGTGAGGATGCTGATGTGAAAGCTGCAGTAAAAATCTTAAGTGCGAATAAATTTAGGAATGCAGGACAAGTTTGTATTTCTCCAACAAGATTTTTAGTTCATGATTCAGTATATGAAGAATTTGTTGATGGATTTGTAAAACAAGCTGAATCCTTAAATGTGGGTAATGGTCTAGACGATGGAGTTAAAATGGGTCCCCTTGCCCACGATAGAAGACTTACTGCAATAGAAGGTTTTGTTGCAGATGCTGTTGAAAATGGTGCAAAAGTTTTAACTGGTGGTAAGAGAAAGGGTAATAAAGGTTACTTCTTTGAGCCGACTGTTATGACAAACGTCAGCAATGAGGCAAGAATTATGAATGAAGAACCATTTGGTCCTTTAGCTCCTATTAACTCTTTTAGTTCTATAGATGAAGTTGTTGAGGAATCTAATCGTCTAAATTATGGTTTAGCTGCATATGCTTACACAAATTCTGCAAAAACAGCCCAAGATTTAGGTCAATCTATAGAAAGTGGACAAGTGTCTATTAATCATCATGGTTTGGGGCTTGTGGATACACCTTTTGGAGGTGTGAAAGACTCTGGATACGGATCAGAAGGTGGTCCTGAAGGTTTGGACGCTTATATGACGACTAAATTAGTTTCTCAGACTGGTTTATAATTAAACTATCTTTATTACTGCAAAAGCAGCCTTCAAAGGCTGCTTATGTTGTTTATTTATAGTGCAACTTTTTTACCTGAGAATTTTTTGTTTAAATCAATTTCAAAATAAATTATTATGATTATATTTTTATATTTGAGGAAATTTTAAATGGAATGGATACCAGCACCAACACCGATTAATGAAAAGAGAAGAGCTAAAGTAGTTGAAAAAACAGGAATAATTGGTACAGATCAGATATATTTATTTGATATATATCTAGAGATAGCCAAGGATATATCAGGTTATAGCGCGGGTAGTTTTAGTTTATATGATTCTAAAAACCAATGCATGATTTCTGAAATTGGTAAACCTGGCGAGAGAGAATTACATAGGAAAGCAGACAAAGCTGCCAGTATATGTTCATATGTGATACTTGAAAAAAATCCATTATTAGTTTTTGAATTAAACAAGCATGAAATTTTTAAAAATCATGACGCTGTTACAAGTGGAATGGTTCATAGCTACTGTGGTTTTCCAGTAAGAAATAAAGATGGATATGCAATGGGTACATTTTGTATTTATAATTTTTCTGAAGTTAAAGAGATATCACCTGAAAAAATTGAACTAATAGAAAAATTAGTATCTAGATTAGCGCTTCAAATTGATACCCAAACAGAACAAAAAGAGATTACATCCCAAAAAATTTCTAAATCAATTGATATTTTTATGGACAATTATAAGGACTTTACGCTTTCAGATTATAAAAACTTTATCGATATTTGTAGTGGCCTCAATTTACCAGAAAAAAATGCCACAAATTTAATTAATGCCAATTTATGTGAAATTAGAAATATGTCAGTTATGCTATCTTCTAAAGGCAATGAATTACAAGAAAAGATGAATATAGTTACCAAAATTCACAATCAAGTTAAAGTTGAGGGTAATGAAGCTAATTCTTTGATAGATAACGCACTAGATAAATTAGGTGATTTATAATGTTTGCTAAGGTTTATCAATATAAATTTGGAACTATTGCTGAGGCTAAGGTAGCGGCCTCTTTTTGTTCAGATAATTTAGGAAAAAAGATTAGTCAGTATAAGTTTCAATCTTTGAATGTTATGATTGGAAAAGATGGAGATTTATCAATATTCATTAAATTTGACACTATTGACAGATTAAAAAAATATGAAACAGAATCTGATGCTTTTATAAAAGAATTAAAACAAACATTTGTATTTAAAGAAAATCAATATGCTGGTGTTTTTGTTTATAATTATGAGGCAGAGGCTACTTCATCTGAAATTAAAATCACTAATCCGGCGGCTTAATTTATACTTTTTCTTAATTTGTGGTATTAAAATACCCGTCTGAAAAACTTACGATAGAATTTTTATATAAATTATCTATTTTGTATTGGGGGATACATTGGAAAAAGAAGAAAATAAAAATCTCATTTTAATGAAATATATTCCATTGCTGAGAAATGAATATAAAGTTCATGAACTTAAAAAAGAACATATTTTAAAAGATAAAGATTACGAAGAATGTTATATTATCAAAGAAGGTTCTGTTTTAGCTAGAGATAATCGAGGTAAAACTTCTACTTTAAATCCAGGATCTCCAATTGGTTTTGCCGAGGCATTAATTTCAAGGCCATACGCACTAAATTACATTTTAAAAGAAGACGTTAAAGTTTTTGCTTTTAAGAGTTCAAGTTTGCGTAAAGCTTTTGCGACCTCTTCATCTTTAACTCGCGGTATCATAAAATATTCTTTAGATAGAATTTTTCATAATAATAAGAGCAAAACTTACCATCTAATTGATGATGGCTTTTTATCTAAGCAAGAGGTTAAGTTTCCTATAAAAGATTATAGTAACGATGAAACTATTTTTATGAGAAATCAGAAACCTAAATTCTTTTTCTATGTTGAAACAGGTCAAGTTAAACTTATATCAAAACTAGACAAAGTTATTACGAAGTTTAATCCTGGAGATTCTTTTGGAGAAATGGCTGTATTTACTGATCGACCAAGGACTGCTACTGCAAAGTCAGTTGGAAAATCTACTTTACACATAGTACCGGTAGATTTTATCAAGGATTATTTTGAAAAAGAGGATATTTTAGTAAAGTTTGTTCTTATTTGTATTTTGGAAAGACTCAGAGCTATGAATAATTTGAGAAATTTAATCATATAATTTTGAAGATATAATTATGTTGAATATTTAACATTTTTTCAATTTTAAAGGTATTATTTTGGATACATGGATAGCCGTTGATTGGGGAACAAGTTCTTTTCGTGCCTATTTAATAAAAGACGATGTTGTATTTGACACCATTGAGACTAATGATGGTATGAAGTTTGTAAAAGATAAAAATTTTGAAAATACTTTTATATACTTAATTGAAAAATGGTTAATTAAAGATAAAAAAATAGATGTTTTGGCAAGTGGCATGTTAGGTGCCCGTCAAGGATGGATTGAAGCCCCGTATGAAAAAGCTCCATGTAAGTTAAATAATATTAGTTACGTTTCACCTATTTTATTTGACAATAGAATTTCTTTAAAAATATTTTCTGGAATTTCACAGAATGATCCTCCAGATGTTATGCGTGGAGAAGAAACACAGATTGCTGGATTTCTTACCAATAATAATAACTTCAAAGGCTCTATTTGTTTGCCAGGAACCCACAGCAAATGGATCAAAATAAATAAAAACAGTCTGGAAAAATTTAGAACGTTTATGACAGGGGAGCTATTTGAAATAATTTCTAAGAATTCTGTTTTAAGCTATAGTATGATATCCGATAATTTAGACAAAGCAGAGATTTTAAATTCAGCTGATAAAATAATGAAGAAACCAGAACTTTTTGCCAACGCATTATTTCAACTTAGAGCAGATGATCTACTTAACACTAAAGGAGCTATTATTTACAGGTCTAGACTATCAGGATATCTACTTGCTATGGAATTGGTAGGTAGTTTAGATTTTTGGAAAAATAATGATATAGTTTTAATAGGAAATATCGATTTGATTGAGTTATATGAACTAGTATTAACAAAAAAAGTTTCTTCAATACAAAAATTTAACTCTGAAGACATGGTATTAAAAGGTTTGCAGCATTTTAAAGATAAACTTAATTAAGAGAAAATTTTGAGTTCTAAAGAGAACATTTTTAAATCTAGAAGACCGCTAATTGCTATTTTAAGAGGTATATCTCCTCTTGAAGCTGAAAGTGTTTCAGATGTATTAATTGAAGCTGGAATAAGTATGATAGAAGTTCCCCTTAACTCACCAAAACCTTATGAAACAATAGAAAGAATGGTAAAATTCCATGGAGAGAAGGGTGTTTTTGGAGCAGGAACAGTCTTAAATGAAAATGAGGTTTATCGAGTGGCTGAAATAGGAGGAAAATTTATAGTTTCACCTAATTTGAACACTTTAGTTATACGAAAAACAAAAGAACTAAACATGCTAAGTTTCCCTGGAGTTTTCACAGCATCAGAATGTTTTGATGCTTTAGATGCTGGTGCTGATGGGTTAAAGTTTTTTCCAGCCTCTTTATTAAAAGAAGATAATTTTAGAGCTTTATCTGCGGTACTTCCAAAAAATATTGTTTCAATTGCTGTTGGTGGCATTGATGAAAGTAAATTCAAAAGCTGGTTGCAAGTAAATATTACAGCTTTTGGTTTAGGTTCAAATCTCTATAAACCTGGAATGTTAATTGAAGAAGTAAAGTTAAAGGCACAACAGATTGTAAGATTTTATGATCAGTGTATTATAGATATTTCTTAGGTTTATTAATAAATGAAAAAAAATAAATCAAACAATTTTCTTAAAGATAAAGATTTATCACATGATATTTCATTTCTTAAGAATTTACTATCTCCATTAGAATTGAGGCGAGACTTATTAATTGAACATTTGCATCTAATTCAAGACTATTTTGGATTTTTATCAGAAAAAAACCTTATTTCACTAGCTAAATTACTTAACATAAGTAGTGTTGAAGTTTATGAAGTCGCTTCATTTTATGCACATTTTGATATAGTTAAAGATGGAGAATTAACTCCACCTAAAACTACCATAAGAGTTTGTAACTCCCTCTCTTGTGAGTTATTTGGTTCTAAAAAATTAGAAAATGATTTATCCAAAAAATACCAAGGACAAGATTTAAGAGTTCTTAGGGCTCCATGTATGGGAAGATGTAGTTCTGCCCCAGTTTTAGAAATTGGTCATTATCATATTGAAAATGCAAATTTAGAAAAAGTTGACCAAGCTATAAAAAACAATAGAAGTAAACCAGACATACCTAATTATGAAACTTTTGAAAGCTATATCAAAAAAGGTGGATACGAACAAACTATCACGATCAAAGCTGGTAAAGAAAATTGGTATGAAAATATTGTAGAGGCAGATTTAAGAGGTTTAGGAGGAGCAGGGTTTAGAACTGCAAAAAAATGGGAGCTTGTTTCAAAAGAACCTGGTCCAAGATATTTAGCAGTTAATGGTGACGAGGGTGAACCAGGAACTTTTAAAGACAAGTATTATCTAGAAACAGAACCTCACATGTTTTTAGAAGGTGCTTTAATGGCATCAATTGCAGTATCGGCTGAAAAATGTTTCATTTATATAAGAGATGAATATCCAGCAATTTTATATATTTTGAAAAAAGAAATTATAAAACTTGAAGAAGCAAAAATTATTCCATTTGGATTCTTTGATCTAAGAAGGGGTGCTGGAGCTTACATTTGTGGTGAAGAAAGCGCTATGATAGAGAGCATAGAAGGTAAAAGAGGTTTACCTAGGCACAGACCACCTTATGTAGGACAATCAGGGATATTTGGTAAACCTACTTTAGTTCATAATGTTGAAACACTTTATTGGGTAGCAAAAATAATAAGGGAAGGGCCCCAGATTTTTACAAAAGTCAAAAAAAACAATAGAATGGGTTTACGGAGTTTTTCTGTATCTGGTCGAGTAAAAAACCCAGGATTATATTTGTTACCCTCTGGTTCCACAATATTAGATATAATAGAAGTTTCAGGTGGAATGGTTGAAGGACACAAATTTAAAGCTTATCAACCTGGAGGAGCATCCTCAGGGCTTTTACCAGCTTCTATATGTAACGTCCCATTAGATTTTGACACATTAAATGAATTTAATACATTCATAGGCTCTGCTGCTGTAGTTGTTTTATCTGATAAAGACAAAATTAGAGATGTTGCTTTAAATATGATTAAATTTTTTAAATCAGAAAGTTGCGGTCAATGTACACCTTGTAGGGTTGGCTGTGAAAAGGCGGCTTCAATTATGGAAACAAGTGATTGGGATATTTCTCTTTTAGAAGATCTGTGTGAGGTTATGGAAAGTTCTTCTATATGTGGTTTGGGTCAGGCGGCAACTAATCCAATAAAGTCAAGTATCATGTATTTTAGTGAAGAGATTAAAAGTAATGGCTGAAAAAGTATCTTTTTTTCTCAATGGTGAGCCTGTGATTGCCAATAACAATGAGACAATATGGGACGTTTCTAAAAGACACGGTAAAATTATCCCTCATCTTTGTCATAGTGGCAAAACTGGGTATAAACCCGATGGTAATTGTAGAGCCTGTGTTGTAGAAGTTAAGGGAGAAAAAGCATTAACCGCATCTTGTATAAGAAAGCCTATAGAAGGAATGGAAGTTTTTACTAACAACTCAAAAGTAGAAAAGTCCCAAAAATTAGTTTTAGAATTACTTTTAGCTGATCAACCTAAAATAAAACAGAAAACATATCAAGAGGATCACTTTTGGAATATACTCAATATAAAGCAAATTACCTCCTCTAGATTTACTCCTAAAAGCTCTGACACAGTCCCTAAGACTGATAACAGTCATCCTGCAATGACACTTGCCTTAGACGCTTGTATACAGTGCGGTTTGTGTATTAGGGCATGTAGAGATGTTCAAGTAAATGATGTGTTAGGCATGTCTGGAAGAGGAGCAAATAGTTATCCCGTATTTGATACAAACTCTTTAATGGGAGAAAGTAGTTGTGTAGGCTGTGGAGAATGTGTCCAAGCCTGTCCAACGGGTGCCCTTATTGAAACTTCTTTAATTAATGACGATAATAATCAAACAGTTTATCCTGACAAAAAAATTAAGAGTTTATGTCCATTTTGCGGTGTTGGTTGTCAAACATTGGTAAGTGTTAAAGATAATTCCATAATGTCCGTCGATGGCTACGAAGGCCCAGCAAATGAAAACCGATTGTGTATTAAAGGTCGTTTTGGATATGACTATATAAGT
>CABZSR010000027.1 GCA_902528415.1 uncultured SAR116 cluster alpha proteobacterium | reverse complement strand
AAAACCGGGGGCTGGGGGTTCGAGCCCCTCCACTCCTGCCAATTATATACATGATAAATTATTAATGACTTTGACTTATAAAAAAAAAAATTGTAAATAAACATTTTTGTTCTTGCAAGAAAGGCTTCTCATGGCTAAAACAAACCCCGCACAATTTGTTAGGCAGGTAAGACAAGAAATTAACAGAATAACTTGGGCTTCTAGACGAGAAACTATGTTCGCATCATTAAGTGTTTTCGTTATGGCATTAATAGCTTCTATTTTTTTCTTATTAGTTGATCTTATGCTTTCAAACATTGTCCAGTATTTATTAAGTTTTGGTGGTTAATTACATTGTTTACACTTTTCTCAATTCTAATCTTGAAATTGGATTAAAAATATGTCTAAAAAATGGTATGTTATTCATGTCTTTTCTGGTTCTGAAAAAAAAGTTTCTCAAAGTATTGAAGAGCAAGTTATTTCAAAGAACATGCAAGATTTGATTGAAGAAGTTTTAGTTCCAACAGAAGAGGTAGTAGAAGTAAGGCGCGGCAGTAAAATTCAATCTGAAAAGAAATTTTTTCCAGGTTATATTTTAGTGAAAATGGAAATGACAGATCAATCCTGGCATTTAATTAAATCACAGTCAAAAGTTACTGGTTTTCTAGGTGGTAAGGGCAAACCTGTTGCCATAAGTCAAGCTGAAGCTAAGCGACTAATTGATCAAATAAGTGAAGGTATTGAAAGACCTAGATCTAGCATTATATATGAAATCGGAGAAGAAGTCAGAGTATCTGAAGGCCCATTTCAAAGTTTTAATGGTTTGGTAGAAGAAATTGATGAGGATAAATCAAGACTAAAAGTTGCTGTTTCTATATTTGGTAGATCAACACCTGTGGATCTTGAGTATAGTCAGGTAGAGAAGATTTAGACAATTATTATACAACCAACAATATTTGTTGTAAGGGAAAAAAATGGCAAAGAAAATAGATGGATACATAAAGCTAAATATACCAGCTGGAGCAGCTAACCCTTCCCCTCCTGTAGGTCCTGCATTGGGCCAAAGGGGTGTAAATATTATGGAATTTTGTAAAGCCTTTAATGCTTCAACGGATTCCTTAGAAAAAAATATGCCCATACCAGTTGTTATAACAGTATTTTCAGATAAGAGCTTTAGTTTTGTAACTAAGACACCACCTGTTTCTTTCTACCTTAAAAAAGCTGCAGGTAAAGATAAAGGTTCTAGTGAGCCTGGTAGAACTGTAGGTGGTTCAGTTAAGATAGATCAAATTAGAGAAATTGCAGAAAATAAAATGAAAGATCTCAACGCTGCTAATATAGAAGGGGCAATTGAAATGGTAAGAGGTTCTGCTAAATCAATGGGATTAGAGGTTTTGGAGTAAATAATGAAAAAAGGAAAATTTTTAACTGACATATATAAAAATATAGAAAATAAGTCTTTTACCGTTAAAGATGCAATCGACTTTTTTGTTGAAAGTAAAAGGGAAAAGTTTGACGAAACAATTGAGATTTCTATGAATTTAGGTATTGATCCAAGACACGCCGATCAAATGGTTAGAGGCGTTGTATCTTTACCGAATGGTAATGGCAAAAATATGAAAGTTGCTGTATTTGCAAAGGATCAGAAAGCAATTGAGGCTAAAGATGCTGGTGCAGATGTTGTTGGCGCAGAAGACTTAGCAGAAGATATGCAAAAGGGTAATTTAAATTACGATAGAATTATAGCAACACCTGATCTAATGGGGGTGGTTGGTAGAATTGGAAAAGTTTTGGGCCCAAAAGGCTTAATGCCTAATCCAAAATTAGGAACAGTTACAGCAGATGTAAAAGTTGCAGTTGAAGCAGCTAAATCAGGACAAGTCCAATACAGGGCCGAAAAAACTGGTATAGTACAGGCAGGAGTTGGAAAAATTAGCTTTGGTTCAGATAAATTAGTTGAAAATGTTAACTCATTTATAGATTCAATTCAAAAATCTAGACCTTCTGGTGCAAAAGGCACGTTTATAAAGAAAATATCAATCAGCTCTACAATGGGAGCTGGTATAAATATAAATATATAGTCTAAATATATATTTATCTAGAGAGTAGTTTTTAATTATTCTCTGTCAGTCTTTAACTAGACTGATCCTGTCCATGACTGTAGGGGAAATTTTTCTTAATATCCTACATAGACAATTAGAGCAGTTATCTGCTTGATTTGAAAGGGACGGGCCGTGGGTAATTTATTACCTGGAATGCAACAACTGTCATGACATATTGTTATGACAAAAACGTGGAGACTTATCGGTGGATAAAAAACAAAAAACTGATCTGGTCAAAACTTTGCATAATACATTCGCAGATGCTGCTTCAGTAGTTGTCGTTCATTGTGTTGGTCTAACGGTCGCGGAGAGTAATGATCTCCGAAATAAAATGCGTAATGAAAATTGTTATTTTAAAGTTACAAAAAATAAAATTACTCGATTAGCATTAAAAGAAACCAAGTATCAGCACATGGATGAAATGTTTAGTGGACCGACAGCCATTGGTTCATCTAAAGATCCGGTAATGGCCGCAAAGATTTTGGTTGATTTTGCTAAAGAGAATGAAAAGCTTGTTATAATTGGAGGAGGTTTAGAAGATAAACCACTTTCAAAAATAGATGTGGAAGCACTTGCAAAGCTCCCAACCCTATCTGATTTAAGAGGTAAGATTGTTGGTTTGCTTCAAGCACCAGCTTCAAAGATTTTAAGACTAACAATGGAGCCGGCTTCACAAGTTTTAAGAACAATTTCACAAAAATCACAACAATAACAATTAATATATTATTAGGAGAAAAAAATGGCAGACTTAGAAAAAATCGCAGAAGATTTGAGTTCACTAACTGTTCTAGAAGCAGCTGATTTAGCTAGACTTCTTGAAGATAAATGGGGTGTATCAGCATCAGCGCCTGTTGCTGTAGCTGCTGCAGGTGGTGCTGAAGCAGCTCCTTCAGCTGAAGCTAAAACTGAATTCAATGTAATGTTAACAGCAATTGGTGAAAAGAAAATAAATGTCATCAAAGAAGTTAGAGCAGTAACGGGGCTAGGTTTGAAAGAAGCCAAAGATTTAGTTGAGGCAGCTCCATCAATGGTTAAAGAAGGGATTCCTGAGGCTGAAGCAAATGAAATTAAAGGTAAACTCGAAGAAGCTGGTGCTTCCGTTGAGGTAAAATAAGTTTGTCTTTTACCTTTAATAAAAACAAGCTTAATTATTTAAGTCTGTTTATAAATACGTTTTTTCATATGGTCTTATTGGCTAATTAAGTTTTAAAAGGATAATAAATGTCAGCTCAGCAAAGTACATTAATGAATAGAAGAAGAGTCAGAAGAACTTTTGGTAAAATTAGCGAAGTAGCAGAGATGCCAAACCTAATTGAAGTTCAAAGAAATTCTTACGAACAGTTTCTGCAGATGTATGATCCAGTTGATGAAAGAATTGATGTAGGTTTGCAGGCTGTTTTTAATTCGGTTTTTCCAATTAAAGATTTTGCAGGTAGGTCAATGTTAGAATTTGTTTCATACACTTTAGAAAAACCTAAATATGACGTTGATGAATGTCATCAAAGAGGTTTAACTTTTGCTTCTCCACTCAGATTAACCTTAAGATTAATAGTATGGGACTTAGATCCTGACACTGGTGCTAAATCAATTCGAGATATGAAAGAACAAGACGTTTATATGGGTGATATGCCTCTTATGACTCCAAATGGAACTTTTGTCGTTAATGGAACAGAAAGAGTTATAGTTTCACAAATGCACCGATCTCCTGGTGTCTTTTTTGATCATGATAAAGGTAAAACTCATGCATCTGGTAAATTCCTTTTTGCTGCAAGGGTCATTCCTTATAGAGGATCTTGGTTAGATTTTGAATTTGATCCAAAAGATATTTTAAATGTTAGGATTGATAGAAGAAGAAAATTACCATGTACAACTTTTTTAATGGCATTATTAGACAAGAATTCCGAAGACTATTTAAATGAATGTAATGAAAAAAACTTAGAGCCTGACAGAACTCAACTTATTGGTATGACAAGAGAAGATATTTTAAAATATTTTTATAGATCACAAACATATCAATTAAAAGCAGAAAAATGGGTCACTGAATTTTTTGCAGATAATTATAAGAGCCAAAGATTGAACTATGATTTAATCGATGCTTCTAAAAATAAAATACTTGCTAAAGCAGGCGACAAAATTAATCAAAGAAAGATTAAATCTCTAGTAGAAGATGGTTTAAAATTAATAGAAGTAAAAGAAGAGGAAATAATAGGAAAATTTGTATCTGAGGATATTGTAAATGAAAAGACTGGTGAAATTTACGCAGAAGCTGGTGATGAAGTTACCGAAGATCTTTTAAAGTTATTTAAGTTAAATGATCTACATAATTTGAACATCTTATCTATAGACAGCTCTTCTGTTGGGCCTTGGATAAGAAATACATTGGCATTGGACAAAAATGCTTCAAGGGAAGAGGCATTAGTTGACATATATAGAGTTATGAGACCTGGTGAACCTCCTGCTCATGAAACTGCTGAGATTTTATTTAACAATTTATTCTTCGACGAAGAAAGATATGATTTGTCTGCAGTAGGCAGGGTTAAAATGTCAGCACGTTTAAACCTAGAAGTTGATGACAGTATAAGAGTTTTGAGAAAAGTTGATGTTCTGGAAATTATAAAAGAACTAATTTCTCTTAAAGATGGCCATGGAGAAATTGACGATATAGACCATTTAGGTAATAGAAGGGTAAGGTCAGTTGGTGAGTTATTAGAGAATCAATATCGAGTAGGTCTTTCAAGAATGGAAAGAGCAATTAAAGAAAGAATGAGCTCAGCAAATGAAATTGAAAACTTAATGCCCCAAGATCTTATTAATGCAAAGCCAGCTGCAGCATCGCTTAGAGAATTTTTTGGCTCAAGCCAATTATCTCAATTTATGGATCAAACTAACCCTCTCTCTGAAATTACACATAAAAGAAGAGTTTCTGCACTAGGCCCAGGTGGGCTTACAAGAGAAAGAGCTGGATTTGAAGTTAGAGATGTCCATCCCACACACTATGGTAGGATTTGCCCTATTGAGACACCAGAAGGACCCAATATTGGACTAATAAATTCTTTGGCAACTTTTGCTCAGATAAATCAATATGGTTTTATTGAAACACCTTACAGGAAAGTAGACAATGGTAAAGTGACCAAAGATGTTGTTTACATTTCTGCTATTGAAGAAGGTAAGTTTACAATTGCACAAGCTAATGCGGAATTAGATAGTTCGGATAATTTTACTGATGATCTACTTCCTGTCAGAAAAGGAGGGGATATTGGTCTAGCTAACCCAGGTGATATTAATCTTATGGATGTTTCACCTAAACAATTAGTTTCCGTTGCGTCTGCTTTAATACCCTTTTTAGAAAATGATGATGCAAACAGAGCTTTAATGGGGTCTAATATGATGAGACAAGCAGTTCCATTAGTAAAATCTGAAAGTCCTCTTGTAGGGACTGGGATAGAAGCAACAGTAGCGCAGGATTCAGGTGTAACTCTAGTAGCGCGAAGATCAGGAGTTGTTGACCAAGTTGATGCTACAAGGATAGTTATTCGAGCTGATTCTACCGATGCAGCTGACGTAAGTCCGGTAGATATTTACTCATTATTAAAATTTCAAAGGAGTAACCAAAATACTTGTATAAATCAAAGGCCGTTAGTTCAAGTGGGTGACATAATTAATAGTGGAGACATAATTGCTGATGGCCCAGCTACTGAAGACGGAGAATTAGCTTTAGGTAGAAATGTCTTAGTGGCGTTTATGCCCTGGAATGGCTATAATTTTGAAGATTCAATTTTGATTTCTGAAAGAATAGTTAAAGAAGATGTTTTTTCTTCTATTCACATAGAAGAATTTGAAGTAATGGCAAGAGATACAAAGTTAGGCCAGGAAGAAATTACTCGTGACATTCCAAATATTGGTGAAGAAGCTCTAAGAAATTTAGATGAGGCTGGTATGGTATATATTGGTGCTGAAGTTAAACAAGGTGATATAATGGTTGGTAAAGTTACGCCTAAAGGTGAAAGCCCAATGACACCTGAGGAAAAATTGCTTAGAGCCATATTTGGAGAAAAAGCCTCAGATGTTCGTGATACATCATTAAAAGTTCCACCAGGAGTTTCAGGTACCATTGTTGATGTCAGAGTTTTCTCTAGAAGAGGTGTTGACAAAGATGAAAGAGCTAGAGCTATTGAAAGGGCTGAAATAGAAAAATTCGCTAAGGATAGAGATGATGAAAAAACTATTCTTGAAAGAGGTTTTTATGGACGTCTTAAAGAATATATTATTGGTAATAAGATACAGGGATCATCTATTAAAACATTAAAAAATGGTGATTTATTAACTGAGGAAATTATTGCAGACTTATCACGAAATGATATCAGAACAATTAAGATTGAAGATGATAAAGTTCAGAAAAAGATTGAAAAATTATCTAATCATTTTGATGGGGTTATAAAAACCTTAGAAAATAGATTTAATGATAGGGTTGATAAGTTACAAAGAGGTGACGAATTATTGCCTGGTGTAATGAAGATGGTTAAAGTTTTTGTTGCAGTTAAAAGAAAACTTCAGTCAGGGGACAAAATGGCAGGAAGACATGGCAATAAAGGCGTTATTTCAAGGATTATTCCTTCTGAAGACATGCCTTATACAAAAGATGGTACGCCTGTTGATGTTGTATTGAATCCTTTAGGTGTTCCTTCTAGAATGAATGTTGGACAGATATTAGAAACTCATTTGGGTTGGGCTGCTTCTGGTCTAGGTGTTAAGATTAGTAAGATGATTGAGAGTAATCAAGATGCTAAAAACGAAAACATTCGGAGTTTTTTAACTCAAATTTATGGAGAAAAGCAATACAAATCTGATTTTTCAAAGATGAATGATAACGATTTAATGCAGCAAGCTCTTAACTTAAGAAGAGGTGTACCGATGGCTACCCCAGTTTTTGACGGAGCTAGTGAAAAAGATGTTAGAAATATTCTGAATTTGGCAGATTTAGATGAAACAGGTCAAGTTTGGTTAACTGATGGTAGAACAGGTGAAGTTTTTGATAGGAAAGTTACGGTTGGTTATATTTACATGTTAAAATTACATCATTTAGTAGATGATAAAATTCATGCAAGATCGATTGGACCCTATTCACTAGTAACGCAACAACCTCTTGGTGGCAAGGCTCAATTTGGCGGTCAAAGATTTGGTGAAATGGAAGTGTGGGCTCTAGAAGCATATGGTGCTGCCTATACCCTACAAGAAATGCTTACTGTTAAATCTGACGATGTTTCTGGTAGAACAAAAGTATATGAGTCGATAATCAAGGGTGATGACGATTTTGAAGCAGGTATTCCGGAATCATTTAATGTTTTAATCAAAGAGTTAAAATCTTTAGGCTTAAATGTAAATATGGATTTAGTTGAATAATTTATTGATTTTTAAAAAGAATAGGAACGCGAATGAATGAACTTATGAATTCTTTTGGCCAAACAGGTTCAACACAAAGTTTTGACCAAATTAGTATTTCTATAGCATCACCAGAGGCCATAAAAAGTTGGTCCTTTGGTGAAATTAGAAAGCCAGAAACAATAAACTACAGAACCTTTAAGCCAGAACGTGATGGTCTTTTTTGTGCAAAGATATTTGGTCCTGTAAGAGATTATGAGTGTTTATGTGGCAAATATAAGCGTATGAAGTACAGGGGTATTATATGTGAAAAGTGTGGAGTAGAGGTAACTCTTTCTAAGGTAAGAAGAGAGAGGATGGGGCATATTGATCTCGCTGCTCCGGTCGCACATATATGGTTTTTAAAATCATTACCTTCACGCATAGGCTTGCTTGTAGATATGACTCTGAAGGATTTAGAAAGAGTTCTTTATTTTGAATACTTTTTAGTTACTGAGCCTGGTTTAACTTCGTTAACAAAAGGTCAATTATTAACTGAAGAAGATTATGACGGTGCTCTTGATGAATTCGGTGATGAAAGTTTTGAAGTTTCAATAGGTGCGGAAGCAATTAAAAGAATTTTAACTGAAATGAATTTAGAAGAAGAACTTACAAAAATACGTGATGATTTGTCCAAAACAGGTTCTGAAATCAAAAGAAAAAAATTAGTAAAAAGACTTAAATTGATAGAATCCTTTATTGAATCCGGTTCTAAACCAGAATGGATGATCCTCGAGGTTATTCCAGTTATTCCACCTGAACTTCGTCCTTTAGTACCGCTGGATGGTGGAAGATTTGCAACTTCTGATCTAAATGACTTGTATAGAAGAGTTATAAATAGGAATAATCGGTTAAAAAGACTCATTGAGTTAAGGGCGCCTGATATTATTATTCGTAATGAAAAGAGAATGTTACAAGAATCTGTGGATGCTTTGTTTGATAATGGTAGACGAGGCAGAGTGATAACAGGGGTAAATAAAAGGCCATTAAAATCTTTATCTGACATGCTTAAGGGTAAACAGGGAAGATTTAGACAAAACTTACTAGGTAAACGAGTTGACTATTCTGGTAGATCCGTAATTGTTGTTGGACCTGAATTAAAGTTACATCAATGCGGCCTTCCAAAAAAAATGGCTTTAGAATTGTTTAAACCGTTCATCTATTCAAGATTAGAGCTTTATGGGTTAGCAAGTACTGTAAAAGCAGCTAAAAGAATGGTTGAAAAAGAAAGACCTGAAGTTTGGGACATTCTTGAAGAGGTGATAAGAGAGCATCCCGTCATGCTTAATAGGGCACCAACATTACATCGATTAGGAATACAGGCATTTGAACCAGTTTTGATTGAAGGAAAAGCAATAAATTTACATCCTCTTGTATGTACAGCTTTTAATGCAGATTTTGATGGTGATCAAATGGCAGTTCATGTTCCTCTATCACTTGAGGCTCAACTTGAAGCAAGAGTCTTGATGATGTCAACAAATAATATATTATCTCCTTCAAGTGGAAAGCCTATCATAGTGCCATCACAAGATATCATATTAGGTTTATATTATTTATCTATGATAAGTGATTCCCTGAAAGGTGAGGGTATGATATTTTCATCTCCTACGGAAGTGTTAATGGCCTTAGACAATTCTCAAGTTGAACTTCAAGCGAAAATTAAAGTTAGAGTTAATACGTATGATAATGAAGGCAAAAATATTGTAAAAATCGTTGAAACAACTCCAGGAAGAGCTAAACTTTCAACATTACTTCCTAAACATAAGTCTGTAGATTTTAATACTATTAATAAGTTAATGACAAAAAAAGAAGTTACTAATGTCATTGACTACGTTTATCGACATTGTGGGCAAAAAGATACAGTAATCTTTTGTGATCAGCTCATGGCAATGGGTTTTAAGCATGCTTGTACTGCTGGTATATCTTTTGGTATTTCTGATCTTGAAACGCCAAAAGCTAAAGCAGAACTTATGATTCTAGCAGAAAAACAAGTTAAGGATTTTGAACAACAGTATCAAGATGGATTGATTACTCAAGGTGAAAAGTATAATAAAGTTGTTGATGTTTGGTCTAAATGCTCTGACGATGTTGCTGCTGAAATGATGAAGAATATTTCAACCATAAAGGTTGGAGAACCTGTTAACTCAGTTTGGATGATGGCTCATTCAGGGGCTAGGGGGTCTGCGGCTCAAATTAAACAATTAGCAGGTATGAGAGGCTTGATGGCTAAACCTTCAGGTGAAATTATTGAAACACCTATCAAATCATCTTTCAAAGATGGTCTAAATGTTCTTGAATATTTTAATTCTACCCATGGTGCAAGAAAAGGACTTGCGGACACTGCTTTAAAAACAGCTAACTCTGGATATCTAACAAGAAGATTAGTTGATGTCGCCCAAGATTGTATTGTTACTGAAGAAGATTGTGGAACAGAAAATGGTTTTGTAATGAGGGCTGTAATTGAAGGTGGAGACATTATTGAACCTCTTGCTGAAAGGATTTTGGGTAGAACTGCGGCTTCTGACATTATAGACTCAAAAGATAATTCTATTATTTTACATAGAGGTATTATTATAACTGAGGATGATATTGAAAAGATAGAGAAGGCTGGTATTGATCAAGTTAAAGTTAGATCTGCCTTAACTTGTGAAACTCAACCAGGTATCTGTGCAGCGTGTTATGGAAGAGATCTGGCTAGAGGTACTCCAGTTAATATTGGAGAAGCCGTAGGAGTTATTGCCGCTCAATCGATAGGTGAACCTGGTACTCAGCTAACAATGAGAACATTTCATATTGGTGGCGCTGCTCAACGTGGTGCTGAACAATCAAAAATTGAGGCACCTTTTGATGGCAGAATAAGATTGGATAATACTTCTTTAGTAACAACAGAGGATGGTAGTGAGATTGTTCTTTCTCGTTCATCTGAAATGCTTATTTTAGATGATCAAGGAAGAGAAAAAGCTCGATATCGTCTTCAATATGGAGCTAAGTTGCTAAAAAAAGATGATTCCACTGTAAAAGCTGGTCAAATATTAGCTGAATGGGATCCATACACAATACCAATTATTACTGAAAAAGAAGGAACTGCTCATTATGTCGATCTTGTAGAGGGGATTTCCATGAGAGAAATAATTGACGAATCGACTGGTATAGGTAGTAAAGTTGTAATGGATTGGAAGCAACAATCTGGTGGATCAAATTTGAGGCCAAGAATAACTTTGAGAGATGCTGATGGAGAAGTAATAAATTTACCAAATGGATTAGAAGCCAGGTATTTTATGTCCATGAATGCAATTTTAAGTGTTGAAAATGGAAGTAAGGTCAAAGCTGGAGCAGTTTTAGCTCGAATCCCCAGAGAAAGCTCTAAAACCAGAGACATTACTGGAGGACTGCCAAGAGTTGCCGAGTTGTTTGAAGCAAGAAAACCAAAAGATTTTGCAATAATTTCAGAAAGTGATGGGGTGGTTGAATTTGGAGCAGACTATAAAGCTAAGAGAAGGATCAGAGTTGTTCCGCAAGATAGTGAAATTGATGCCGTTGAATATATGGTTCCAAAAGGAAAATTACTAGCTGTTCAAGAAGGCGACTTTATTAGAAAAGGTGACATGATAATTGATGGAAGTCCAGTTCCACACGATATACTTAATATATTAGGTGTAGAAGCTTTAGCAGATTACTTAGTTAAAGAAGTTCAGGATGTTTATAGGTTACAAGGAGTTAAGATTAATGATAAACATATTGAAGTTATTGTAAGACAAATGTTGCAAAAAACTGAAATAACTGATCATGGTGGCACAACATTTCTTAACGGAGAGCATGTAAATAGATTAGAATTCAAATTAGCTAATGAAAAAGCTCTCAAAGAAGGTTTTGAGCCTGCAAAAGGAGTTTCAGTTTTATTAGGTATAACTAAAGCTAGCTTGCAAACAGAAAGTTTTATATCTGCAGCTTCTTTTCAGGAGACTACTCGTGTTTTAACTGAAGCTGCAGTATCAGGTAAATCTGATGCTCTTTCTGGGTTGAAAGAAAATGTTATTGTAGGTCGCTTAGTACCTGCTGGAACGGGTTCTATTGTTAACAAACTTAGAATGACTGCTAGTAAAAGAGATAAAGAAATTTTAGATAGTATGGCAAAAGAAGAGCCTGTCTTAATTGAAGAAATGGAAGAAAAACTAGATTGACTAATGCATGTGAATTAATATGTAAATTACTCATCAGTATGTATTTAGTCCTTGACCATTGACTAAGTTAAGAATATAATTCCGCAATTATTGGGTTCTGGTTGTAATTTTAATTAGACGCTAGCCCTTTATTCGTATTATTTATAAGGCTTGTTTCAGCTATTATTTTGTGAAGGATTTTAAATGCCTACTATTAATCAGCTTATAAGGCATGGTCGTAATCGACCAGTTAATAAAACAAAAGTTCCTGCCATGCAATCTTGTCCTCAAAAAAGAGGTGTATGTACACGAGTATATACCACCACTCCCAAGAAACCAAATTCTGCTCTAAGAAAGGTTGCTAGGATTAGGCTTACAAATGGTTTTGAGGTTACATCGTACATACCTGGTGAAGGTCATAATTTACAAGAGCATTCTGTTGTAATGATAAGGGGTGGTAGGGTTAAAGATCTACCTGGTGTAAGATATCACGTTATTAGAGGAACTTTAGATACACAAGGTGTTTCAGATAGACGTCAAAGAAGATCCAAATACGGTGCTAAACGACCTAAATAAAAAGGAAATTTTAAATGTCAAGACGTAGAAAAGCTATAAAAAGAGAAGTTATGCCTGATCCGAAGTTCAACGATAAGATTGTATCTAAATTTACATCCTGTTTGATGTTTGACGGTAAAAGGTCCACTGCTGAGAAGATAGTTTATGGTGCATTTGAAGCTATTGAAAAGAAAGCGGGTACTGAACCTGTGAAAATTTTTCACGAAGCTTTGGGTAATGTTCAACCTCAACTCGAAGTTAGATCCAGGCGTGTCGGTGGTGCTACTTATCAGGTCCCGGTTGAAGTCCGGTCAGAGAGGGCTTTAGCGCTTGCAATTAGATGGCTTATAAATAGTAGTAGAAATAGGTCAGAAAATTCAATGACGGAAAGACTTAGTGGTGAGTTGATAGATGCTTCTTCAAACAGAGGTGCTTCTGTCAAAAAAAGGGAAGATACTCATAAAATGGCTGAAGCAAATAAAGCCTTTTCACATTATCGTTGGTAAAATATAGGAATTAAAATGTCTCGTGGATACAATTTAAATAGATATAGAAATTTTGGCATTATTGCTCATATTGATGCTGGTAAGACTACAACATCCGAAAGAGTTCTTTATTACACTGGCAGATCACATAAAATTGGTGAGGTCCACGATGGAAACGCTACAATGGATTGGATGGAGCAAGAGCAAGAGCGAGGTATTACAATCACTTCTGCTGCAACAACATGTTTTTGGACGAGAACAGAGGATGGTAAAGGTTACGATTCACATTATGGATCGTCGGAAGATGAGGCTAAATTTAGGTTTAACATTATAGATACACCAGGACATGTTGACTTTACTATTGAAGTTGAAAGATCACTAGCAGTACTTGATGGTGCTGTTGTTGTTCTTGACGCTAATGCTGGGATTGAACCTCAAACCGAAACCGTATGGAGGCAGGCTGATAGGTACAAAGTGCCTAGAATAGTGTTTGTTAATAAAATGGATAAGATTGGTGCTGATTTTTTTAAGTGTGTGGACATGGTAAAAGATAGGACAGGAGCTACTCCATTACCTATTAATTTACCAATTGGTGCAGAAAATGAGTTTGCAGGTCTCGTAGATTTAGTTTCCATGAAAGAATGGGTTTGGGACTCAGAAGATTTAGGCGCTTCCTGGACAATACGTGAAATTAGAGAAGATTTGCAGATGAAGGCTAAGTCTATGAGGGCTGATCTAATAGAGTTGGCAGTTGAACAAGATGATGTTTGGATGGAGAAATATCTAGAGGGTGAGGAGCCTGATGAAATTTCTTTAAGAAATTTAATTAGGAAAGGTACCCTTGCTATGGATTTTGTCCCAATTTTGTGTGGGTCAGCATTTAAAAACAAGGGAGTTCAAACGATGTTAAACTCTGTAATTGATTACCTGCCTGATCCATTAGATGTGCCTGCTTATCTTGGTTTTTTACCTGGTGACGTTACGGAAACTAGAAATGTTGAAAGAAAGGCTAGCGATCAAGAGCCTTTTTCTGGTCTCGCCTTTAAAATCATGAATGATCCATTTGTCGGTTCTTTAACTTTTTTAAGAATATACTCAGGTTCCATAAAAAAAGGGGATTCCCTTCTTAATTCTACCAAAGGAAAAAAAGAGCGAGTTGGAAGAATGATGATGATGCACTCTAATAATAGAGAAGAGATAGATGAGGCATTTGCTGGTGATATTGTTGCATTAGCGGGTATGAAAGAGACAACTACTGGAGATACCCTATGTGATCCATTAAAATCTGTTGTATTGGAAACAATGTCATTTCCAAATCCGGTAATCGAAATTGCAGTTGAGCCTAAGTCTAAGAATGATCAAGAGAAAATGTCTACAGGCCTTGCAAGATTAGCTGCTGAAGATCCCTCTTTTCAGGTGTCTACAGACATCGAATCAGGCCAAACTATTATGAAAGGTATGGGTGAGCTTCATCTTGATATATTAATAGATCGACTTAAACGCGAATTTAAAGTTGAGGCAAACATTGGCGCTCCGCAAGTTGCCTATCGAGAAACTATTACGAAAGAAATTGAAGTTGACTATACTCATAAAAAACAATCTGGTGGATCTGGTCAATTTGCTCGTGTTAAAATGACATTCTCACCAAACCCTGAAAAAGACTTTGAATTCTTGAATTCTATTAAAGGTGGAAATATTCCTACTGAATACATACCTGGTGTGGAAAAAGGTTTAGTACAAGCTAAAGATGCTGGAATAATAGCGGGCTTTCCAGCTATCGACTTCAAGGTTAATCTTCATGATGGTGCATATCACGATGTGGATTCATCAGTCATGGCTTTTGAGATAGCAGCGAGAGCTGCATTCAGGGAAGGTATGGCTAAGGCGTCGCCAGTTTTACTTGAGCCCATAATGAAAGTTGAATGTGTTACACCTGAAGAATACATGGGCGATATTATAGGTGACTTAAACAGCAGAAGGGGTCAGGTCAATGGGATGGATGCTAGGGGCAATGCTCAGGTGATTAATGCTATGGTTCCTTTAGCCAACATGTTCGGTTATGTGAATAACCTGAGGTCAATGAGTCAAGGTAGGGCTCAATACACAATGATTTTTGATCATTATGATC
>CABZSR010000026.1 GCA_902528415.1 uncultured SAR116 cluster alpha proteobacterium | reverse complement strand
TTTTTCTGTTTGGGCACCTTTATTGGTGCCATCTCAATTTTATCTGTGAGTTTACTTTTACTAATGTCATCAATTTTAGCCGTTGTACTTTTTTTTTCTAAATTATCTATTTCTTTTTTCTGTTTCTCAACCCTTTTTGAAGTATCAAGAAAAATGTTTTGATGTTCGAAGGTATGACATGAACTAAGAAATAAAATTACAGCAAAGTTTAAAATAATTTTGTTTAGATCTAATTTCATAAATGATATTCATAAATACTGTTAACTATTAAGTCTAATTAAAAATTTATTATTAGGAAAATGACAATGTCAAACTATCAAGTATGTTTTATTGGCAATGCTATTGTAGACATCATTTCTAAATTTTCGGATAAAAATTTAAAAGAACTAAAAATCCCAAAGGGATCTATGCAACTTATAGATGAAAAGTCATCTAATTCAATTTTAGATTATTTAAAAAATCCAACTATAATCTCTGGTGGTAGTGCAGCAAACACTGCCGTAGGTTTCAGCTCATTTGGAGGAAGCTGTTCTTTTATTGGACAAATAGGTAATGACGATTTTGGAATTTTATTTTCAAAAGATCTTAATGATCATGGTGTTTTTTTTGAAAATAAGATTACTCAAACATTGGAAAAAACCTCAAAGAGTATTGTTTTGGTTACTCCAGACGCAGAAAGAAGTATGAATACATATTTAGGAGCAAGTGTTCAATTTAATATAGATTGTATTAACAAAGATTTAATTATTAATAGTAAAATAATTTATATCGAAGGCTATTTGTTTGATCAATCTGACGCCAAGAAAGCCATTAATTATTGTTGTAAATTAGCCAAGGTTCATAATTGTAAGGTGGCCTTAAGTTTGTCAGATTCATTTTGTGTAGATAGACATAGAGAAGAATTTTCTGATTTAATTAATGATTTCGTTGATATTATTTTTGCTAATGAGGCAGAAATACAAAGTTTATATAAATTGAATTTGCAAAAAAGTTTAAAAAAAATCAAAGAAAATGTAGAAATTGGGGCAATTACTTTGGGATCTAGAGGTTCCATCGTCTTTGAAAATCAGATTGAAAATTTAGTAACTCCATTTACAGTAGATTATCCAGTAGATACAACTGGTGCAGGTGATATATTTGCTGCTGGGTTTCTGTTTGGTTTAACTAATGAGTACTCAATCGAAGATTGTGGAAAATTAGGAAGTAAGGTAGCTGCAGATATAATTAAATATATAGGTGCAAGACCTAGAGTTCCACTTAAAACGTTTCTTAATTAGAGTATAATGAATTATAAGTTGCAATAGATGCAGAATTAACGATATCTGATACAGAAGAACCCATTTGTACAATTTGAAATGGTTTTTCCCCACCTATCATTAGAGGACCTAAGATTGAACCTCCTCCGAGTTTTTGTAATAACTTAAAAGAGATATTGGCAGATAAAAGACTTGGCATAATTAGAACATTAGCCGGGCCTGAAAGTCTACAAAATGGATAATTTTCTTTAATTAGATCATAATCTAATGCAACCTCAGGTGTCATTTCACCGTCAAATTCAAAATCAACACTCCTTGTATTCAATATATTTACTGCTTCTTTTAGGTTTTTTGAGCTAGGTCTGGTTAAACTTCCAAAATTAGAAAATGACAACAAGGCTACTCGGGGAGTATAACCTAAACTTTTTACAGTATTAGCTATACCTGTGGCAATATTGGCTAATTGTTCCGCATTTGGTAAATCATGTATATTAACGTCACCAATAAAAACAGTCCGCTCTTTAGAAACCATCATAGACATTGATAAAAAACTTTCATTATTTTTTGTTGAAATAACTTTTGTGATGTCATTAAAGCATCGTCCAAAAGGTCTAGTCACTCCAGTTATCATGGCATCTGCATCACCAGCAGATACCATAGATGCAGCAAAGACATTTCTGTCTTGGTTAATTAATCTCTGACAATCCCTTCTTAAATGTCCGTATCGATGAAGTCGTTTATATAGACTATCTGTATATTTTTGATTGCTTTTACTTAAACTGGCATTATGAATTATTAATTCATTTAGACCGTCCAAGTTAACTTGTTCCATAGTTTCTCTAACTCTGTTTTCTCTTCCAATTAAGATTGGAATTCCAAAGCCTGAATTATAAAATGATAACGCTGCTCGTATAGTTTTTTCTTCTTCACCCTCAGCAAAAACAACTTTTTGTTTTTTACTTTTTATTCTTGATTTTATTGGTTCGAGTATAGAGGCTATAGGGTTAGTTCTGCCTTCTAACTCCCTTCTATATGCTTCTAAATTTTTAATAGGTTTTTTTGCGACACCAGTATCCATTGCGGCCTTCGCAACTGCAGATGAGACAGACGAAATAAGTCTTGGATCAAAAGGTGCAGGTATTATGTAATCAGTACCGTAATGTAATTGTACTCCATGATAAGCAGCATTAACCTCATCTGGTACGTCCTCTCTAGCTAATTCAGCAATAGCATTTGCTGCAGCAATCTTCATCTCATCATTAATCATGGTTGCTCTTACATCAAGAGCGCCTCTAAAGATATAAGGAAATCCAAGCACATTATTTACTTGATTAGGATAATCCGATCTTCCAGTAGCAATAATCGCATCCGATCTTACACTCTTTATTTCTTCTGGCATAATTTCTGGTATTGGATTTGCCATAGCAAATATTATTGGTTTATCAGCCATACTTTGCACCATTTTTTTTGTAACAGAACCTGGAACAGATAATCCTAAAAAAACATCTGAATTTTTAAAAGCATCTTCTAAAGTTCTATTTTTTGTGTTTACAGTATGTCCAGATTTCCACTGATTCATATTAGTTTGTCTACCTTTGTAAATAACCCCATCTCGATCTACTAAAATAATATTATTATTTTGTGCTCCCATACCTTTTAAAAGCTCAACACAAGCTATAGAAGCCGCGCCTGCTCCGTTACAAACAAACTTTGTTTCTTCTATTTTTCTATTAGTTAAATGAAGTGCATTTATTATTCCAGCAGCAGTAACAATTGCTGTCCCATGTTGATCATCATGAAAAACTGGAATTTTCATTTTTTCTCTTAATCTTTGTTCAATTATAAAACAATCAGGAGCCTTAATGTCTTCTAGATTAACACCGCCAAAACTCGGCTCAAGTAAGGAAACTGCGTCAATAAATTTTTCTGTATCTTCCGTATCTATCTCTAAATCAATACCATCAACATCAGCAAACTTCTTAAACAATACAGCCTTTCCCTCCATTACAGGTTTTGATGCAGAAGCACCAATATTACCGAGACCTAGAACGGCTGTTCCATTTGAAATAACTGCAACTATATTTCCTTTTGAAGTATAGTCATAAATCGTTTCGGGTGTCTTTTCTATTTCAAGACATGGCGTTGCTACACCTGGTGAGTATGCTAAGGATAAATCATGCGAACTAATTAAAGGTGTTGTTGATGTTATTTCTAATTTACCAGGGCGACCTTTTTTGTGATAATCTAAAGCTTCTTTTTCTAAATTTGATTTTATAGTGTCATCTTTTTTGTTAGTAGACATTTTCCCCTCAAAAACTTAAAATAATTTGTCTTTTACTATAACTTACTTTTTTAAAAAGGTCTTAATAAATTATATTTTATCCATTAGTAATAAAATTATAAATAAAGTTGATTTAAGCTCTTTCAAAAGGAAACTTTTTATTGTGAATAATGTAAATACTCCAATGATGGAGCAGTATTTAAAAATAAAAAATCAACATAAAGACGCTTTACTTTTTTATAGAATGGGTGATTTTTATGAGTTATTCTTTGAAGATGCGGTTGTTGCTTCCCAAGCATTAGATATAGCTTTGACCAAAAGAGGCAAATTAAATGGTAAAGAAATTCCTATGTGCGGTGTTCCATTTCACTCAGCAGATAATTATTTGCCCAAGTTAATCAAAAAAGGCTTCAATGTTGCTGTATGTGAGCAAACTGAAACAGCAGAAGAAGCTAAAATAAAGTTAAAAAAAGGGCCGCTTAAAAGGGAAGTAGTAAGAATAATTTCACCTGGTACTTTGACAGAAGATAATCTTCTTGAAAGAAAAACTAACAATTTTCTAGGTGCTATATCTGATAATAATGGTTCTGTCTCCATAGCATGGGTAGACGTTTCTACAGGATGTTTCAAATCTAGAAATATAGTAGAAGATAACAAATCCAATAGAAAACAATTATTATCTAATTTTCTATTAAGAATGAATTTTTCAGAACTACTAATTTCTGAAGATTTTGATTTAGACTTAATTGTAGAGGAATGGCACTTAATTCTCAAAAAACAACCGTCAAGTCTGTTTCATTATTCATCCTGCTTAGATCAAATACTCTCTTATTACTCCATTGTTTCATTAGAAGGTATTGGCGCTTTCAGTGAAGGTGAAATTAAGGCAGCAGCAGTATTGCTTTCATATTTGAAGTTAACACAATGTGGAAAAATTCCAATTCTTTCAATGATACAAACAGAAACGCAGAATAATTTTTTAGAGATTGATTATTTTACTCAAAAATCACTTGAAATTTTTAAAAATCTCTCAGGGGGTAGTGAGGGCACTTTAATTTCTTGTTTGGATGAAACAAAAACAGCATGTGGAGCAAGATTATTAAAACAGAGAGTAATCGAGCCTTTTTATAAAATCGAACAAATTCAAGAAAGGTATGATTTAACAAACTGGATATTAACAAATAATATAAACATATCACAATATCAAATAGATTTTGAAAAAATACCTGATATTGAAAGGTCACTTTCTAGAATATCATTGTCAAGAGGTGGCCCAAAAGATTTGCTTCTGATGTCTAGCGGTCTTTTGATTATAAAAGGAACGTATGAAAATTTGATTTCACATAATCAAGTCAAACCAAGTCCTTCATTATTAAATTTCATAATCAACAATTTGGATATCGATTACAGTTTATTTTTTAAAATCTGGAAAGCTTTAAAATCAAATGTTCCAGTTCTTGCAAAAGAAGGTAATTTCATAAAAGAAGGATACAACAAGGAGTTAGACCTCCTTAGAAATTTTAGAAACAATGAATTAGAAAATATAACAAAACTTCAAAAAAAATACTCAGAATTAACAAATGTTAACTCATTAAAAATTAAACATAATAGAACGCTAGGATATCATATTGAAGTAAGAGCACTGCATGATGAGTCACTAAGAAACATTGATTTATTTATCCATAGACAAACAACAGCTCAGACATCCAGGTTTACTACAATTGAGCTAAATGATGTTGAAAACCAAATATTAAATTCATTTGAAAAGGCTCTTAAAATTGAGCTTGATATTTTTAATAATTTCGCAACTCAGATAATGGATAAAGGTAAAGAAATTTTAAATATAGCACTTTCAATTTCTGAATTAGATATTTCCATTATGGTTGCTAACCAATCAATATGTAGAAATTATATTTGCCCAAATATAGTAGAGGAAAAGAGCTTAGAAATTATTGGAGGCAGGCATCCTGTCGTTGAACAACAAATAAGACTATCTGAAAAAACTTTTATTTTTAACGATTGTATTTTGAATAAAAAAGATCTGATTTGGTTGATAACAGGACCTAATATGGCAGGAAAATCGACTTATCTTAGGCAAAATGCACTTATAGTTATAATGGCACAAGCAGGTTTATTTGTTCCTGCACAAAGAGCAAACATAGGTATTTTCGACAAAATTTTTTCTAGAGTAGGAGCATCAGATGATCTAGCAAAAGGACAATCTACTTTTATGATTGAAATGATAGAAACATCACTTATCCTCAATACTGCTACAGATAAATCATTGGTCATACTAGATGAAATTGGTCGGGGTACTTCTACTTTTGATGGGTTAGCAATTGCTTGGTCAGTGTTAGAATATTTACATGAACACATTAAACCTAGAACATTATTTGCTACTCATTATCATGAACTAACAAGTTTAAAGGAAAGCCTTAGTAACTTGTCTTGTCATAAAATGTCTATAAAAGAATGGAATGACACAATAATTTTCATGCATAAAATTTTGGATGGTGAAGCTGATAAGTCTTATGGTATTCATGTTGCAAAGTTGGCAGGTATTCCTTTAGCTGTTACAAAGAAAGCTACAAAATTACTATCTAATCTTAAACAAAAAGAAAGGGAAAAACAGGATATGAGAAAAGACTATCCAGCTGTTTCTAAATCTAACGAACATGAGGATTTTTTTAAGGAATTTGATAGTATTAATGTTGACGAGATCACTCCACGTCAATCACTAGATATATTCTATAAACTTAAATTATTGAGAAATGCAAATGAATAAAATGAATTTTAAAAGTAAATTTTCATTATTTAATAAACATAATGCTCATAAATCAGTTGATAACTGTATATCACCTAAAGATGCAATTAATCAAAATGCAACATGGTTTCAAAGTATGGAACCAATAAACTACGCAAAAAATCAAACAAAAAACTTATATGAGATAAATGATTCAAATATTGATGAGGTTGACACAAAAATTTTTAGGGATCAGTTATTTAAAATTTTAAAAATTCAAATGGATCATAATAAAAAGCTGATTAAAAATAAATTTTTAGCAACATCCGATGGCTCCCTTAATGTAGGTCTAAATGTAATTTTAATTGATAGCTTACTAAAAGTTATATTTAAAAACTCATATTTTCATAGTCTAGGTAATAAGCATTATAAATTTACTTTAATAGCTGTAGGAGGATATGGAAGAGGAGAATTATCCCCTCACTCAGATTTAGATATATTATTTCTCTTACCAAACAAATTAAAAAAAAATGATACAAAAAAAATTGAAAATGTAGTTGAGTTAATTTTATATATATTATGGGATTTGGGATATACAGTTGGTCATTCAACTAGAACTATAGACGATTGTATTGAAAAAAGCAGGTCAGATTTAACAATCTCCACCAGTCTTTTAGAAAAACGTTTCGTAGCAGGGAATAATGATATTTATGACTTACTAAATAATAAATTCAAAACTTTAATTGATAATACTAAAACTTTAGATTTTGTAGAAGCAAAATTAAAAGAATCTGAAACGCGACACAAAAGATTTGGAGAGTCAAGGTATGTTGTTGAACCTAATGTTAAAGATGGTAAAGGAGGATTAAGAGATCTCCATACACTTATTTGGATATTAAAATTTGCTTATAAAGTCGATACTATTTCAAAATTAATTAATGTTGGTGCTTTAACAAAAGAAGAAGCAGTTCCATTTGCTGAAGCTCAGAGATTTTTATTATCTGTAAGATGTCATTTACATTATAGAGCAAATAGAGAAGATGATCGACTTGCAATGGACGCCCAGCTTGAAATCGCGAAGAGTATGAACTTTAAGAATACAATTACTCATAAAGATGTAGAAAGGTTCATGAAAAGATATTTTCTTGCAACAAAAACAGTAGGTAATTTAACAAGAATATTTTGTGCTGCTATAGAGACAGAATTTAATAAACCTTTAAGGATGAATTTCTTAAGCTTCAAAAAAAGAGAGAATATAATTCCTTTTAGATTAGAAGTAGGTCGTTTATTTTCTTATGAAAGAGAAATACTGACAGAAAATCCTATCAATATAATAAAACTTTTTTATATTTCTCATATTAATAATATAGACATTCACCCTAAAACTTTAAGACAAATAACAAGTTTGAGAAAATTAATAAATTTAAAGGTGAGACAAAATGTAGAAGCTAACAAAATGTTCTTGAATATTTTAACAAGTGATAAGGACCCAACAAGAACTCTTAGATTAATGAATGAGGCGAATATTTTAGGACAGTTCATACCTGAATTTCAAAAAATTGTAGGGTTAATGCAATTTGATATGTATCATTCGTATACCGTTGACGAACATACAATTTTTACAATTTCTAATCTTCATTCTTTAAGAAGTGGCAAATTTAGTGATTTTGCACCTTTGACAAGCAGTGCAATTTTAGAAATTAAATCTTACAAATCATTATTTGTAGCGATGTTGTTACATGATATTGCTAAAGGAAAAAAGGGTGATCACTCTGAAAATGGATCATTAATTGCTTCTAAAATATGCCCCAGGTTAGGGCTAAATAAAGAAGAAACTAAAATGGTTGAATGGTTAGTATTACATCATCTATTAATGAGTAAAACTGCGTTTAGATATGAATTAGGTGACCCAAAAGTAATTAAGAATTTTGCAAAACAAGTAAGATCTATTGATAAATTAAAATCACTTTTAGCTCTAACAGTTGCTGATATCAGAGGGGTTGGCCCAGATGTTTGGAATGATTGGAAAGGTGCTTTGATAAAAGAACTTTATATCAAAACCTATGATTTACTAAAACCCCCTCAAGAAATTTCCAAAATAACAGAACCTCTTAAATCATCTAAAGAACTCTTAATAAGATATTTAAATAACAAAGGTGTGAATGATTTAGATATTAAAACGTATTGTAGCAAATTTTATAATAATTATTGGGGGACATTTAATTTACCATCAGTTGTTAATCATTATGAAATATTTACTTCAATGAAAAATTATTCAAAAAAGCTAGAGGTCTACTTATCTAATGACAGTAAATTAAAAGCAACCGAGCTTTTAGTTATCACTCCAGATCATCATGGTTTATTTTCACAAATATCTGGTTTGGTTGCTTCATCTGGATATGATATTGTTAGCGCTAAAATTATTACAAGGTCAGATGGATACGCCTTAGATACTTTTTTCTTACAAAATAAGGAAAGAAAGCCAATCTCTGATATTAATCTAAGAAAAAAATTAAAAGAAACTATTACAAAAGGTTTAGAAGGAAATTTTAATATAGAAAAAGCTCTAAATATAAAATGGAAAGAAATTCCAGCACGTTTTAGAGCTGTAAAGGCACCAATTAGGGTCATTATTGATAATAAAACAAGTGATCAATATACTATATTGGATATAAAATGTAAAAATGCGCCTGGAGTTCTTTATAAAATCACAAAGATAATAACAACTTTAGGTCTTCAAATAAATACAGCAAATGTTTCTACTTATGGTGACAGGGTTGTTGATATATTTTATTTAAAGAATGCATTTGGTTCAAAGGTGGATGATAATACAACTATTGAAAAAGTTAAGAATTCCATTTTAGAGGAACTAAAAGAAATAGATTATGTAAACCAATAAATAAAACAATGAGATTTTGAATGAAAGATAAAACATCTTTTTTTATTAGAGGTTTTACACAATCTGCTACACTAACATTGCTTAGCCGTATATCTGGTTTTATGAGAGATATATTCATTGCAGCATTTTTAGGTGCGGGTGTTTTTTCAGATATTTTTTTAATTGCATTTAAGTTACCAAATTTATTTAGAAGAATTACAGCGGAAGGGGCTTTAACTTCAGCTTTCTTACCAATTTATGCAAAGTTAATAGAAAAAAAAGGTAAGATATTTGCTGATAAATTTTTCAAAAAATTTATTTTTCGTGCAGCTATTTTTTTATTCTTATTAATGATTATTCTCCAAATCATAATGCCCTTTTGCATATATTTTTTAGCTCCAGGTTTTTTAGACAATCACTTAGTTTTGGATAAAATAACAATACTAACAAGAATAACAATAGTCTTCATGCCTTTAATATCTATCGTAGCTCTTTTAGGAGTTGCTACAAATGTTTCTGGTAAGTTTTGGATTTTATCTTCCTCGCCAATTATTTTAAATGTTTGCGTAATATTAAGTTGTTTTTTTATAAGTGATAATTTGTCAATCAAACCCTTACCACTAGCTATAGCAACGGTTTTAGGAGGAATACTTCAATTAGCATTTATTTTAATAATGATTAAAAAGTTTGGTGTTTTACAGTTTGAAAAACTGAATATTAAAAGCGAAACTATAAAAGAACGGAATGAAATCCAAATATATTTTAAAAAAACATGGGAAAAATTTATACCTGCAGCATTCGGTGGTGGGATACTACAAATTAACCTACTTGTAGATACTATTCTAGCAAGCCTATTAGGTTTTGGTTCTATTTCTTATCTCTATTTCGCAGATAGAATTGCCCAGTTACCTCTAGGTATAATAGGAATTGCATTAAGCACAGCTTTGCTAACGTCGTTATCTAAATCAAGTGCACTTAAAGATAAGAAACAATTTTCTAAAGAATTAATGATTTCAATAAAAATAGGATTATTTTTTTCTATACCCTCATCGTTAGTTTTTATTAATTTTTCAGATCTATTTATTAACGTTTTATTTGAAAGAGGGGAATTTAGCTCTTTGGAAACCAATCAAACTGCCCAGGCATTAATTGCTTATGCTTTTGGTATTCCTGCTTTTATTATACTTAAATCTTGTCAACCTGCATTTCTAGCAGAGGGAAACACTAAAACTCCAATGAATATTGGCTTAATATTATTATTACTCAATATTCTTCTCTCATTTATATTAATGCATTATTTAAAACACTCAGGTATTGCCTTAGCTACTTCACTGGTATCCTGGATAGGATCTATTACATATTTAATATTATTAATAAAAAAGGGAAATATACCAAAATTTAAATTTAATTTTAAATATGATGAGTTTAATCCCTTCTTTTTGTTAATATATTCCTTAAAGATAATTTTAACATCGTTCTTAATGATATTGATTATGAAATTGATTTTTTACATTTTAAACATTTATAAGTTTGATAATATTACTATTTTATTATTTTTAGTCTTATTTGGTTTGTCATCGTATTTTTTGACAACTTATATTTTAAGATATATTCCTCAAGAATTACTAATTTCTAAGGTTTTTAAATTCAGGAAAGTAAAACCATGACAAACTTACAATCAGACCATTTACAGAAAAGAATTTTTTCCGGGATACAACCAACAGGAAATTTACACCTTGGTAATTATTTAGGAGCAATTAAAAATTGGGTTAATCTTCAAAATGATATTTATTCAATTTTTTCAATTGTAGATTTACATGCAATTACAGTACCTCAGGAACCATCAAAACTTAAATCTTCCACTCATGAGGTTGCTGCTGCAATTATTGCTTCAGGTATAGATACTGATAAGTCAATTCTTTTCAATCAATCCTCGGTTAAAGAACATGCTGAATTAGCCTGGATATTTAATTGTGTATGTAGAATTGGGTGGTTGAATCGTATGACTCAATTTAAAGAGAAAGCTGGTAAAAATAGAGAAAATGCTACAGTTGGTTTATATGGATATCCAGTTTTGATGGCTGCAGATATTCTTTTATACAAATCAACTCACGTTCCTGTTGGTGATGATCAAAAACAACATATAGAATTGGCTAGAGATATTGCATCTTCTTTTAACAATATGTTTACCTCTGATGAAGAAGACGACTTTTTTGATTTACCTGAGCCACAAATTATAGGTGAGGCTACTCGTGTAATGAGTTTAAGAGATGGTACAAAAAAAATGAGTAAATCTGACGCCTCTGACGCTTCTAGAATTAACTTAACTGACACCGCTGAGGAAATATCAAACAAAATTAAAAAAGCCAAAACTGACCCTCATCCATTGCCAGATAATATAGAGGAGCTAAAAGAAAGACCTGAAGCACATAATTTAATGAGTATCTATTCTTCATTATCAGATCAGACATTAGAAAAAGCATTAATAGAGTTTTCGGGTAAGGGCTTTTCTTATTTTAAGCCAAGATTGATAGATTTGGCAATTGAAACTTTAAGTCCCATTTCACGTGAAATGAGAAGTCTTCTAAAGTATAGAAATGAAATCGATAAAATTTTAAAAAATGGAGAACAAAAAGCTAAAGAAATAGCTGAGCCAGTTTTGAAAGATGTTAAAAATTTAGTTGGGTTTGTTAATTAATTAAGTTTACTTATGGAAATTTAAAAAAAAACTGTTATAAATCTACAAAAATGGAGATAAAAAATGTTTATTCAGACCGAAGACACACCTAACCCAGACACTTTGAAGTTTATGCCGGGTGATACTGTTTTAAAAAATGGCAGTGTTGATTATTCTAACAAAGAATCTTCAGTTAATTCACCATTGGCTTCTAGGCTTTTTGAAATTGATGGTGTTAGCAGAGTATTTCTTTCTTCAGATTTTATTTCTGTAACAAAAGAAACTGATTTAGAATGGAATAATTTAAAACCCTCTATACTTACAGGAATAATGGAACATTATTCAAGTGGTCTACCTGCTTTAAACAATGAAAAAGAAATTAAAGTTAACCAAAGTGTCGAAGATACTGAGATTGTAAAACAGATCAAAGATCTTTTAGAGACTCGTGTAAGACCAGCTGTTGCGATGGATGGAGGCGATATATCCTTTTGTTCATTCGAAGCAGGTGTTGTAACACTGCAAATGAAAGGCGCATGTGCGGGTTGTCCGTCAAGTACTGCAACCTTAAAAATGGGTATTGAAAATATGCTTAGACATTATATTCCTGAAGTTACAGAAGTTAAAGCTGCTGAATTGTAATTAAACATAAAAATTTATGTTAAAAAAATATAAATCAGAAATTAGTAATCTTTGTGAAAAAAATTCTTATAACATTTTTTTTATACCATCACTTATATTATTGTTACTAAGTGGTTTCTTAGGACTAGCGATTTTTAAAATAGATTCTCCTGTCTTCGATTTTAGATTAATTACTAGAAATTTGAATAAACCGTCAGTTGAAAATATTCAATTGGATAAATTAAGCATAAATAAAAACTATTTATCATCAGATCAAATTAATAATAAAGATATTGTGTATGAATGGTCCAAGAAAATTATGTACTATGTAGAAAATAATCTTCCTATACCAAGGATGTATTTCCCTTATATCCCAAAAAACATTAATGAATTAGAAACTCAAACTAAAAAGATTGTATTTATAAGTATTCTATTACCTTTAGCACTTAGGGGAAATGAATTAGTTTTAGAAGAGAGAAAGTTAATGAAGGATGCTTTTTTATCAAATAATATTCACAAAATTGAAAATTTAGCAAAAAAGTATAATGTAAAAAATTTTGAAAAAATCAATTTTGGTAATCTTACAACAAAAAATATAGTCAAAATTAAAAACGAATTATTGATGAAAATTAATAAAATCCCTTTAGCTATGATATTGTCACAATCTATAATTGAAAGTGGATGGGGATCTTCAAGATTTGCTCAAGAAGGAAATGCTCTTTTTGGAGAGTGGACTTGGAAAAAAAATGTTGGAATTAAACCAAGAGGAAATTTATATGCAAACTTTGCAGTTAAAAAATTTAAAAATTTATTAGAATCTTTAAATTCGTATATTCTAAACTTAAATCGTCATCCAGCCTACTCTGAAATGAGAAAATTTAGAGCCACGAAATATAAAACTGGAAAAAAAATAACAGGTTATGATACAGCTAATTTTCTAAACAAATATGCTGAAATAGGATTTGAATATGTTACAAAAATTGAGAATATGATTAAAAGCAATAAGTTGTACAGATTTCGTAATGCAAAATTAGAAAGCTATTAGAATTAAATTCTATTTAATTATAAATTGTCTTCCTAACCATCGCCATCTATTATTTTTACCAGCCATCGTACAATTAATTCTACCTCTACCCTTTAAAAATGGGCCACTTAATCTAACTTCAATTCTATTTTTTCCAAGTCTTTTTGTTTCTGTTTTTAATCCATTATTTGCAAAACATTTTACTGCGTTTTTTGGCTCTATAAGGTTTGATAACGTAAAACCATATGATGGAGGATTTTTTGAAAGTACTGGATCTTTAGGCGAAAGATCAGAAATGGGCATTGGCAAGGCGTTTATTGCCAACAAAAACCTATCCATGCCACCATATTTTTCATTCATAGCAAATCTAGGCAATTCAAACATGCCTAAGCTTTTATGTGCAACTCCTGAATGTTGGCCAAAAGCTGCAATAAAACCTTGTAATTTCACTTGTTCTAAAACTTCTTGGTTATATTCGCCATAAGGATATGCAAAAATTTCAGGCCTACTCCCAATCTCATCAATAAATCTTTTATTTGAAATTGTGAGTTCATTAATTATTTTTTTTTTGTTAATTTTATACATATGAGGATGGGACTTAGTTTGGCTTCCAATAGTTACACCATTATCTCTCAAGATTCGGATCTCTTCCCAACTCATATAACCAGGCGTTTTATTATCGATCACATCTGTGGAAACAAACAAAGTAAAAGGAAAATTATGTTTTTTAAAGATAGGCCACGCATATTTATAAACTGACGAGTAAGCATCATCAATAGTTATGACAATAGATTTATCTTTTATAAGTTTAACATTATTTATACCTTGAAGAGCTTGTTCAATATTAATTACGTTATATTTAGGTTTTAACAATTCTTTGACATGCTCAAGAAATTGTTCTTTTTTAATGTTTGTTGAAGGATATCTACTATCACCAAATCTATGATACATTATTACAGACGCGTAATTTACATTCCTAATCTCTTCTGTTTCATTTTCCTGTGAATATGACATATTAGGAAACATAAAAAACAAAAGTGCTAATATATAATACATTTTATCCTCAAATATTTTATATTTAAACTTTTAATTGTTCAATTTAATATATTGTAACTTTGAATTATACTACTTTTTTTGAATATTTATAAAAAGAAGACAATGATTTTTTCTATTGAAGCTAGTACATCAAATTTATCGCTTACCTTGTTAAGTAATAGTAAAGTATTCAACAAATTATCAATTAAAATAAAAAATGAATTATCTGAAATAATTATTCCAACAATTAAAAAATTTATGACAGATAATTCAATAACATTCCAAAGTGTGTCATTGTTAGTAGTAGGTTGTGGTCCTGGTAGT
>CABZSR010000025.1 GCA_902528415.1 uncultured SAR116 cluster alpha proteobacterium | reverse complement strand
TTTAAATCTTTTATTGACATATCAAAATAATCAACAGGATCATGAAGCAAATCAAAACACTGAGGATAGTTAAAATGATTTTTGCATAAGTAAGTAACTACGTGAGTGTTGAGTTTACCAAAAAAATATTCATCCATACAAACAATATTATTGTTAATTAGGAAGTTATCAACATCAATTTTAGCGCTGTTATTCAGAGCAGATTCCCAAATTATGTTTGCTTTTTTTTGTAAAATTTTTGTAATTTCCATAGTAGCTTCTACATCACCCATAGCGTCATGTGCATTATGAGTAATCTTATTCAACTCAGTCAAATTATCTAGTTTGAATATTTTGTTCCCTTTTTCATTTATACCAACTTCTAAACATTCCGGATAATAATATTTAGATGATCTTGTTATTCCTAAAACATCTGCCCTTTTATTACCATTAAACTGAGTTATATATGGTTCTAGAAGTAATTTAAAAAAAGTTTTTCTAAGAAACTCTTCATCAAAAGAAATAGTATTATATCCAATAAATATAGCTGGAGACCATTTTTTAAATTTATCCTCAACCTTTTTTATTAAACCATAATGTGACAAATTAACATTGTTTAACATCTCTATTGATGTTTTATTAACTAATAAAGCACCAGGTTCGGGAACCAAACCTGTTCTTAAACTACATCTATCTTCAAATCTTTCAAGCTCATTAAAATTCTTATCAACTAAGATTGCAGCAACTTGAATAATTTGATCCCAAGTAGAATTTCTTCCTGTAGTTTCCAAATCATAAAAAACAAAATTCATACTCATTTATTCATATCCAACTTAAAGGAAAGCTCTTTTATCCTATTAAACCAATTTACAGATCCAAATAATGAAACTTTTCTTAATTCTGAAAATTGCTTCTCATTGCCACCAATAAAAGAGATAGTAATGTTTAAGGGGTCCAAATTTTTAATTTCTAAATCAAATCTTGGCCATTCTAGCAAAATAATTTTTTTTTTAGATCTTCAAAAACACCGATTTCTTCAACTTCTTCAAAGTTATTAATTCTATAAAAATCACAATGCCATATTTCTATAACCTTATTCAAAGGATAAGTTTGAACGAGGTTAAATGTTGGACTTGGTACTTCTTTTATATTTGTAATACTGTTTATAATAGACTTACATAGAAAAGTCTTACCAACTCCCAAATCACCTTCAAATGTAATTAGATCGTTTGCTTTTAATAATCTTGATATCAAACCACCAATATTTTTCATTTCATTTTCAGATTTAACAATAATTTCTGATAATGCCTTCATGATCAATATCTATAATTATCAGATTTGAAAGGACCTTCAACTGGAACACCAATATAATCAGCTTGCTCATTTGATAATTTAGATAAAGTCGCCCCTACTTTTTCCAAATGAAATGTAGCAACTTTTTCATCTAGATGTCTGGGTAACGTATAGACCTTATTTTCATAGTTTTTAGGATTTTGCCAAATTTCAATCTGTGCTAAAACTTGATTGGTAAATGAAGCACTCATTACAAAGCTAGGGTGCCCGGTTGCACAACCCAAATTAACTAATCTTCCTTTTGCTAACACAATTAATCGTTTACCATCTTGAAATTCTACTTCATCCACTTGAGGCTTAACTTCTGACCACTTCATATTTTGTAATGATTCAACCTGTATTTCAGAATCAAAATGACCTATATTACAAACTATAGCTCTATCTTTCATATCTCTCATATGGTCAACTGTAATAACATCTTTATTACCAGTTGCGGTTACGAAAATATCTCCCCTTGGACAAGCTTCTTCCATTGAACACACCTCATAACCTTCCATTGCAGCTTGTAATGCGCAAATTGGGTCAATCTCTGTTACAATAACTCTTGCTCCACCCTGACGAAGGGAAGCCGCTGAACCTTTACCAACATCACCAAATCCAGCTACTACAGCTACTTTACCTGATAACATTACATCTGTAGCCCTTCTAATACCGTCAACTAAAGATTCTCTACATCCGTATAAATTGTCAAACTTAGATTTTGTTACAGAGTCATTTACATTTATCGCCGGAAAAGGAAGATCACCCTTTTCAGCCATTTGATATAATCTTAAAACACCTGTCGTTGTTTCTTCTGTTACTCCTTGAATACTGTTTTTGACCTTAGTAAACCAACCTGGAGAAGATTTAAGTCTAGACATAATTTGGGCTTTAAGCGCCTCTTCTTCTTCATTGGCTGGTGACGCAAGCACCTTTTCTCCACTTTCAGCTTTAGCTCCCAAAATTATGTAAAGAGTGGCATCGCCACCATCATCTAGTATCATATTAGCAAATGTATCTTCAGACCATGTAAATATTTTATCAACATACTCCCAATACTCTTTAAGAGTTTCACCCTTTTTAGCAAAAACTGGAATATTTTGTTCAGCAATAGCCGAAGCAGCATGATCTTGTGTTGAAAATATATTACAACTAGCCCATCTAACGGTTGCTCCAAGGCTTACCAAAGTTTCAATAAGTACGGCTGTTTGTATAGTCATATGTAAACAGCCTGCTATTCTAGTTCCTTTTAATGGTTGTTCTTTTCCATATAATTCTCTACAAGCAGTCAATCCTGGCATCTCTGTCTCAGCAATTGATATTTCTTTTCTTCCCCATTTGGCAAGGCTAATATCTGATATTGAATAATCTTTCATTATAATCCTTAAAAATTTTATATTTCTATAACACTCTTACTATCTTTTGAAAACTGTGAATTTATTACTTTTTAATTTTTTATGCTTTTACATTTCTCGAAAACTGACTTTGACACTACCTCCAACACATTCATTCTTTTGGTTAAATCTATTTAAAGCTTCAATAGTCCCTCCATGAGCTAGGACTATTTGTTTTGAAATGGATAAACCCAAACCAGAATGATTTCCAAACTTTTCATTTTTAGGTCTGTCTGTATAAAATCTATCAAAAACTTTACTTAGAGATCCATTTGAGAAACCTGGACCACTATCTTCAACCAGAATAATAACATATTCTAAGCTTTTTTCTAAACGTATATTTATAATCTGTTTATCAGTTGAAAAAGAAACCGCATTTTGTATTAAATTATCAAAAACCTGCGCAATCTTATTTTCATTACCAAAAATATACATGTCTTCAGAATATTTTAAAAAATTTATATTACAATTAACTGTAGATGATCTTACATCAACCAAAGTTTCAAGTAGATTCGAAATATCTATTTTTTTCATTTCTATTCTAGATAATTCTGAATCTAGCCTTGAAGCTGCAGAAATATCATTAATTAATCTATCAATTCTTTGAACATCATTTTGGATAACCTTTATTAATTTTCTCTGTTCACTTGCGCTTCTTACTTTACTAATTGTTTCTGAAGCAGACCTCACAGATGTTATAGGATTTTTTAACTCATGTGCTACATCCGCAGCAAATTCTGCTATGTGATCTATTCTTTTTTGTAATTCATTAGTCATTTTAAAAAAAGATCGCGCTAATTTACCTATTTCGTCCTTTCTAAATCTAAATTCACTTAGATTAAAAGTTTTCATCATTTTGTCTTCTGCTATTTTATCAGCCTCATTTGATAACTTTACTATAGGGTTAGTTATTGATCTTCCAAAATAAATAGCAAGAGTAATGGTTGCTAATAGAATTAATCCAAATGCTTTAAAAAGTTCAGTCTCCAAATCTACTAATTCTTTTTCTATTTTGTTGCCCGAAACTGATAGAAGAACAGCGCCCCTAATCATACGAATATTTTTTATAGGAATTGCAACTGATAAAAATAAATTTCCACTTTTATCTTGCCTGAGCACTTTTGTGTTTTCACCTCTCAAAGCCATGATGACTTCTGGAAAATCTTCTAACGAAAATTCTCTATTATCAACATAAAGTGGAAGATTTAGTGGTTTTGATATAATATTTGAAAATAAAAAGACAAAGTCAGTGAAATAAGTTTTTAAAGAAAAATCCTTATCTACGGATGGTAAAGGGCTTACTTTAACAAATGGACTATATTTCATGCTTGCTTTTGTGTCGGCTATTAAATTCCCGTATATATTGAAAAGTCTCGCTCTAATATTAGATCCATAATCAACTTTGGGAATAAGACTTTGTAACGCAGGACTAGAGATTTGATTATTTTGAATTAGGCCATATTGATTTTCTGCCAACGCAAGTGCTTTTGTAAGAGTAAGACCTTGTCTTTCTATAGCTGCAAACTCGGATTTAATCAAAATTTCTTGATACTTGTTGAAGTAAATTATAATAATAGGATATAATAAGACTGGTACTAGAATTATAAATAATATTCTCATTTTAAGAGGAAAATATAATCTCTTTATAATTCTAAAAAACTTTCTCAATTTTTATACATCTCTATACCTATACCCAACACCGTATAGAGTTTCAATACAATCAAAATCTTTATCAAAAACTCTAAATTTTCTTCTCATTCTCTTTATATGACTATCAATAGTTCTGTCATCAACATATATAGTTTCACCATATGCTGTGTCTATAAGTTGATCTCTATTTTTTACTAATCCTGGTCTAAGCGCCAATGTATAAAGTATTAAAAATTCTGTAACAGTCAGCCTTATCTCTTGTCCTTTCCACTTACAAAGATGCCTGTCTGGATCAAGGGACAAGTCATTTCTTTGGATTATTTTATCTGATGAATCCGAGTTTTTAAATAAAGTCCTTCTAAGGACTGCTCTTATTCTTTCTATCAGTAGTTTTTGCGAAAATGGCTTGGTTATGTAGTCATCAGCACCCATTCTAAGACCAATTGCTTCGTCTATTTCATCATCTTTACTAGTTAAAAAAATAACTGGTACATCATTAGAAGCCCTTAGACGTTTTAAAAGCTCCATACCATCCATTTTTGGCATTTTGATGTCTAAAACAGCTATATCCGGAGAGTTTCTTTGTAAAGCAACAAGTCCTTGTTCACTATCATTATAAGTTTCAACTGACCAACCCTCTGCTCTTAAGGCAAGGGAAACAGATGCTAAAATATTACTATCATCATCAACAAGTATTATCTTTTCACTCATTATTTCACCTGTATTAAAAAAATAATTATTTATTCATGATTATTTGAAGAGAAAATTTAGGTTTATTCAAGGCTAAATTAAGTTAATTTATGATAAATAATATAATCAATGAGCTTCAGCCCAATTATTTCCAACACCTACATCTACTTTTAAGTTAACTTTCAAAGGTACCATTGGTAAGTTAGCAGTTTCCATTATAGGTGATATAATATTTGTAAATTCTTCAATATTTTTTTCTTTAATTTCAAATACTAACTCATCATGAACTTGCATCAGCATAGATATTTCTTTTTTATTTAGTAACTGTTTATGAATTTTAATCATCGCAAATTTAATAATGTCTGCTGCAGTCCCTTGAATGGGAGCATTAATAGCTTGCCTTTCTGCAAACCCTCTCAGCTTTTGGTTTTTAGAATTGCTATCATTGATATAAACACGTCTATTAAATAAAGTTTCTACATACCCATCACTATTTAGATTAGATTTAATTTGTTCCATGTAATCTCTAATTCTTGGGAACCTATAGAAGTATGAGCTAATAAAATCCTTTGCTTCATTTGCAGAACATTTCAACTGCTTTGCAAGACCATATGCTGAAATACCATAGATAATTCCAAAATTAATTGCCTTTGCCTTTCTTCTTAACTCTGAAGTCATTTCTTTTATTGGTATGCCAAACACCTTAGAAGCAGTATCGGCATGGATATCTAAATTATCGTTAAACGCATCCAACATCTTATTTTCATCTGCTATATGAGCAATCAACCTTAATTCAATTTGAGAATAATCCATTGAAACTAATTTGTAGCCCTGCTTTGGCTCAAAAGCTGTTCTAATTAACCTTCCCTCTACAGTTCTTATTGGTATATTCTGTAAATTTGGATTTGAAGAAGACAGTCTTCCTGTACTTGCTCCAACCATAGAATAGTTAGTGTGAACTCTATGAGTTTTAGAGTTTATTTGTTCAACTAATGCATCCGTGTAAGTGCTTTTAAGTTTAGAGAAATGTCTCCAACTCAAAATAACGTCCCCAATTTCGTATCCCATATCAGAAATTTTTTCTAATATTTCAACACTTGTTTGCCAGGAGCCATTTTTTGAGCGTTTGCCACCCTCAATTTTCATCTTATCAAATAAAATTTCTCCTAACTGTTTGGGAGAACCTATATTGAAATTAGTTTTACTCATTTTGAATATTTGCTCTTCCAATTTATCAATCTGACTTGATAAATTTTTAGAAATTTCATTAAGTTTTTTAGGATTAATAATTATTCCTGTATTTTCCATTTCTAACAATACATTAATCAATGGATTTTCTAGTCTTTTATAAACTGAAAATTTTTTATCATTAATTATTCTTGGTAAAACTCTATTGTAGATTGATAGAGTTATATCAGCATCTTCAGCCGCATAATTTAGAGCATCTAAGGGTGACAGTTGATTAAATGAAATTTTATTTTTTCCTTTTCCACAAATATCATCATATTTGATGGTATCATGGTTTAATTCGCGCAATGCTAAAGCATCTAATTTGTGACTATCCACCCTTCCTGGATCTACCACGTATGAAATACACATAGTATCACCAACAGGGTTTAAATTAATATTACCATTATGTTCTTGTTTCATTACTAATGAATCATATTTAATGTTATGGCCAATTTTTAAAATTGAACTATCTTCTAGAAGTGGTTTAATTAGGGAAATTGCGTCATTAAATGGAATTTGTTTAAATGATTTTACGTCATCAAAAACAAACCCTGACTGATTATTTTCCAAATTTACTCCATGCCTTAAAGGTATATAACAAGCTTCACCTTCTTTAAATGACAATGATAGACCAACTAAGTTAGCATTTTTAGCATTTAAAGAGTCCGTTTCACAATCTACAGCAATAGTAGATTTATCATAACATCTGTCTAAAAAAAGTTTTAAGTCCGATAAATCTTCAATTAAATAATAATTTTTGGAAATGGATTTAAATTCCTGATCATTTTTAATAACATCTAATTTTAAAACTTTTGATTCCTCTTTGATTTCTTCTTTCACAACATTTTCATATTTATTTAATAAGCTTTTAAATCCGTGCAATTTTAAAAAAGGAATTAATTTGTTAAGGTCTAAAATAGAGTTTATTTTGAACTCATCAATTTTTGACTTAACTGGTACATCTTTTTTTAAGGTTACTAATGATCTAGATAATCTTGCTTGATCAGCATATTCTATTAAATTTTCTCTTCTTTTATTTTGCTTTATTTCAGTTGCTCTGGTCAGTAGTTGTTCTAAATCACCGTATTGATTTATTAACTCCGCAGCTGTTTTAACACCAATTCCAGGAACTCCAGGTATATTGTCACTGGTATCACCTGCAAGTGATTGAACATCGATCACTTTACTTGAAAAAACCCCAAATTTTTCAAAAACTTGCTCATCATTAATCCAATATTGTTTCATTGGATCAAATAAAACTGTGTTATCATCGATTAATTGCATAAGATCTTTGTCACTAGAAATTATGATTACCTTTTTATTTCTTTTTTGGGCAATGTTTGAATATGTTGCTATTAAGTCGTCAGCTTCAAAGCCTTCCATTTCAACAACAGGTAAGCCAATAGCATTAGTTGCTTCTCTGATAATTGAAAATTGGGGGATTAGTTCTTCCGGGGGGTCAGATCGATTAGCTTTGTATAAATCGTAGAGATCATTCCTAAATGTTTTTCTTGCAACATCAAATATAACAGCTATGTACATTGGTTTAAAATCATCAATTAACTTGAGTAGCATTTTTGTATAACCAAACACTGCATTAACAGGCACCCCATTTTCATTTGTCATAGAGGGTAATCCATAAAAAGCTCTAAAAATATACCCTGAACCATCAATTAAGATTAAATTATTAGGGTCATTGAGTTTTATGTCTGGTCTTTTATTGTGTTTTAAATTATCGCTCATTTAAGATTATTTTAAAAAAATTTCAGTTATCATATGATATTATATCATATATTAATTGATGTAATTGTCATTAAATCATAGAGATCTGATATTTTTTTTTGAATATTAGAAAAATCATTAGAAAGTTTATAAATGAATAAAAATTATTGGAAGGTTCCAGATAATAAATTAGCTTTAGAAATTAAAAATCTTAATAAATTCTATGATGGAGAAACAAAAAATATTGCATTAAACAATGTTTCTTTAAATATTCCAGCTGGAAGTATTTTTGGTCTTTTGGGCCCTAATGGTGCAGGTAAATCAACTCTGATAAATATTATTTCTGGAGCGGTAATTAAAAGTTCTGGCAAGGTAATTGTGTGGGGTTATGATATAGATAAACATAGAAAACAATCCAAATTAGCAATAGGTGTTGTTCCACAAGAGTTAAATGTTGATGCTTTTTTTACTCCTCAAGAAACTTTAAATTTACATTCTGGCATGTTTAATGTTCCAAAAAAATCTTGGAGGACAGATGAATTATTAAAGTTAATGGATTTAAGTAATAAAGCTAAGAGTTATAGTCGAACATTATCTGGTGGAATGAGAAGAAGATTACTGGTGGCTAAAGCAATGGTACATTCACCCCCAATTATTATACTAGACGAGCCTACTGCGGGGGTAGATGTAGAGTTGAGACAAAAATTATGGAAATATTTTAAAAAATTGAATGAACAAGGTGTAACTATAATATTAACTACGCACTATCTAGAAGAGGCAGAAAATTTATGTGACCACATAGCTATTGTTAGTAAAGGTGAAATTGTTGCGAATGAAACTATAAATTCTCTTCTTGCAAAATCAAACAAAAAAATAATTAAAATTACATTAGGTAAAAATGAGATTTCGACAAAAGATAAAAATTTTCTTAAAAATATTGGACAAATAATAATTCATGAAAATAAAGTACAATTGCACTTTAATCCTAATATAATATCTACTAAAAAAGTAATTGAAACCTTACATAAATCGAAGTTGGATATGATAGATCTATGTACGAAAGAAGTTAGTCTTGAAGATATTTTCATTCATATGACAGAAGAAAACAATAGTAAAATATAAATGATATGGTTTGTTTATATGTTAAGATGTAGAGATAATTCAATCTACACTGGCATAACCAATAACTTAGACAAACGAATTGGAGCACATATGTCAGGAAATGGCTCTAAATATCTTAGAGGAAGGTTACCTGTTGAATTGATTTATAAAGAAGATTTTTCAAATAAAAGTAGCGCTAGTAAAAGAGAAATAGAAGTAAAAAAACTAAAGAAAAAAGAAAAAGAATTATTAATAAAGTCTGCAAATCAACTTTAAGGGAGAAAATATGTCTAAATCAAAATATATTTTTATAGTTTCTATGAATGTAAAGCCTGAGTTTGAAAGTCTTTTTAATGAGGTATACGACAAGGAACACATACCTTATTTATTGGAAGTGCCAGGAGTTAATAAAGTCACAAGAGGTCTTGGCGTTCCTTTTATGTTCTCTATTGGAGGTAAAACTAAGTCAATGGATGCTCCAAGTCAATTGTTTGTAGCTATGTATGAAATAGAAAATCCAGACGTAGTTAATAGTAGTGAATGGTCTGTGGCTGTAGAAAAAGGTCGATGGAGTACTCACGTAAGGCAACATACAAGCGAAAGGTCTCATTTTATGTATAAGTACTATTAACTTTTAAAGTTAAACAATTAAAATTTATTTTTTGACTTTTTCAAAGATATTAGTTCATACTAATTTTACTTTTTTATACTTTGGGGGAGTGTAGAGATGACAAATATAATTGAAACAAAATTTGGAAGCTTAGTTAATACAAGTAAAATTGCTGCAGGAAGCGCGTCTAACATAAAAAAAACTGGAGCTTTTTACAATTTTTCTATTAAAGTTAGCCAAGACGATATACGTGAGTACTCCTTTACCGATTTAGCCAGAGCTGAATATATGAGAAGAATTATGATAGGTCATCTGGAAGAAAAATTAAAAAAGAGTCTAAAGGCTAATCCATAATATCTTGTATGATACAAAGATTTAATTTTATTTAATAACTCATAATAATAAATCATTATTGTTAGAGATATCGTAAAAGATGGTTGTATGTCAGGTTTTTAAGCTGATACAAACTGTTAAATTATAAAAGATTCATATAAATTGATTAATTTTTAATAACGAAAATAGTTTCTGCATAAATAAATTACAAAAAATCAACATGGATAAATAAAAAGTTGAGATACTTCAAATTTTGTTAATAATAATCATAGCCATGGGGGACAATCATGGAGTATAAATATGTTTTTTGCAATTATGTTAGTATGTTCGCCAATGAACTTAATCTACCACCAAAAAGAGTGTTTTGGGATTGAGGATACTAAAGGTTACTATTCAACAGAAGCTAAATGTAATAAAAGAATAAATGAAATGGAAAATGAGTTATTACACGTTATAAATTATCCAGCAGTTATTAGTAAGAATTGCATTAAAGTAAAATTAGAGTCTGTATAACTCTATCTAAAACCATTTAGAATTTTTATTAAATTCATTACTTATAAACTCTTTGTGAGTTATTAATTTTGTGAAAAATTTTATCTACACATGCATAACTTGATTAGAAAGAAAAGTAATAACTTTTTATTTTCAACCAAACCAATTATCATATTCTAGATAAGTTACAATAATTGCTAATATAATGTACGCACTAGCATACCATTTAAAAATATAAGGGTGCGGTTTTCCATTTTTTTTCAATTTATGTCCTTTAAAATAATACTGTCATTAAAATATGTACCCTATGCCAAGACTAAGCAACCAAAAAACACCAAATAAAAAATGTAAAAAAATAGAAAAATAAAATGCTTTTAAAAACTTGTTATTACCATCATCCCACCAACTGACAAATATATATAGAAACTTTGAAAATTTATTCTCTCCGTCATTCCACCAATTAATGAATTTTTTTTCGGTCAGTTTTCTGTTCATGAGTTACTTTAGAACAAGAAACAAACATTTTCAATTTTTAAAATTTGAAGTGTGTTATGACTTACACGTTAATTTTTTTTAAAAAAAATAACATTAGTATATAATAATTCTTTAGAATTTTGATCATCAACAATTTTATATTTATTTAACTATAAATTGGTACCCCATATTTGGATTGGTAAGTATAGACGGGCTAATGAAAAAGAAAATGTAACCTTTTAACAAAATAAAAAATGTGATAACACATAAAAATATTTTTAATTCTTTTCTCATAATTATTATTTAACATGTATTAATCAATTTTAATAATAGATTATTATTTCATTATTTTTATTCATCAGATGACACCCATTCTGGCAATGGTTCACCTCCGGTATAATGGTTATGTGCCGTTGTTTCCCTAAACAGACAATATACATCTTCTTTAGAAATATTTAGTGTGTCTTTAAGAACTTCAGATATACCGTCAACAAGCGCTTTTTTTCTTCTAGCATCTCGCCCTGGTCTTAAATCGACATCAATAACTGGAAGACCATCACCTATAAAACCAAAAGCCTCTCTAATAGAAACATAGTCATATTTAACTTCTTTTGGAGCTAAAGTTTTCAATACAACTTCTCTTACTTTACTATGTATTTGTTTTTTAATATCAGCAGATACCCCTTCAGGAACATCTATTCTTATTAATGGCATTATCACTCCTATAAACATTTTAATTATTGAGTAGGAATATAATAATCTAACGAAATAATATCCGTAAAGCATTATCCATTTAGTTTGAGCATCTAGTAAAACAGCAGACTTATTGTAATCAAAGTTACTTAACATAATTAGTGCTCAAGATGTTTACATAAGTCTATATAATTCAGAAAATATGAAAACTTTTTTATTTAAAAATTGCTGAAACTTTTCCAAACAAAGTAGAGTTAACCTCTAGCAATTTTTTATCAACTATTGGAATTGGAGGACCATATGCAACTGTCAAAATAAGATTTCCTTTTTTTATTTGATTATTCATCTTAGCTTGTACCATAACGAACCACTCAATTGCTGATAACATGTGAATAGGCCATATTTTATTCGTCCATTTATTTATTATTATTTTATCATAAATTAATTTTAGGTCAGTAATTTCTCCAAATTTTGGTTTGTCTATTCCAGTAACACAAACCACACCGGCATTTATTGCGTTATTTGAAATATGTTCTGCGCCGTAAGGCGCATTGCCATAAAATATTAGATTATGTATTTCAATTATTGGGTGAATTGTGTCAATAGAAGCTAATATATATTCAAAATTAACCTTTTTAGGATGCAAATCACGATTGAATTTTATACCAAATTTAGCTTCCATTGCAGGATTTGAATAATTTTTTTATTCAATTTTATTCCATTTGAATGAAGTTCACTTTCCCACAAACGTCCCCAAGCTGGATGGGAAAAACCATATTTTTTTTGTGTTTGATTTGAAATACTACCAATTTTATAACCAATTACTTTTTCACTTCTCTTTATTCTGAGATCAGTTAGTATTAATTGAATTTTATAAGCATCTGAGATACTAAAATTGATGTTTTTATTTTTAAACAATGCACTATGATTTTAGGCATCATAATCGTTTAAAATTTTTTGGGCATAGCTCTCTAATTTATTTTGAGATAATTGATTCATATTGTATTCTTATTTAATTGAACATTGCAACTAACTCAACATTAAAAGAATAAGAATTTAGTATAGAATAATCATATATCTCATTAACAAAAAACTTACTTATAATGTCAGCTATGTTGTGATAGAAATATTAATATCAGAATAATGTATTTATTAATTTTCAATGATATAATCTAAATAAATAATTGCTCTGCTTAAGGTTAATTTAGACATCATTAGAAAATTTTTAAAGATAAAGCATGTATGTGCAACAAATAAAATTTTTTATAAATTTTTGATCAATAATGAAAAACCAATAACAATTAAAATTATTAAAATAGTTTTTCTAAATATTATGTTAGATAATCTCATCCTAATTTTAGTTCCAAAATACTGTCCTAACAAAGCTGGTGCGGTAATGATAAGACTTACTAACAAGTCATAAAAATTACCTAAACCGTGAAAAATAAGGGATGAGTATAATGGTATAGAAGCTAAGAAATACATTGTTGCTGTAGTTCTTATAAAATTCTCTTTTGCTAAATTCAATGAAACTAAAAAGGTAATTATAGGCGGTGCATAGAACGTAGACACTCCCCCCAGAATACCTGAAAAAAAACCAATAAACATTGATATTATTTTCTCATATTTTGGTTTAAGCCAATTTAGATTTAATCCTAAAAAGTTGAAGCCCGTAAAAATAATAATTGTCAACGCAATTATTATTGAAATTGTTTTCAAATTTAGACTTAAAATTAGTTTTCCACCAATAATTATACCTAAAAAAAGTGCTATAAACATTGGAAAAAACCTATTATTGCTTATTCCTCTTTTGAAATCCATTTGGATAAAGTTTGTTACAATAACTGGAACGCATAAAAGCATCATTGCTTTAGTAGGAGGCAGAATAAAAGCAATCAATGGAACTGAAAACATAGACATTCCAATACCAACCGATCCTTTAACTATTCCTCCAAAAAATACAGAGCACAAAATTACAGCAAAAGTAATAGTTTCAAAATATTCTAAAAACATTTTTTTATATTAAGTAGAATGATCACTCCTTGTTAAGTGAATTGAGAAAAACTGCATTTTTATCATTCATTTATTTTTACAAACCAGACTATTTAACATTTTCAAAAAGATTAAAATCACTCTGAGTTGACATTCTTCCTTGAGTTTTACCTCCAACTATTGTAATTGTGGCTCCCATTTCTGTGATCTGTTTTTTTAAATCTGTATATTCACCTGCTTTTCTAAAAGATTTCTCCCATTTTTTTTTGACTTCCAAACAGTTAAAAATTGAAATGAGATATCTAAAACATCAATGAATAATGAAAAATTTAAACCATCTTTAAATAAAGAATCTGTATAATTTATACAAAAAAATTAAAAGAGTCCCTTGAAACCTTATTTATAAATTTAAAAACGTGGGTTCTCGTATACATATTTTTTCCTTTTTTCTCATTTTTAATTTTATAAATAAAATTTTATTATCAATCTAAACAGTACTCAATTGGTCCCTCAAATGACCTTATTTTTAAGTTAGTTTTTAATTCATTAATTTCTGGATTATTCATAATTTTAATTTTATCTGCAGATATCTTATCTTTAAATTCAGCAATAACAAACGCTGACTCTTCATTAACTCTGAAAACTTTTGCAGATGTTTGACCCTGTTCTAAATTTTTTGGAAAATGTGTGTATCTTAAATAATCTAAAAAAATATTTAATTGAAGTTTAGTTGGAGCTGTTATTTCTACAATTCTGATATACATCATTTAACCTGAACATTAGCATTGTGTATCAATTTTGACATTTCAACTACTGTTTCACCTTCTGACTTACTTACAATTCTTCCCATTTCTTTTATATCTTTCCAAAACTTATTGGAAAACTTTGTTCTTTTTTTAATAAAGGTACTTTATTTTTTCCATGAATGAAACATATCTATTTGAGTATCTGATACTTGGGTGAAGCACCTAATCAACAAGCCTCCACTTTTATTAAATAACTCTTCACTCATATTTTTAAGGGACATAACTATAGAATCTTTGGCTAATTTATTTTGTAATTTTACAGTAACTGTTATTCCATACATATTTAAAATTCCGCAAGTATTTTGATACTAATATATTTTAATCAAATTGAACATATCTCGTAAAATGTTAGACGTTTTCATGCCTAATATAAAGTCTTTCAGAAAGGGTAATGCAATCAAAATCAAAAGTTGCTTGAGATTTAGTTGTATGAGTCAGGAGTTAAACTCTCAAGTCCTGAAGAACAATATTTCTACTTGCCTCTATAACAGGGTCTGCGGCTTGAAGTTCTTTCATAATGTTTTTAGTAAAATTTTCTAATTCATTTTGAGATTGTTTAAATGAAGTTGGACTTTCATACTCAAACAAAATAGATATTTTAAATGTTCCCTTCATATTCCATATTTGATTAAGACAAAATCTTGTACATCCTTTTTTTTTAAGTTTGTCAAACAATGCTGTACCATTATCTTCCCAAATTCTTCTAAAAAGAAGCATTTGCGCTTTTGTCTTGAAAGTAAAGGTATTGTAAGTCATTAAATTTGCTTTTGTATCCAACATAAACTCCCAGTCTGCAAAAATTTATAATAAATTAAAGTATCAATCTAACTTATCTATGTTAAGTAAAAAGACACAAAATATTTCTCACTTTGTTTCACAGTTTTAA
>CABZSR010000024.1 GCA_902528415.1 uncultured SAR116 cluster alpha proteobacterium | reverse complement strand
TTTATAAATTCATTTATTATTTTTCATGATAAGCGAGATTACAAAATCTCAATTATAATTTCTTTTGCATTATTAGTAATACTTTGGTTTCTATCGCACATGTTGACACTCCAATTCCCCAATGGTCTAATTGGATTATTGATAGATATGCCATGGTGGTTAGGTGGCGAATTAAACTAAAATTTTTAGGAATATAATGTCCAAAAAACCATTTCCTTATCTTTCCTTTATTAAAAGAGATAAAAAACCCAGAGAAACGGGTATTAACTATGTAAGATCACCTGTGTTGGTAGGTAGAACCATAGAAGACTATCTTGAAGCATATGGAGACATGGTTGACATATTAAAGCTTTCAGGAAAACAAGCGGCTCAAATTAATGAAAAATCATTAATTGATTTCATTGCTACATGTAAAAAATTTAATGTTATGGTTTCTATTGGTAATCCTGTCATGGACGTTGCTTTAATGGCTGGTAGAAAAGCAGTTGATGATTATATAAATAAATGTGAAGATTTAGGTGTTGATATAATTGAAATATCGAGTATAGCGCGTTCAATTGATGATGACGATGTTTGTACAATAATTGAAAAAGTTTCTAACAAAGGTATTAAAGTTCTCAATGAAATCGGTGTGGCTTTTGCCCACTCTGAAGTAAATGAAGAATCTATCTTTGTACAAAGGTTAATCAATCAATCAAAAAAGTTTCTCAATGCAGGCTCATGGAAAATCTTATTAGAATCCGAGGGCTTAACAGAAAACATGAATAAAGAAAATTATAGATGGAATATTATCGATAAGATTATTAGTCCTTTAAAATTATCACAATTTATGGTTGAGGCAGATGATCAAGATGTCTTTTGCAAATATATAGAAATTTATGGCCCAAATATTAATATGATGATCGACTATTCACGTCTCTTGAAAATGGAAGATGCAAGAATCGGTTATGGTCCATCGCAATTCCTTTGGGGAAAAGTCGTAAAATATTAAATCAATTTAAATACTTTAATTAGTTCAAAATTAGCTATTGATGCCAACCTAACTTGTCCATAACTTTAATAATTTTTTTAAACTTATTAGGCCATATAAAATTTGCGGGATTTGTTCTACCTATAAACATAGCCTTGGTATACTTATTATCTAATTTACTGTATTGGAGTAAATATTTCTTTTGATTTTCAAAATCTTTTTCTTGTTCAGTTATATATAAAAGGAATAAGTATGCGTATCCTGAATTTCCACAAAAAGGACTTTTACAATTGTTGATCTCAGTAGAAATCTCTCTATCGTAAATTATTTTTTTTGCTAATTTTTTTACTACTTCTAAATTATTTTTTAAAAAACTTGCTTGCATATAAAAAGATGTAAATGTGTCACTGGGATTATCGTCTAGTTCAAATAATTTGGCAAAAGATGCCGTTGCTTGCTCAAACTTGTTACAAAGAGTAAAAACTTCACCTGCCAGTCCGTATTGATAAGAATTTCTATTAATAAAGCTATAACCCTTTTCTGCAAACTCTCCAGCACTTTTCAGTCCACCCCATTCTTCTGCTCTTTCTCCTTGACGATTAATAATATATAAAGAAGCTAAAAAGTATCCTTTTGCTAGATATGCATCAGCTTTCTTCGGATTAATTTCAATTGCTTTACTTGCAAATTTTATGGCCTTTAAAAAACAATTAGTTGTAGTTGCTTTACGTTCTTTTTTTGTAGCTTTTTTATTTTGTGGCTTACAAAATCCAAGTCTAATTTTGTAATGATACTTCCAAGCTTGACTGAGATTATGAGCGTAACCATTTGGATTTATACTATAGAGTTCATCTAAGGTTTTTTCATAATCAAAATAACCATTTCTTGACCACTTTTCCCTTTCCTTGGCAGCAAATTGAAGAAGCCTTAATTCTTCTATCGTATCAATATCATCATTTGACACACGAATTTTATCCTCTTCAAGATTAAACTTTGATAATACGGATAGTACAAATTTGTCTTGCACTTTAAACAAATCATCAGTTTTAGTATTCTTCAATTCTGAAAAAATAATCTGATCATCTTTAATGTCTCTAATTTCAATATTAGTTCTCATGGCTTGGCCAAAAATAGTAACTGAACCACTAAGAACATATTTTACATTATAGCGCTTTATTAATTCGTTCTTATTTAGACCTTTTTGGTCTATTGCTAAACTGGTGTTTTTGGAAAGGACTTTTAAATTTTTATATCCTGACAAACCACTTATAAAGAAATCAAACATGCTATCAGCTATAAAATTATGTTTAGATGAATTAGCTAAATTTTGAAAAGGAAGAACGAGTAAAACTCTTTTGTTTTCTAAAGATGTATCTCTTGTATTTTCTGATTGTGAATAAAATTGAAATGATATCAACCCCACAAGCAATATAGCTATGGCTCCAATAGAGCTCATAATGGTAATTCTCATCTTTGATTTAGTATTAATGAATCTCTTTTGTGATGGATCTAATAACAGATCGTAGGCATGAAAATGGTTCTGCTTTACCTTTTGTATGCCTAGATCATTAAACTCATATTTCGTCTTGTGTGCCACTAGATCATAAACATTTTTAGATATCGTTATACCACCTGGTTGAGCTAGAGCTTCTAAACGTGCAGCAATGTTTACACCATCACCCATCAGGTTCTTATTACCTTGCTTTACAACATCCCCCATGTTTATACCTATACGGTATACTAATTTAACTTCAGTTGTATCTTTATCGTTACGAGCTTTAATTTTTTTTTGGAACTCTACAGCTGTGTTAACGGCAGCGACAGCACTTGGGAACTCAGCAAAGACAGAGTCACCTCCTGTATTAAAAATACGTCCTTTTTGTTTTTTTATCAGAGGTTCTATAATCTTATTACAATCATTAAGACTGGCTAGCGTAGCATCCTCGTCTTTTTCCATATGTTTACTATAGCCAACTACGTCAGTGGCAAATATAACTGCTATCTTACGGTCTATGTCTAAAGAACTCATATTTACATTATAATCATGAAATTAGGTAACGCACAATCAACAGCAATTAATTTATTAAAATTAAATCGCTTTTGATCGTTTAAAAAAAGACACAAACCTTTGAAACCTTTGCTCTATCCCTGTGAATCCTTGAGATTTTTACAAGACACTTTTATGCTTTTTGAGGCTAATTTTGACCTATTTTTTAAGAACGTATTAGGTATCAAATAGGTACGTTTTAGGGATGGGTAATAAAAAAAACCTAAGAACTTCAATGGCTTACAAGCTAAGTCTTTATTATTTCTGACATATTTGATTTTGGTAGAAATGGTGGGACTAACTGGGATTGAACCAGTGACCCCTTCGATGTCAACGAAGTGCTCTCCCGCTGAGCTATAGTCCCGTTATCAAATTATACATTATGTGATACTAATATAAATAATGTTAAAAGATAAAATGTAAAGTTAAATAATCATGAGAAAAGTTATTTTGAAATGTAAGGGAAAAGAGTTAGTTTTAGAATTAAGAGATACTTTAACTGCTGATATAATTTATGATTCATTACCACTAAAATCAAAAATACAGAAATGGGGAGAAGAAATTTATTTTCAAACTGGATTAAGCATTGAATTAGAAAAAAACGCTAAATCAGTTGTAAATATTGGTGAAATTGCTTTTTGGAATAGTGGATCTGCTATAGCCATAGGATACGGAAAAACTCCAATTTCTAAAGGTAACGAAATAAGATTAATCTCACCTTGCAATATATGGGCAGACTGCAAATTTGATAAAAGTTACATAGAAAATATAAAAGAAAATGAGATTGTTATTTTAGAAAAAGTTTAAATTTATAGTTCTACAAATATAGTGTCTAATCTTTTTTTAAAATCATAATTTAAAGGTATTGGAGTATTTTTTACTCTATCTACATATACATGTACAAAAAAACCATCCGCAGAAGAAATTTCATCTTTTTCATGAAATAAACCTACTTCATACCTTACCGAACTAATTCCAATTTTGGTTACTCTTATCCCAGCATCAATATCTTCAGGATATTGAAAAGAAGAAAAATAATTGCAGCCTGATTGAACAATTAAACCGATATTTTTACCATTTTTTATATCAATTAAATTGTTTTGAATAAGCCATTTATTAACTGCAGTATCAAATAATGCGTAATAAACAATATTATTCATATGGCCATAAATATCATTGTCATTCCACCTTGTGCTTATTTTGGAAAAAAAATTATATTCACTTCTATTAGAGCGGTTTTTTTTCAATTTAAACTCCTTTGCCCCGAAATTCCTTAAGAGAACATATTTTAGAAGAAATAAAATCTATTTTATTTTCAGGCAAAGAAGCGATGTTCACACGACCATCAGGCATAAGGTATATTCCATTTTCTTTTCTCAAGACCATTATACCTTCATGGGAAATAGGTAAAAGAGAAAACATACCATTTTGAACTTTTAAAAAACTAAAATAATCTGTTTGCTGCTTTTCTTGAAGAGAATTTGCAAGTTTATGTCTCAGAGACATAATTCTGTTCTGCATTGTTTTAATTTCTGAAAGCCAATCTTTTTTTAAAACCTCATCTTTTAATAAGGTGTTAATTATCTCTGCAGCATGATCAGGTGGGTGAAAATAAAGTTCTCGTGCTATCTCACTTAACATAGTTTCTAAAGATTTGCTTTTAACTTTATCAACATCAGTTATAATCGCAATCATTCCACATCGATCTCTATATACACCAAACGTTTTACTTGATGAAACTGTAATAATTACTTCTGGTACTATTTGGACTAATTTTCTAATTCCAAGAACATCATCTATTATACTTTTCCCTAATCCTTGATAGACTAAATCAATAAATGGTAATATCTTTTTTTTAAGACAAATATTAGCAACTTGTTCCCATTGTTCTAAAGATAAATCTGCACCAGTTGGATTATGACAACATCCATGTAATAACAATGAATCTCCTGATTTAAGTTTATTTAAGTCATTAATCATATTATCAAAATCTAAGAAATTATTTTGTTCATTATAATAAGCATGTTTAGAAATTTTCAATCCAGCTTTTTCAAACATAAATGGCTGTTGTCCCCAAGTAGGATCAGGTATAGATATAAGTTTATTTTGTAAATTATTTTTTATCAATTCACCTGCAATACGTAATCCAGAACCAGCACCTGGTATTTGTATAGCACCAACCTTGTCTGTTCGTTCAGAAAGAATATCTTTTCCAAGAACTAACTCTAAAATATTTTTACAATATTCAGAATTTCCTGCAGGAGTTTTATATGATTTTGACTTTTCATTTTGATACAAAATACTTTCAGCTTTTTTTACAGCTTTAAAAACTGGAGCCTCACCTTTTTCGTCCCTATAAATTCCAATGCCCAAGTCAATTTTTGTATCTCTTACATCATTTTCTAAATCTTTAAACATTTGTCTGGTTGAATCAAGTGACGGATCTGGAATGTTAAAATGTCTCATATTAAACTTTCAATAATTATTAATTAGTTTTTAAAATAAATTCATATAAAGTAAATACATTTAATTGATAAATAAAAACAAATTATGTTGAATTAGAAATTTAATATGCTAGAGAAATTTATTAGAACCAATCCAAAAAATCCAGTATTATTAACTGTTCCACATGCTGGAGATTTTTATCCTAATAGTTTTATACAAAACTTAAAATTAAAATTAAATAAAGTTAGAAAAATTGAAGATTTTCAATCTAATAGAATATTAGATTTAATGGATTTTAAAAGTGCAGATGTTATTATAGCTAAATGCTCTAGAGTAGTTGTAGACTTAAACAGATCTAGAAATGCTATAGATAACGATATGTTTACTAATAGGGTGAACAGTCATCACATAGATGAAAAAAAAATGATTTCATTTGGCCTAGGAGTTTTCCCAAAAATTATTTTAAATGAGAATATATTTAAAAATAAATTACCAGTTTCATATGCTAATTCAATTTTAGAAAATTATTATGACCCTTTTCATAAAATTTTATCAAATCAAATAAATAAATTATTAAATAGATTCGGGATTTGTTATCATTTTGATTTACACACCATGCCATCCAATGCTCTAAAACGATTCAAAAAAAAACCAGATATTGTCTTAGGAAATAATCATGGGAAAAGCTCTTCGAGTAAATTAATAGATTATATGCGAAAGAATTTTGAAAATAATGGTTTGGTCGTTCAATTAAATAATCCTTATGCAGGTGGGTTTATTACTAGAAACTACGGCAATCCATCAAAAGGGGTTGAGACACTCCAAATAGAAGTTAATAGATCGTTATATATGGATGAAGAAAAGCTTTTAATAATTGATTTAAAGCCATTGCAAGAAATCTTTAAAAAAACTTTTGAAAATTTTTATCTTTATACAAAATATGCTGCTTAGTAATTACAGTAATCTTTCAATCGTTAATAGTTTCTCAAGTTTGCTGTTAATTACTAATTGATCATTTATGATTTTTGTTACCAAAAGTTCCGCGTAAAATGGCGCATACACAAATCCCCATGCACCCATGCCTCCTAACATGTATATGTTATTTGATTTTTTACCTGTTAACGAATTTAAATCACCAAAAAATGGCATTCTATCTTTAGTACTCGCTCTTACACTTACTCTGTGACCACTTTCATTAATATTATAAATAATATTTTTTCTTAAAAATTCTGGTATGGAGTTTATATTCGTATTTTGGTCAATTTCTCTAAAACATGTATTTGAATTTCTATTAAATGAAGCTCCTATTTGGTGATACCCCTTGAAAGCTTGGGAGAAATGATGACCATAGCTGAAATTGATTTTTAAATTTGAACTTAACTCATTTGCTTTTAAATAAGTTACCTGGCCTGAAATTGGGTTTATAGGTAAATTTTTACTAAGATTAATCATCTCAAATCCATTGGCCCAAATTACTGTTTTCGCTTTCAATTTGTTACCAAATTTATCAATAATAATATTAAAACCATCCTTTGAAGTTATTTTTTTAACATCAAATTTCGATATAAATTCTACATCTTTTATAAGATTTTGAATGAATTTACTATTATCTACTATACCACTAGATTTCATATAGATATGATTAACAAATTTTAAAAAATTAAGTTTGTCATAATTATTATTAAGCAAGTCTAAGGGCCAATTATTTTCTAATAGTTTTTTAAATTTAATTATATCTCTGTCTCTAGAAGGAATTAAAACAAAGCCGTCTGATCTTGGGATTGCATTTAAGCTTTTTGCAATTTTCCTTGAAAATAAAAAAGCTTCAAGTGACAACAGACCATAAGGAGAATTATCCACAGTTAATTTTGGCATTTGATTTGCTAATTTATTTCCACTTGCTCCATTACCAAGTTTATGTGACTTATCAATTATAAAACACTCGGTATTTCTTATCCTTAAAGCATAAGCTATCGAAGCACCAGAGATACCTGATCCAATTATTGCAACTGGACCTATATTTTTTTCACAGCTAAATTTGTATTGTTTAATGCTAATTGGGACCTTTTTAATAGCATAAGAAATTTCTTTTTTTTTACCATATCCACTTACTTTTGAAACTTTAAAACCAGCATTTAATAGACCTCTTCTGATATTACCTGCAACAGAAAATGTACTTAAAGATCCATCTAAATTAGTAAAATTATAAAGTAGTTTAAAAAGTTTATCGGTCCACACCAATGGATTTTTTTTTGGAGAAAAGCCATCTAGAAACCAAGTGTCTGCTTTAAAATTAAAATTGATTAATGAAGTAATATCGTCATAAATTAAAATTAAATTTATATTGTCAGCTTTTATATACATTCTATGAGTTGATTTACATCTTTCCGGAATATTTTTTAAAAGAAAGGTTGAATATTGATCCAATTTTTTGAATCTTTTGTATACTCTTTTAATATCCTTTTTATACAGTGGGGCATTTTCAAAACTTATATATGTTAAAGATGCATTAGTTTTTCTATTTTCTTTCCACAATTTCCAGGTTAAAAGAAAATTTAAACCTGTACCAAAACCCATCTCAGCAATGACAAATTTTTGTTTATTTTTAAATTTATTGGCTAAATTGTTTGTGTTGAGATAAACATGCTCAGTTTCTTTTGGACCATTCAATTTATCAAAATATATATCATTATAAAATTTTGAATAAATTCCTAATTTCGATGAAATTGAAAATTTAGGATTTATTAAGTTATTTTTCATTTTAGATCTTTATAAATGAATAAAAATTTATTAAAACAATTTTATACATTAAATAAGTTAGAAATTTTTAATAATATATGTTTTGGGAAACAAAAAAATTAAAAGACATGACTTCAAGTGAGTGGGAGTCATTATGTGATAAATGTGGTAAATGTTGTGTGATCAAACTGGAAGATTTTGATACTCAGGATATTTATTATACAAACATATCATGCAAATTGTTATGTGAAAAAACTGCATTATGCAAAAACTATGTTAATAGAAAATCAATAGTACCAGATTGTACAGTTTTATCTTCAGAAAATTTACAAAATCTGAAATGGATGCCTGAAACATGCGCATATAAGCTTATAGATCAAGGAAAAGAATTACCAAAATGGCATCCTCTTATATCCGGAAATGAAGAAGAAATCGTAAAGAGTGGAAATAGTGTAAAAAATAGAGTAACTAATGAAAAAAATATAAACGTAAAAAACTTACCTGATTATATTTATGAATGGTAAAAATTATAGGTACAAATATGTCAAAGAATATGTGGATTTTAGCGGCACTAATTTCTGTTTTAGTTATAGCTTCAATTTATCGAGAGCAATCAGGTATGAAAATGCCAGATCATTTAAACTGTAAAGAATCAATGCTACAACAAATGTTTTCAGATCAATGTACACCAAGATCTGGATTAATAAAGAAACAATAAAAATCTAAATAGAGTTCCTAATAAATGAAAATTGCAATAATTGGTTCTGGTATATCGGGGCTTTCTTCGGCTTTACTTTTGTCTAAAAAATATAATATTACTTTATTTGAAATTGATAAAAGATTTGGAGGCCATGCAAACACAGTTGATATAACACACAAACAAAATTTAATTTCAATTGATACAGGCTTTATTGTTTATAACAAGTTAAACTATCCTAATTTAATAGGTTTTTTTGATTTTTTGAAAATAGAAACAATAAATTCCGATATGTCATTTGCTGTTTCAGCAAGAGATGGACAATTAGAGTATTCTGGATCTATGACAGGAATATTTGCTCAGAAAAGAAATTTATTTAATCTTAAATTTTATAAAATGCTAAAAGATATTGTTGTGTTTTTTTTATTTGGTTACAAATATGCTTTTCAAGTTAAGGAAAATGAAAGTTTAGGTGAATACGTAAAAAGGTGTAAGTTTAGTGAAGAGTTTGTAAATGATCATCTTATCCCAATGTCTTCAGCTATATGGTCTTGCCCAGAAAGGGAAATAACAAATTTTCCTGCGAAAACACTACTTACTTTTTTTAAAAATCATCAGTTAATCAATTTTATATTTCGACCAAAATGGAGGACAGTTAAGGGTGGTTCAAGACAATATGTGAATAAAGTTGTAGAAAAAATCAAAAAGAATAAAAAAAATAAAGTTGTCTTAAATTCAAAAATAAAATCTATTTTTTCTAAAAATAACAAAATTGAAATCAACTTTGAAAAAAACACTGAAATATTTGACAAAGTTGTTATGGCAACACATCCAGATCAAGCGATAAGATTAATAAAAAATTTAGATAAACAATCAACTGATATTTTAAGTAAATTTAAATATCAAAAAAATACAGTTTACTTACATTCAGATAGGAACTTGATGCCTAAAAATAAAAAAACATGGTCTAGCTGGAATTATATATCTAGTAAAAAAGAAGAAAAATCGTCAGTGACATATTGGATGAATTTACTTCAAAAGATTAATAATCCTCTAAATGTATTTGTTAGTTTAAACCCATATATAATCCCATCAAAATCATTGACTTACAAAAAAATTATTTATGAACACCCTATTTTTAATTCCAAAACTAATGAAGCTCAAAGTAAAATGATTGAAATACAGGGAAAAAATAATATTTTTTATGCAGGGGCTTGGTTAAAATATGGTTTTCATGAGGACGGTATTGCTTCTGCAGTCAATATAAGTAAGACCCTTAATGTTGCAGTACCCTGGGAACAAAGAAATTGAGTTTATTTAATGATATAAATACAGGTAATATTAAATTTTATAATGGGTTTATTCATCATTTAAGAAAAGGTAGCAAAGAACATTTTTTTAAAAATAAAATGAATGCAATTTTAATAGAATTAAAAAATGACAAATGTAAAGAGACATATAAATATCCAACTTTATTTTCTATAAATAAGTTTAATTTATTAGCCTGGCATTCATCAAATCATGGAGATCAATTAAATCACTCAAAAAATCAAAATTTGTATCAATTTATTTTATATTTAATCCAAAAATCTGGCGCTAATGAAAATAAAGTTCGTAATATTAAATTATTAACATTCCCCAAAGTACTTGGTTGGGGATTTAATCCTTTATCTATTTATTTTTGTTATGATACCAAAGGGTCATTATTACATTCTGTTTTTGAAGTAAGAAACACGTTTGGAGACATACATCATTACGTATTAAAAAATCTAAGTAAAAATAATTTGGTCCAAAAAACTGTGAAAAAACTTTTCGTATCTCCTTTTTATCCCCAAAAAGGTTACTACTATCTATATGCAAATCACTTAAATGATAAGATATTATCATCTGTAGATTACATAATTAATGAAAAAAAAGTTTTTTCTGCTTCCATGGATTTAAAGGAAATAAAATTTAATAATTTTAATATTGTAATAGCTTTTATGAAACTTTATTTGTTTCCTGGCAAAATTTGGATAAATATTCATTTACAAGCTTTTTTTCTTTGGTTAAAAAAAATCAGGCTCTATAAGATCCCTCCTAGTCAGAAAGTTAAACATTCATTCGGCGTCAAAATATCAAAAGATTAACAAATTTATTTTTATTTATAAAAGGAAATCAATATTAAATGAAATTTTGGAATAAATTATTTTTAAACGGAGTAAAAAAATTTCCTTATGGATCTGTTTCTATAGAATGGCCAAATGGAATTACGAATAAAATAGATGCTAACAAGCATGGTCCCCATGCACATTTAAAAATAGCTGATAATAATGTCATAAAAGAAATCATTCATGGTGGGTCAGTAAAATTTGCTGAACTATATATGGACAAAAGAATATCATCTGAAAATTTGACTTCACTTATGCATTATTGTGCCCTAAATAATGACCAAGCTGAAGAAACATTTAAAATTTCTTTTTTAAAATATCTTCATAATAAATTTTTACATTTCAAAAATAGAAATACTAAAATTCAAGCAAAGAAAAATATCTCATATCATTATGATTTAGGTAATCAATTTTATAGATATTGGTTAGATAAATCTATGACATACTCCTCTGCAATATTTTCTAGTCAATGTGATAAACTCGAACTTGCTCAAAAAAATAAATATAAAAAACTAGCTGAGTTGTCAAATATAAAAAATGGAGATACAATATTAGAAATTGGATGTGGATGGGGCGGTTTTTCAGAATTTTTAGGAAATAATTATAATTGCAAAATAACTGCTATAACAATTTCCAAAGAGCAATTTAATTTTGCAAAAAAAAGAATTGAAGAAGCCAATTTATCAAAAAAAGTAACAGTTTTATTCTGTGATTATCGTAACATCGAAGGTAAATTTGATAAAATTGTATCCATAGAAATGTTTGAAGCGGTAGGTAAGGATTACTGGAATGTTTTTTTTCATAAAATTATTAGTATATTAAAACCTAATGGCAATATTGGGCTTCAACTAATTACAATCGACGATAAAATTTATAATGTTTATGAAAAAAATCCAGATTTTATTCAAAAATATATTTTTCCTGGTGGAATGTTACCTTCATTCAAAATACTTGAAAATATATTAAGTAATAACTCATTATATATAGATAGTGTGAATAGTTATGCTAATGACTATGCAAAAACTTTAAGTTTGTGGAAACAAGAATTTAATAAAAATTGGGAAAATATTGAAAAACTTGGTTTTGATGAAACGTTTAATCGAATGTGGAATTATTACCTTTCATATTGTGAAGGTGGGTTTCTTTCAAAAAATATAGACCTAAAACAAATTAATTTAAAATTTAATTAATATTTAATTTTAAACATTCGCAAACTAATTTTATATAAAAAACCAAGAAAAGGTAATTTTATAAATATACCATTCAAAGAATCCCAATAATCTAGATGAGATACAACTTTACCTTCTTTATTAAATGTTATATCGCTCATTCCCTCAATGGTTTGCGATGCTTTAAATGCATAAAAAGTCATTTTCCATTTTAAAAAAATATGATCTTTATTTTGAGCATAATCTACAATGTCAAATTTTGGCTCTTCAACAGAATCAAACATGTGATAAAAAATATTTTTAAAATTATCTAAACCTTTAATATTATTAAATGGGTCAATGAAAATTATATCCTTTACAACTAAATCATCGAATTTTTTTATGTTATCTTTATTCAAATTAGAAAATAAATTTAGGTAATTTTTTATATAATTTTTTTTCATATATCTAATTTTTAACAAACAAATTTTTTAATAAGTAGAGATGTCAACCTATCTGGTAACATGCTAAATATTTTCATGAAAATTGAAAAATTAAATGGGAACGAAATTTCAAATTTATTAGATTTCATCCGGTTATAAATAATTTTAGCTGCATCATCTGCTTTCATTAATCCTGGCATATAAAAATCATTTTTAGCAGTCGCTGGTGTATCAACAAAGCCAGGACTACATACCTGTACTTTAACACCTTTTGACTTTAAATCGTATCTAATTGATTGAGCAAACGATCTTAACGCTGCTTTGGTAGGTCCGTAGGCGGCTGCTTTTGGTAAACCAATCCAGGCTGATATACTTGACATTATAATTATATGACCCTTTTGGGTTGTAATCATTTTAGGTAAAAAAGCCTCATAACTATTTATAACTCCTAAATAATTAATATTCATATGTTGTTTGTAATCTTCAATATTATTTTGACTTGCGTCTATTGGGTTATAAATTCCTGCATTTAGAAACAATAAATCGGCTGGACTATTTTTTTTGGCTATTGATTTTAATGTAGAAAAGTCTTGAACGTCACAAGCATAAATTTTTAAATAATTCTTTTTTTGTAAAAGACTGTTTTGCATTAATTTTAATTTTTCTAAATTACGACTTAAGCCAATTACTTTCCAATTATGCTTTATCAGCAACTTAGTTAGTGCAGCACCTATCCCTTCACTAGCTCCTGTAATTACAGCAATATTTTGTTTCATTTTGAAGTTTTCTGTTTTATTAAAAAAATTTATTTAAATCTTACAACTTTGATAACGAACTATAACTGCCCCTCTAACTTTTGACTCTAATACTGTAATATTAACAGAAAATTTTCCTGCCATAATATTTTTACTTATTGGTAAATTACCTTCAACAATGTCATTGTTACCCAAATAAATAAAAATAGCTCTTAGAGGTTTAGAAGGGTCAAAATATGGGTTTTCATTTATTGTGTCAGTGATATTACCTTCTGCTTTTACTTTTAAACTTCCTGATAATAAAATTAAAGTATTTTCAGGCGGCACAAAAGAATGTGTAGAAACAGCTAGCTCTTTATACTCAAAATTATTACAAATTTTATTTTTGCTCAATAATCTTAAATTATTGATTATATCCTTTTCTTTGACTCCATTAGCTAAACTTGATGCAAGAATATTTTTTGCATCTCTACCAAAATCAGAATTATAACTGCTAATATTTTGAGTGTTTAGAGCTAAATTAGCCTCTTTTAATTTTAGTCTTGTATCAGTCAATTTTCTTTCGAGTCCAATTTTTTTATTATTAAAATCATTAATTATTTTTTCATTTTCTTGAATAAGTATTAGTTTATCACTATTACCTAACCACCATCCACCAAGAAATGTAAATATTAAAAATAAAAGTTTGGCACAAAAATTAAAAACAAATCTTAATTGTTTTTGTCTATATTTATTTTGTGCTTGAAAATAATCCAAAATAAGACCTTGAATAAAAAATTTTTTTCTTTTTATATTTAATATGTAATAAATCAATACTTTTCTTAAAAATAAGGAAACTAAAAAAAATTAAAAATTTAAAAAGTAAAAACCAAAGAGCTTGGCAAAGGATGCTTTCAGGAAGAAAGCTTGATATTTTATCTCCCTCACCTTTTGACATTGAAATAGAAGACATAGCTCTAGGATTGTCTCGTGTTACAAGGTGGAACGGTCAAACTACTGGTGAACACGCTTATTCAGTTGCACAACATTCTATATTAGTTGAAGAGATATTTAATTTAGAATATCCAAATTTAAATAAAAAATGGAATTTAGCTGCCCTCTTACATGATGCACCTGAATATGTCATCGGTGATTTAATTACACCCTTTAAATATGCACTCAATAATAGCTATAGAACTGTCGAAGATAATTTAATGAAATCAATCTATATTCGATTTGGATTACCTGCAATTATTCCTAAAAGCATTGAAATTAAAATAAAAAGAATTGATAAGGCTGTTGCTTGGTTTGAAGCTATTGAGATCGCAGGATATAGTGAATGTGAAGCATTACAAATTTTAAAAAAACCAAGAATAAAACGTAAAAACAAAAATATGGTCACTGTAGCTCCTAATGAGATTGCAAATAAATTTCTAAATAGATTTGAAGAACTTCACTAAGAAATATGTTAGTAACCTTCGTCAATTAATGGAAATGCACTTAAAGCACTTAATTTACCAAATGAATAATCTTTACTTAAATAAGTATCATCTAAATCAAAAATTGAATTAACGCCTAACAACCTTAAAGCCGTTGAAATTTCTAATTCTAGTAATTCTAACATTCTCACTATTGCTTTTGATCCACCTGCTGCCGCAGCAAATCCTTGAAGCCTTCCTATTCCTACACAATCAGCTCCTAAAGCAATAGCTTTTACAACATCTGTACCTCTCATAATGCCACCGTCAAAAATAACTTTGGCATTATCCCCTATTGCTTCAGATATTTCTGGAAGTACATTTAAGCCACCTAAACCATAATCTAACTGTCTTCCACCATGATTAGAAACATAAACAACCTCGACGCCATGTTCAACTGCCAATAAAGCATCCTCTTTAGTAGCAATTCCTTTTATTATTATTGGTAAATTACAATAGGATTTAATTCTTTCAATATCTTTCCAAGAAAATCTCATTTGATGTTCGAAACCACTTGCTGACTGTCGAGAGGTAGTTCTATATCTTTTAGCTAAATCTCTTTCTCTTCTTCCATATGCATCTAAGTCTACAGTTAAACATATTCCAGCATAATTATGGTCCATTGCATTCTTAATATTGTCATCTACCCAATCTTTGTTCCCTCTAACATATAGTTGGAATAACTTTGGGTAATTAACACTTTTAGCAACTTCTTCCAATCCAGGCATGCATGTAGAACTAATCATATGCATTATACCAAATTGTGATGCAGCTAAAGTAGGAGCAGTACCAGCTCCATCAACAAAGTCTTGCATTGAACCAATAGGTGCAAGAATAACAGGCATTTTAAGATTATGCCCAAATAGATCAACCGATAAATCTACGTTTTCAACATCCCTTAATACTCTGGGTCTAAAGGCAATATTATCCAGAGCAAACCTGTTTCTTTTAAAAGTTGTTTCGGTTTCAGATGCCCCAATGAGATAATCCCAAGTTTCTTTAGGAAGTTTTTCTCTAGCCTTTTTAACAAATTCATGAAGTACTAAATATTCTTCTCCCTCGATTTTACTACCCAATTTTTTTTCAGTCATTTTATTCTCCAAATCTTCAAATTGAACTATATAAAAATTAATCTTAAAAGCCATAAAAAAACTTGCCTTAGCCAAAAAGCTAAGTTACACAACAATCATATGGTTTTGCGAGCGTGGCGGAATGGTAGACGCACTGGACTTAAAATCCAGAGTCCGATAAGGACGTGGGGGTTCAAGTCCCCCCGCTCGTACCATATGATTAATTTTATTGACCTTAATGAAGTACATACGCCATTATATAAATGATTATTGCCCGTACAAGAAAAGATCTGAATAAAACTTTACAACGATTTTCTCAAAAGCCTGGCAAGCTAGCTTTAATTCCCACTATGGGTAACTTGCATGATGGGCATTTATCATTAATAAGATTAGCTAAATTAAATGCTGAGAAAACAATTACAACAATTTTTGTCAACCCACTTCAGTTTGGAAAAAACGAAGACTACTCTAAATATCCAAGAACAGAAAAAATAGATATCCAAAAATTGACTAAAGAAAAGTGTGATATTTTATTTATCCCAATAGATAAAAATGAAGTATTTCCAGAAAATGAAAATTTGAAAAAAAT
>CABZSR010000023.1 GCA_902528415.1 uncultured SAR116 cluster alpha proteobacterium | reverse complement strand
AGCTGTTTGCGACATTTTAGCTTTCCTTTATATTTTGATAAAGGAAGCAAAAAAGATGCCAATTCTGTAAAAAAATAAACTATTGATTTATATAAATATTTTGTTTTTATAAGTTGTCAGAATTTTGAAAATTAAAGTTTTTGCACTCTATTTTCGGGATTAGTTACTTCAGTAAATCTTATGCCAAACCTTTCTCCAACCATGACTACTTCTCCTTTAGCAATTTTAACACCGTTAGCTAATATATCTAGAGGGTCACCTGCTAATCTCTCTAATTCAACTACAGAACCTTCATTTAGTCTTAAGAGATCTCTAATTTTTAATTCTGTAGAACCAACTTCTACTGTGAGTTTGACCTCAATATTTTCTAAAACTTTAAGATTATCTATTCCAGGACCCTCTGAAGAGGTTTCTTCGTTTGTTGGTGCTGTTTCATTTTCTGCCATTAAAATAACTCCTACTAAATTATAATCTATTTTTCAAACTAACTGCAACTTGCCCGTTTGTTTCTCCAATTTCAGCCTTAAATAATAACTTTTCAGTTACAAAAAAATCAACCCCATCAACTGGAGGAAGGTTAATGATATCTCCTTCTTTATATTTAACTAAATTTGATAGAGATACTGAAGGTTCACTTAAGATAGCTGACACAGGAAGAGGTACATTTAACACTGATTTTTCTAATCGCTCTCTCCAACTAGTATCATCATCAATAACGTCAGACTGAACTCTTGAACGTAATAGTGATGCAATTGGCTTTAATGTTTGCAACGGATATATTATGTCAAATGAAGCAGAGTCAATATTAGGTAATTGTACAACAAAAGAACAAATAATGACTGAATCTGTTGATTCAACAAGAGTAGCAAATTGTGGATTTATTTCCCTGGCTTGGTGTCGTATTGTAATGGGCATAAGATCTTTCCAGGCTGCTTGTAAACATTGCACCATTCCGTCTGAAACTATTTCAATTATTCTGTCTTCAGTAGCTGTAAACTCAGCCTTTGAAGTTGGAAAATTTGCTAATTTTCCACCATAATAACAATTTGTTAAAACACTAATAAAAGAAGGTTCGAGTACAAGTAACATTGAACCTCTTAACTCATCTATCCTACTAGTAGTTAAACTCATAAAACTGTTGAGGCCAGCACTATATTCATCATAAGTTTTAACTTCAGGAGGAAATGGATTAATCTTAGGTTGAATTCTGATCATTGGCAAAAAGATACTTCTTACTAATCTTGCAAATCTTTCATTTATTAGTCTTAATGCATAATAATCTCCAAGAAGTTCTAGATTATCTGATCCAAACGTAAATTCTGTTACCTCAACCTCGTTATTGATACCTGAATTCGCTGTTATTTCACCAGATTGGAGGCCCTCCATCAATGCAGAAACTTCATCAGATGATAATTTTCGAGATGTATTTGACATAATTCTACGACCCTATTTTATTGTAATATGAAAGCAGTAAAATACACATCTTCTATACCAGGAAACTCATTAAGTGTTTCTAACTTCTTATTGAGAACAACCATTAGCCTTTCCGAAAGTTTTTTCTTTCCGTCACTTCCAGAAATATCAGTTTCTGTAAAATCACTTATAGTTGACAATATTTCTGAACGAAGTGCTAACTGGTGAGAATCTACAACCTCCATAACCTTTTCATCATATTGGGTAGAAACTCCTACACTAACTTGTAAAAACTTTCTACTACCCTTTAAATTTGTTGTAAAATCTCCAGGAAATTCAAAATAAGTTGTTTCATAGCTATCAACTTCTGGGATTGCTTTGACATTCTTTTTTATAATTCCGTCTTCTCCAACTTCTTCACCTTCTTCGCTATTTTCACTTTTTTCTTTTTCTTTTTTTTCAGCTTCTTTACCTTCAATGATTTGATTTACTTCTGCAGAAGGATCCGGCTCGGGCTCTCCACCAAAAATCAAGTAACCAATACCTAGCCCAACTACTATCAGCAATAGACCTGCAACTACAAAAATTATTATTTTTAATAAATTACTTTTTTTTGGTTCTTCTTCAACTTCTTCTGCCATTTTTCTCTCACTACTATATTGTTAATATTATGCAATCACGTTTATCATATGTCTAGATGAATTGTTTTTAGCTATGGCATCATTTTCATCTTCACTATTTTTTATATTAATGTCAGATTGTATAGAATCTTTTTTATCTTTATTTTGTGAATTTTGGTTCGAATTATTTCTAGAATCAAATTTTTTACCTTCATTTTGTGCTGAAAAGTCTAAATTTATACCCTGCTCGTTAAAGAGTTTTTGAAGGTAATTTTCATTCTGATTTAAAGCACTAGTAACAAAACTATTTTCAGTAACTATTTTAACATTACCAACGCCATTTTTTAATTTTACTGATATCTTTAACAAACCAAGGTTTTTAGGTTTAAGATTAAATTTGATTTCCTCTCCGCCATTTTGAATAGCTTTTTCTATTCTAGCTGTAAGTTTAGATGTCCAACCCTTTTGTGTTAAATCTAAGTTATCAATAAAGTTTTCTAGAACAGAATTGTAACTACTGTTAGAAAATGAGGAGTCATTTTGTTGAGAAAATTTACTACTAGTATTATTAGCTTGTATTGAATGTTGAACGTTCAAAATTTGATTGTTATTTAACTTGTTTTTATTAAATTTATTATTGTTTGAGGCTTCACTTATTTGGTTATTTATTAAGGCAAAATTCTCATTAACAACTGTTTTTTGATCAAAATGTGAATTTATCTCATTTAATTGTTTATATTTTAATGAATTGGATTGATGTAATTGATAGATTTTATTTGGGTGATTATTTTTCTTAATTTTTTTTACAAAATTTGTTATTTCTTTTTTATCATTGTCAACTTTATTAATATTTTTATTTTCAGAATAAATATTTACCAAAGTTTTTGATATATTTATATTATGTTTATTTAGGGGATTATTTCCACTAATTTTATTTTTGCTTTCACTCTTTCCAACATAAGTTGATTTACTTTCATTCTTTACAGAATTATTTGACTGGTGTTTTTGGTTAATATTTGGTTTTAAATTGTCTATATAATCAGTAGATTTTTTGCTATTAACATTTTTTTTATTTAAAATATTTACATTAAAGTCTTTCAAGGCAAACTTTTCTTCACTTAAAAAATTTAATATATTTTCTTTTAATTTGGGGCTAATATTTATATCAATTTCAATTTGCTTTTTAATTTTTTTTAAATCTGATAAATTTTTATTTTCGTTTTGAAAATTAGGTATGAAGTTTGATAGATAATTTATAATAGCAATTTCATCTTCTTTAAAAACAAATTCTTCTTCATCATTTAGTTTTGACGGTACATCATTTTCAAAATTTTCAGAGAATAAAGTATTTAATATAGATGCGTTTTGCTCTTCATTTTTGAGACTAGATAATAAATCAATATTTTTATTTACATCACTACTAATATTCATCTTAAATTCCATTTTTTTAAGATTTCTGCAAATACAGTGCCATAAATAAAAATATATATCTTTAAGGATCAAATACTATTTATTATTTCTTCTTTCTAATTCCCTCACAAAAGATTTTTGATACTCTAAGGATTTTTCTTCAGCTTTATTTTTTTTTATATTATTTATTAAGATTTTCTTTTGTGTGATTTGTTTTTCATTTAATAAATATTTATTTCTGTTGGTAGCTATATTTTTTTGGGTTTGCAGTGTATTTAAAAGTTGAGCATTATTCTTAAAATAACCTGAGCTAATTATTTTTTTTGAGGGATCATCCTTACTACTATCCATAATTGTATTAATTTGATCAATGAGGTTTTTATTTTTAGTAATTTCATTTTCCAACAAATTTGAGTTTGTAATTTCCTTGGAAATATCTCTTTTTCTAAGAGTAGCAAGTCTCTGAAATCTTTTAATTTTCTTTTCCAATTAGATATCCTATTGATATAACTTTAATAATTCAGTTTTAGCACTTTCATAACTTGCTTTTTTGGTGTTAGTTTGAGATATAAACTCTATTAATTTTGGCCACATGCTTATAGCGTCATCAAGATCTTTATCTTGCCCTTGAGTATAACCTCCCATTAATAATAAATCTTTATTCTCAATATAACTACTAATGTGTTTTCTAAATAATTTTGAAGCTTCAAGATGGTCTGCCGTAATCAAATCATCCATTACCCTGCTTATTGAATGAGAGATATCTACAGCAGGGTAGATACCCATCTGAGCATTTAACCTACTTAAGACAATATGACCGTCAAGTATAGCTCTTGCGGTATCAACAACTGGATCATTGTTATCATCACCATCAGCCAAAATTGTATAAAATGATGTAATACTTCCTTGACCTTTATCACTCGTTCCTGTTCTTTCTATCAAATTAGGAATCATTGAAATAACAGAGGCTGGGTAACCTTTTGAAGTAGCTGTTTCTCCTAATGATAAACCAATTTCTCTTTTTGCATGAGCAATCCTTGTGAGACTATCCATGATTAGTAAGACATTTTTATTTTGATCTCTAAAATATTCAGCTATTGCTGTTGCTCTATTTGCAGCTCTAATCCTCATCAACGGAGATCTATCAGCAGGAACAGCTACCACTGTTATTTTTTTTGAAGCTTCATCTTTAAACAATTCATTGACCATTGCACCAACTTCTCTAGCTCTTTCTCCAATTAATGCAATAACGACAACATCCGCTTCAGTATATTTACTCATCATTCCAAGTAAAACTGACTTTCCAACACCTGAACCAGCAATAATTCCTAATCTTTGGCCTTGACCAACTGTTAACAAGGCATTGATAACCCTAACTCCTACATCCAGCGGTTTTTTAATTAAACTTCTTTTTAAAGGATTCATTACTTTACCCATTAATGGCCATTTATTATTAATTTTATCTAATGGTTTTTCGTCGAGTGGTTTACCGAATGCATCCGTTACTCTACCTAATAATGTCTCATCAACATCAATATATCTCCCATCGTCATGTAAAAAAACTTCACATCCAGCTACGATGTGAGAACTAAGCTCTAAAATTGCTAACATATTATGATTTTGATCAAAGCGAATGACTTCTGCTAGAATTTGTTTTCCAATTTGATCTTTTACTAAACATAAACTTCCAATGGGCGCTGGAAAAGGATCACAATAAATAACATTTCCATCAAATCGATTTACTCTACCAGAACTTATAATGGACTTTGGTCTTTTAATCTGAGAAATATTATGTATTAATTTAGCTTCAAAGTTCATGAACATATCCAGTTTTTCTTGCTTATTAGGTTTTATTACTTTTTTCTGAATAATGCATTCCATCACAGTTTAAAATAATATCTCCTCTAGAAAGATCTTGGTTGGGAGCAAATATTGATTTTTCTTGACTATCAAAAAAATTTTCTATTTTTGAAAGTGCATCATAATCCTTGTCGTTCACTTCAATTTTCATTTTATCTTCAAAACAATTAATATTCTTAATAAGAGACCTAATTTTTTTTTCATATTTTTCTGGCATCTTATCTATTTGGTAACCTGCTAGTTCATATGCGATATCGATAATTCTAATTTGTAATGCTTCAAATATGGCTTTCTCACCTAAATTTGATAAGGATGAAAAAATATTCTTGAACTGGTCAAAATCCTTTGAAATATTTTCAGAAACTTCATTAGGGATATCTTTACTTTCATTTGCATTATTTTCGTTTTCGTTGTCGATTTTATTTAATGATTGAGAAACTGCATCCCTAACTGATTCAAGTGCTTGCTTTGTCTTGTCAATCTTATTATTAGTTTCTGAGATTATTTCATTTTCATTTAACTGATCTTTAACTTGACTATTAACATTTCCAATTTTTGTATTTGAAACAGTCATATTCTCTGATTGATTATTTTCGGTATTTGTTTCATCTGAAGTTGTATTTATTCCACCATTATTTTGATCAACCAATTCAGGTTCACTTAAAGATTTATCTGATAGCCTTTCTAGTTCATCTATTTTACTAGAGGTGGGGTCTTGAACAGCACTATCTGTTTGATCAACATCCTCATTCGATTTTTCTTCAATGTTCTCATTTTTTTCAGTTTCAGTAATATTTTTTTTTATGGTTTCATTATTTTCTGACGTTTCTTTTTTTCTTTCCTTAGTTTCAAAATCCATGGCAATGTCTATTAGAGATTTTTTAACAAAATTAGATTTGTTAGTAATATTTTTATCTTCAAAAACTGCTTCAGATTGGGTCTTTAAAATAGATTTAATTTCATCGTTACCTAGAGGTATAATGTTATTATGATCATGTTTTTCTTGATCAAATTTCACGTTTAGAGTCATTATATTATCTCGATTTATACATAATCATCGCCGCCACGTCCTGCCAGTACTATCGATCCTTCATCAGACATTCGTCTTGCAACAGCAATTATTTGCTTTTGAGCCTCTTGTACTTCAGTAAGTCTTACTGGACCAAGAGCTTCCATTTCATCTTGAATATTTGCCGCTGCACGTTGAGACATGCATCCAAATAATTTTGTTTTTAACTCTTCATCCGCGCCTTTAAGAGCAAGAATTATCAAGTCATCTTCAACTGCTCGAAGTAAAGTTTGAAGAGATTTATCATCAGATAATAATAATGTTTCAAATACAAACATACTATCTTGAATTGATAACATTAACTGTTTGTCTTCTTTTAGGATTTCCTTCATAATCTTTGCTTCATTATCACCACTCAAAAAGTTCATTATCTTGGCTGCTGCAGGTACACCTCCAACTTTACTAGCTCGCAAACTAGCATTTGATGAGAACACTTTTTGCATCACTCTGTCTAATTCTTTTAATGCTTCTGGTTGAACTGTTTCTAAAGTTGCTATTCTTCTTATATAATCAGATTGTCGTTCTTCAGGCATAAAGTTTAGAACATCTGACGCGGTCGTGGGCTCTAAGTAAGAAATAATTAAAGCAACAATCTGAGGGTGTTCGTCAATAATTAAGTCAGCAATAGATCTTGCATCAAGCCAATCTAAAATTTCAATAGCTTTATTACTGTCTGATGGTGTGATTTTACCCAAAACAGTTTGAGCCTTATCATCTCCCAAAGATTTAGTTAGTACATTTTTAATGTAACTACCGCCAGAAATACCCAAACTTGTTTGAGCTTTAATAATAGCTAAAAATTCATCTAAAACTAAGTTAACAGTATCTTGTCCTAAACCTTGTACAGAGTACATTGCTGATCCTAAGACTTGTACCTCTTTCGGAGATAAGTTTGCCATAATTTCTGCAGCTTCATCTTCTCCAATCAACATCATCAAAATTGCACATTTTTGTGTCCCCGTCAAACCTTGGTAAACTTCACTCGCACTAGGTTTTTTTTCTGCTTCCGCCATTTTATTACCCTACTTTATTAACTTTATCTAACTTAATCTAATCTAAGAATCTTTTTCCATCATGCCTTTAAAGACACTCGAAACACGGCCTGCCTCATCTCCAACAATCATTCTAATTACAGCGACCTTATCGTCATATGTATTAGCAGTGTCAAGCATCTCAGCAGAAATTGCAGATTTTTTAGGCTTTAATTTAGCCTTAATGTCCTCAAGTGACTCACCTTCTTGAACCTCAATTTTTTCATCGTCGTCATCCATGTCTTCTCCAACTAACATGCCTCCTGGTCCTCCAGCAGTAAATCCAGCTGGAACTAGCACCCTTTTTAAGAGAGGATGAAGTGCTCCAAATATAACAATTGCTAAAATTAAAACAGTTGCTAATTGTTGCACTAGTTCTTTTATTGACTCATTCTCATACCAAGGTAAAACATCTTCTTCAAGCATATCTACAAACGGACTACTTTTTACCGTTACGCTATCACCCCTAGCTTCGTCATAACCAAGAGCCTCTTGGACTAATAATTTAATTTCTAATAACTTTTGGTCACTGAATTTTTCGTAAGTTACCAATCCTTCTGATGATAATACTTTCTTTTCTCTTATTATAACGGCAGCCTTAATTTTCTTAATTTCTCCGTATTGAGCTATTGTAGTCTCAATTTTTCTACTAACTTCATAATTTTTGACAGATGTTTGACTTCTCTGTTTTAAACTTCCACCTGCATCTTTGTCTTCTGGAGCCTCTGTTTTCAGATCAGGTGCTAAAGGAGGGGCGTTTGAAAGTGCTCCTGGAATGCCTCTTGCCTCTGGATTAGCACTTTCATCTAATGAGGTTTGTTCACTTCTAAGGGCATTTCCCTTAGGGTCTACAGATTCTTCTGTTATCTCCCTTTTAGTAAAATTCATATCTACATTTATTTCCGCCTTTAAATTTCCTGCACCTAGAATTGGTGTTAATAATGAAATAATTCTTGACCTATAAATCTCACCTAATCTCATCGTCTGCGACATTTGTTCATTGGATGAAGATGTAGAAACATCGCTAGATGGCTTAGATAAGAGTTCACCAAATTGATCTACGACAGTTATTTTTTCAGAAGGTAAGTTAGGAACAGAAGTGGATACTAAATGAACTATTGCTTGAACTTGCTGTCTTCCCAACGATCTTCCCTTAGATAACTTTACAAATATTGAAGCTGAGGGTAAAGTAATTTCTCTAGCAAAAACTGTTTTTTCAGGAATAGCCAAATGAACTCTTGCAGAGCTAATGCCAGAAATATGGTTTATAGATCTTGCTAATTCTGCTTCTAAAGATTGTTTTATTTTAATTGCCTCTACTGATCTACTTGTTCCCATTGGCATGTCACCTAAAGTATCGTAGCCATCTGAGACGGAAGAAGGTAATCCTTCACCTGCAAGTAGCATTCTAGATTCATGATAATCCTTTACTGGTACTACAACCTCTCCAGTTGACGGATTTAAGGAAACATCAACCCCGTTTTGCTGCAATGTTTGAATTACAATTGCCTTTTCACTTTCTGGAAGTGAGGCGAATAATGTTGTCATATCTGTTTTTTGCATGGTAAAAAAAACTATTAATCCTATGAAAGCAACAATTACTCCAAATATTAACGGCACTGATTTTTGAACTGCGGGATCTGTAGTCATCTTTCTAACATTTGAAATAGATGATGAAATTCTGCTCACAATACCTGTGCCTTGATTCATACCAGTTAAATTATTTCCAGTTGTTGCTTCAGCCATTTTCTTTTCCTAACAAATTAAATTAAACGGGCATATTCATTATATCTTTGTAAGAACTCAAAACTTTATTTCTAACATTCAAGGTCATTTGAAATGCTATACTTGATATTTGTTGTTGCATTATAACTTTAGTTAAATCAGTTTCTTTTCCAAGCTCATAATCTTTAGTTATTTTTGAAGCTTTATTCTGACTATCGGCTACAGAATTAATGGCATCATTAATTTTTTTTGAAAAATCTTCTGCTTTTTCACCCCCTGAAAATGCCTGATTGGCTTTTTCTAGTATGTTTTGTCGAAGGAGACTTGAACTACTAATATTTTGATTTGAAACTTGCATACTTTTTTCCTCTTATGTTACTTTTGCAAAAGCTAATTGATCAGCAAAAGAATCAACTGATGAATTCTCACTTATATTTGATAAAGATTTATCTATCATTATAGATTTACCATCTATAATGTTGTCTTTACACAATACCAACGCTCTTTGAAGGGTATTCTCTAATTCTCTTACATTTCCAGGCCAATTATGACTAGATAACAACTCTCTTGCATCACATGTAATGTAAGGCATTGTTTTACTTTCATTATTGTGTTTGTCTAAAATTTTTATTGAGATCGGTAAAATGTCATCTTTCCTCGAAGATAAGTTATGTGTTTGAAGTGGAAACACGTTCAATCTGTAGTATAAATCTTCTCTAAACCTAGATTGATTTACTTCATATGCCATATCTCTATTTGATGTTGCCAAAACTCTTACATCTACATCAATATCTCTTTGACCACCAACAGGTGTAACTTTTCTTTCTTGTAGAACTCTTAGTAATTTTGCTTGTAACGATAAAGGCATTTCAGAAATTTCGTCTAGAAGCAATGTGCCTTTATCTGCAGCCCTGAAAATTCCTTTGTTTGCATTTGAAGCACCTGTAAAGGCGCCCTTTTCATGCCCGAACAGAATTGCCTCTAACATATTCTCTGGAATAGCCGCACAGTTTACAGCTACAAAGGGTTCATTTTTTCTATTAGAGTTTTCATGTAGGTAATTAGCTAAAACTTCTTTCCCCGATCCTGTTGGGCCATTAATAAAAACTGTTACATCAGTAATTGCTACTCTTCTTGCTAGTGATAAAAGCTCATAGGTTTTTGTATCTCCAGCAGAAAACGAGATATGAGGACAACAGGTATTAAAAATTAGTTCTAATGCATATTGGTCTGTATAATCTGAAACTGTAATCCTTTTGACTGCTCCACCTAATTCATCCTCGACTTCAATTCCGTTAATTTTAGTATCATCAGCTATAATTATTATTTTCGATAACTTAGCTTGCCTAGCAAATGAAACTAATTTTGAAGAGCCACCAATTTCTTTTTCAAAAATATCTGAACATACGATTGTATCAGCTTGGTAACCTACTAAATCAATACAAAGAAAATCAGGCTTTGAATTGTCAGTGCCAGCCTTAATTACTGTAACATCTCTTTTTTCCAATATGTCACACAAACTATTAACTATTTTTAGACTATTTTTTATAACAATGATTTGGCTCATTAAAAACTCCTAAAATTGATAAATTTTTAGAAGCAAGAAGCTTGCCAATCTAAGATTTATTATCTTTTTTGACTTTGTCGATTGAGATTTAGAATAATTTTTAAAATTCATCATTGATTTATTGCAAGGTATGTCATTATTATGACAGATATTATAATATAATTTCAAATATTTGACGGATATTAAAATGAACGTTGTTGATAAATTATCAAATAAATCTTCTAAAGAAAAATCTATAATAGATAAGCTAAATGATATGATTGATGGGGAAAGTGCAGAAACTAAATCAATGAAAAATTTGATTGCAATGGTTTCACAAACAGATAGTACAGCATTGATTTTAGGAGAAACAGGAACAGGTAAGGATATAGTTGCCCAAGCTATACATAAATGTTCAAAAAAAAAAGGACCCTTTGTTACAGTAAATTGTGCTGCAATTCCTTCTGAATTATTAGAGTCTGAACTTTTTGGTCATGAAAAAGGATCTTTTACTGGTGCAGATAAGCAAAGAAAAGGTAGATTTGAACAATCAAGTGGTGGCTCTTTATTCCTAGATGAAATTGGTGACATGCCCTTACCTCTTCAGGCAAAGCTACTACGAGCTATTGAAAGTAGGTCTATTCAGCGTGTTGGGGGTGCAGACGATATCAAGATTGATCTAAGGTTGATTTGTGCTACTCACAGAGATTTAGAAAAAAAAGTTGAGAGCGGTGAGTTCAGGGCTGATTTATTTTTTAGAATAAATGTCCTTCCAATTAATGTCCCCTCTCTTGCTGAAAGACGAACTGACATACCAAACCTCCAAGAAAAACTCTTGTCAAATTTAAATTTAGAAGAATTTGCTAAACCAATCTTTACACCAGATGCAATAACAGCTCTTACTAAGCACAATTGGCCAGGAAATATTCGCGAGCTAAAGAATGTAATTGAGAGAGCTTGTATAATTTTTCCTGGAAAAGAAATTACAAGTTCAAATGTCTATGAAAATCTTCTTAGATTAAAAGTACCTTCTGTTGCCGAAGAACAAGATGCTTTATGGGAAATGACATCTGATTTAAGTGGTATTGCAAACATTCATCAAGCTGATTATAGTAATAGCCCCGAAGATTATTTGCCACACCCCAAAAATTATAAAAACTGGTTTTCTTTCTATGATGAAATTGACTTGAGAAGGCATCTACAAGATGTTGAAATTGTTTTAATAGAAGAAGCATTAGAACAAACAAATAACAAAGTTGCCTTAGCAGCCGATAAATTAAAATTAAGAAGAACTACTTTAATTGAAAAAATGAAGAAATATTCCATAAATGTAAATCAAAATATTTCTTAATTAATTAGTCTTAAAAAAACTTCGCCATTTGCATTAGCCTGTGCAAGCATTGATGATGCAGCTCTTGACATAATTTGAGCTTTCGTCAATTTAGCTGTTTCTAGGGCAAAATCAGCATCCTCTATCTTAGATAGTCTTGAAGTTGAATTTGTTTTAGCATCTAGAAGATAATTTAATCTATGATCAATAGCATTTTCACTTGCACCAAATTTTGCTCTCGTATTTGCTATAGTATCTATCGCTGTATCTATTGTAGTTAAAGCAGATGTGGCATTGGATGTTGTTGAAACTGAAATAGTTGATCCAGGTATTGACGCACTGCTTGATGCTTGGGCTTGGAAACCAAGTTCACCAACATCATCTCCAGATATTTTTATAACATCCCCAGCAGTATGAGTTAACAAAATTTGTCCTTTAAATGTTACTGAACTTCCCGATCCAGCAACAGATATTGAAGCTCCTGTGGCATCAGTGTGTGCATCTATAAACACGCCTGCTGTTCCAGAATGTGTTATAACTATATCAGCTCCACTAGCACTTGTTAATTCAACCTCACCACTAGAATTAGCGGAAGCAATAATATCACCAATAGATGCATTATTTATTGCTGTAATAGTTTCAGTTGTATTAGTTACGCTTGAAAAATTGATTGCATTTCCATTAATACTAATATTAGAACCAGCTGATGAAGCTTCTCCAACATTAATGTCGAGTGTTACTACATTAATTCCAGATGCAGTTACATTTGTTGATGAAGATACTGCATTGATTGCAATAGCTTTAGCTGCTGCTGATGCGCTATCAGATACACCAATTTCAATATCATTAATTTTTATGTCGTGAGATGATGTTAAGGAGTTAGTAGAAACTAAATCGGATCTAATAATTGTACTTGAATCCACTTCATTAAATCCAAATCTAGCTAAATCGTCGATATTTCCACTATTTGATGCATAACCGTTTGCTTTAGTCATTGCTTCTATTTTAACAAAAGTGCCATCAACATTGGCAAGTTTCAAGTACCCTAGATAAGTACCCGCTGTAAAACCCGCATCAGTTGGTGCATTACCTCCAATCACTATGTCGTTTCCAGTAGTATTTGACAAAGTAATTGTATTATCTGAATTTAGGGTAGCTGTTACGCCTGCAGCTTCTTGATTTATTTCAGTTACTAAATTTTCTAAACTAGTTTGTATGGATATAACATTAGAGTTAATAGTAAAAGTGTTACTCATGGTTAATGAACTTTTTGCGGTTGAAGTAAGTTTATTAAAACCTGTAGCTGTAGCTCCATGATTATTTGAGTTAGCATTGATAGCTGTGACTAATGCTGTAGCTGTATTGTTTCCTGATGATAAATTAGAAGTTAATGTTGAAGCAAGTGCATTCTGGCTGTTAATTTTAATATCGCTAGCTGCAAGATTACTACTATTGTAAGTAAATCCTGTCACTCTTCCACTGGTAAACTCTTTTACACCTGAACCGCCAGACAATCCCAATGCGGTGCTATCAGATTTAACTAGATTAATAGAAATATTATCATCTTTATTTTCTCCAACTAAGAAACTCACATTGTCATTAGATCCATCTAATAATTTAATTGTATTAAATTTAATTAATTTTGTAACAGCATCAATTTCAGTTAAATAGGCATCTATTTCAACTTGTAACGTATTTCTGTCAGCCGTTGTCAACGTTGTATTTCCACCCTGAACGGCAAGTTCACGAATCCGTGCTAATAAATTATTAATTGAACTTAAGCCACTATCTGCCGTCTGAGTTAAAACCTTTCCTTCAGCTCCATTTGATATTGCCTCTCCTAATGAGAGGACTTGGGCATTTAATCTAGATATTGATCCGACTGATGATGGATCATCAGATGCAGTATTTACTCTCTTGCCAGAAGATAATCTGTGCGTGCTTTCAGTCATCTCTTTTATATGATTAGACATATTTCTTTGAATAAAATGAGAAGCTGTTAAATTACCAATATTAAGCATTAAATAATCCCTCCACGAATTATGTTAAAAATCAGCATTGTTTACGACTGAAAAATTGATTTGTTTAATTTTTTTAAAAAAATTTTATTATTTTTAAGTAATTTTTTAATTTAACTACTTATTGAAAGAATATGCTTTTAATCTTTTGCTAAAATTATTGTGATCTTTGGATAATTTGTGTATTTTTATTTCTATAGACCGAACTATTTTGTTATTATTTTCTAATAATTCACTAATTCTACATTTGATAATATTTTTGTTTAAATGTGTTTCTTTAATCTTTTTTATTAATTCTTTTCTTTGAATATCTATTTTAGGAATTTGAGAAAACTCATTATTGTAAAGTAAATCAGAAATTTTTTTGGATAGACGTTCTAATAAATCTAAATCATGATTAATACTATCCATCTTTTCTCTCCAAAGATGATATTTCTTCCCATCCTTCCATTATTTTCTTTATGATATCAATCGCTTTAATAATACCATTTTCAATTTTTTGACTAAATCCTTTTATTATTTCTTGACGGCAATATTCATATAATTGAAATAAATTATTTGCTATTTCTAAGGCTTTATCAAAATCCAAGCTAGTTTGAAGACCATATATAATAGATAATGATTTACTCAAATTTTTTGATTTATTAAGAGTGATTTTCTCGTCTAGGGCTTTGTCTAATGTATATTTGTCAACTTTTTTAGCTCTATCATCTTGTATATCTAATACAATTTTGTGCATTGTGTTAACTAACTCTTTCATCAAAGTTCTAACTATTTCGTGAGAAGACGTCTCTGTATTAGATGATTGTTGTGTTTTTTTATATGCATTTATGTATTCTTTATTTGTCATAGCAATGCTTAAGTTATATTAATTAATATCAAAAATTTGATTTTTCTTTTTTTTTGTGTTTAATTTACACCATGATTATTAATAATGCTCAAAATCCATATGGTATTAATGAAGTCTACGCTTCTAAACCTTTGAAAAATGAGACGTCAAGTTTGTCTGCAAACATTATGCCAATAAATAATAGAGTAGTTGAAGAAACAGGTGTTTCAAAAAGACCTTTAAATAACATGCCTCCAAATTTTATAAGACATGTATATGTAAATAATCAATCAGCAAGTAATGGTTCACTTACAGAGAGCTTTATAAGATCTCGCGCTTCCTTATCGCCTTCCTATTTTCATAATGAGATTTCAACTAGATATAATATGATTAGTGCTATCCCATTAACACTAACCCAATTAAAAAAATCTGTTGAAAGATATGCTTAAATAAAAAAAACCGTAAAATTGGCATAGCAATTGCAGTGTTCTCCTGAGAAAATAATTTGGAGATTAACATGCCAACAGTGAATTCTAACAGTGCGGCAATGTTTGCACTTAATAAGATGACTATCACAGAACGTGATATGACGCAGGCAATGGAACGTTTATCATCGGGTAAACGAATAAATCATGCAGGTGACGATGCTGCGGGTGCTGCAATTGCTGATAGAATGACGGCCCAAATTAAAGGATTAGAACAATCAGTCAGAAATGCTGCCGATGTTATTTCTATGGCACAAGTTACAGAGGGTGCTTTAGACGAATCTTCGGCAATTATACAAAGAATTAGAGAATTAGCTATTCAATCAGCATCAGATGTCATGAATGCTGAAGAAAGATCGTATCTAGATCAAGAAGTTATACAGATGTTATCTGAATTAGACAGAGTTACCAGAGATACAACATTCAATGAGATTGCTGTTTTAGATGGGTCATTTGCAGATAGACGTTTTCAAATAGGGACACATGAAAGAGAATTTGCATCACTATCAATATCTTCAATGAGATTAGATTCTTTAGGTGCTTTTAAAGCTAAATCAGATGGAACAGATACATCTGGTAAAAATGATAATCTAGCTTTAAATGCCTATGCAGTTGCTGATACAACTGAAGCGAATTTGGTTCAAGCCGAAGCTTTTACAATACATGGAATTTTGGGAAGTTCTGCTATTTCAGTGGCTGCAGGATCTAATGTTAGAGACATTGCCACTTCAGTTAATGCTGTATTTAATGCAACTGGTGTAACCGCCGTTGCGTCAACTCAATTAAAATTAGAGGCTAAATCACTAGATGATGCTTATAATGGTCAGACTAGTTTATCAATAAGTATTCAAGGTAAAAATACAAATGCAGTCACTATTGCTGCAAACATTACATTAAGTAATGATAAAGCTAGTTCGGTATTGTCTGGTTTGAGAGATTCTATAAATAATTACACATCAACTACTGGGGTAACTGCTACTTTATCTACTGACAAATCTTCTATTATTCTGGTTCAAAATGAGGGTTACGATATTAAATTAGGGACTGTTAACTTTGACGGAGACACAACGTCAACTGGATCAAGAAGAACCCTAATGGTTACTAGTTTGGATAATGATGAAGCCACAGCAGGAAATGCAGTTCTTTTGGGTGATACAAGTGCGACAACCACAGATGTAGACGGTATTTATACAGGAACTCCTGGCGGAGTAATTACAATTGGTGGAAGAATTGGAACAACAACTCCAACAGCATTTACATCTTCAGGACCACTAAGTAAAGCAACTGACGATAACGCAATTGCAACATCTGTTGCTATTACAACTGGTAATGGATTTAATGGTACTCAAGGCATCACAATGCTTAATACAGCTACTGTCCATAATTCATTTATAACAATAACATCTGATGATGCCACTGATGGAACTTTTAAAATTACAGGTACTGACCTTAATGGTGATGCCCTTGAAGAAACTATAACTGCATTTACTGCTGCAGGCACCAAACAATCGACTAATATTTTTGCAACTGTAACATCTGTTGTACCTTCAGCTGCTGACACAAATGCGGATGTAAAAGTTGGTGTTTTAAATACAATTGTAAATCAAGCCGCTCTTGTAACCGTAACTAGTTCGGCAAGTGACGAAAGTGGAAAAACTTTTACTGTAACGGGCACTGGAATGGATGGGTCTTCTTTAACCGAAATTATCACGGGACCAACAGCAAACGGAACCGTAACTGGAAGACAAATATTTAGAACAATTCATACTGTTGTAACTTCAGCTGCGACCACTGGCGCAATTACTATCGGTCTAAAAGCTGCGGATTCAGTAATAGTTACTGGTCAATTAGAAATGTCATCAAGTAATAGTTTCACAGTTGTTGGTGAAGACGGAAAGGGATTATTTGAAGCCTCACCTGGTGCTGCCTCATTAGATAAATTATCTGCTGTTAATGTAAAAACCAGACAAGCTTCAATTGACGCACTAAGAGTTTTAGATAGATCGCTAGACCGCATTCATAAAGAAAGGGCTAAACTTGGAGCTTTAATGAGTAGAATGGAAAAGGCCATTGATAACTTATCAAATGTTGCTTTAAACACAAATGCGTCTAGAGGAAGAATACAAGATGCTGACTTTGCAAAAGAATCAGCAAGATTGACTAAGGCACAGATTTTGCAACAATCGGCTATGGCTATGATAGCTCAAGCTGGTAAAGCACAACAAAATGTACTTCAGTTGTTGCAACAATAATTGGTAACGGATTTATGTTCTGTAAAATAAAAATCCTGCCATGTACAAGTCACTAATAAAGTGACTTATCCCAAAAAGGTAGAGCCCCTATTCAGGGGCTCTACTTATTTTAATGTTCTGTATTTATTTTTGTCATGCACAATTTTATTTTTTTTCTCTGTAGAGCTCTTATTAAAAGAACCCTACTGAAAATATCAATCACTAAACTTATCCTTGTATTAATTGTAATAAGTTTTGCTTAGATGCATTTGCTTGAGCTAACATTGAAGTTGCAGCCTGAGATAAAATTTGAGACTTTGTCAAATTTGATGTCTCTGCAGCAAAATCGGCATCCTCAATTCTTGATTG
>CABZSR010000022.1 GCA_902528415.1 uncultured SAR116 cluster alpha proteobacterium | reverse complement strand
GTACCAAACCAGTTATGGTGTCAAAATTTTATTCAATGATAACATCAGCCGAAGTATTTATACCAGAGGATAACCTTTTAGATAAAGTGCACGAAGCATATGCAGAAATGGCAACTTTGGGTCGTGCAAATAATGAACAAAAAGAAATATTTGAAAAAGCATGTAATCAATTTCTTAGTAAGAATAAGGTTGATGCAATAATGCTAGGAGGGACTGACCTAGCCTTGATTTATCGATCAGACAATGTTGATTTTAAATTAATTGATTGTGCTAAAATCCATGTAGAAGAATTATTCCGCTTGAATGTCAATTAAATATTTATATTATTAACTTTTATCTGACTTTTATTTTTAAAATGAAAATAGACCCTTTTAAAATATCCTATCCCAAACAAAGAATTGTGGAAATCAAAGAAAAAGTTGAAATGTTTCCATGGCATGAAATGCCTAAAGAAGGTGGCTGGTCTTTTGGAACAAATATAGATTACATGAGGAATTTAGCTGATTATTGGACCAAGAAATATGATTGGGAATCTCAGGAGTTCAGATTAAATCAACAGCCTAATTATATTACAAAAGTAGATGATATTGATATTCATTTCATTTTTAAAAAATCTTCTTCCCCGAAGGCTATCCCGTTAATTTTAATTCACGGATGGCCAGGCTCAATAGTTGAATTTCTGAAAATCATTGAACCACTTTGCGAACCAGAAAAATGTGGGAATAAAGACGAAATTTGTTTTGATATTATTGCGCCCTCTATTCCTGGTTTTGCATTTTCTGGGAAACCCGCTAATCCGATTGGACCAAGAAGAATTGCTAAGATTTTTAACAAACTAATGACGGAAAACCTTGGTTATGAAAGATATGTTGCTCAAGGAGGAGATTGGGGTAGTGCAATTTCTACATGGCTTGGTTTTGATCACTCAAAAAATTGTAAAGGTATTCATATTAACATGCTTCCCGCAAGACATATAGATGGGCCAAAAACAGAGGAAGAAAAAAATTGGGATAAACAATTTAATATAGATTATGTTTCTCAAAGCGGATATTTTGCTATACAAAGCACTAAACCTCAAACACTTAGTTACGCTATGATGGAGAGCCCTGTAGGTGTGGCTGCTTGGATAGTAGAAAAATTTTACCATTGGTCTGATTTAAAAGATGGAAGTCTAGATTTGACATACCAAAAAGACGATTTGTTAACCAATATTATGATCTATATCCTAACTAAATCATTTAATACGTCATCTTGGATTTATTATGGTAGAATTAAAGAAGGGGGACGAATACTTTCTAAAGAAGGGCTAAGGGTAGAGGTTCCAACTGGGTGTGCTGTTTATCCAAAGGAGTTCTTAACATGGCCTCCTAAGTCGTATGTGGAAAGGCTTTTTAACCTGGTGCATTGGACTGAAATGAACAAAGGTGGTCATTTTGCAGCTCTTGAGAATCCCTCTTCTTTAATAAAAGACATCCAAGACTTTTACAAAAAAGTTTGGTTGTAAGGACAGAATTATTTTAAGGCTTTATAATTAATATCTGGCCATTAGTAAGTTGCCTAGAGGAGCATTTAATTTTTAAGATTAGAGCTTTTAACATCAAGAATTCTGATCATAAAATTATACAACCCTTTACCTTTTTGCTCCACTGCATCCCTAATCGCTAGATGAATGTTGCTGGAATTTTCAACCTCCAAGATCATCATTCTCTGTCCAACTGTGAAATTAGCATTAGCCAGTTTCTGAGGGATATCTTCAATGATGCTATTCAGACGCTCAATATTAGCTTTCAGCCATTTCTCTTCAAGATTTTCCTCTCCTGCTGGAAATATATAGCGTCGATCAACCAGTTGTTTAATGTGAAGAACACGCTCAGCAATTTCTTGAAGTTTTGAATAACCTCCAATAGCACTGACTGCGTCTCTTATGTCACGATTAAATCCAGTGCCGTCAGGACGAAGCATTGGGTTTGGGGGCATGGCATAAAAGGGTAGTGCAGGGGGAGGTTCTGGCAAGTTACGTTCATTAGCGCAGTCAAGTATATGCTCAATAGCCTTTAATGACGCTGAATCCTTAAGCAGCGAGGCTGAAATTTTCTGGCGTAGCGTCGGCTTTGGCAGACCAGCTTTAACTAATTTTTCTTCAGCAATTGGCATTCCATTGGGGCGATCAACAGCCTTCTTATACTTATCTGAAGTCCTCATTTTAAGTTGCATTAAAGCTTTTGTTATAAGCTTTTTGCTAGTACTAGACGGAACTTTTCCGTGACGCCCCACAAGATAATCAGCAATGCCAGGATAAAGAGAATGGTATTTTTCACGGCCTTCTAACTGATGCCAGAGTGATAGTGCGGCCTGACCGGTAGTATTCGCAGCATAAGGCGTAACTTGAGTTGGTTGACCAAGATCTTCTAAGATTTCTGCTTGCATTTGATATATTGCAATCTGAATTTGGTCCCAATCCGCGTGATGACCATTTACTCCAAGAAGGCGTCCAAGATTCTCCACCAGTCCAGGTATTGATTTGAGTGTTGCAGATGCACCACCTGGTGTGCGTGCGTAATACATTGCTTCTACAAGTTCAGAATTATAACGTGACTCGAAATCACGATATTGGAAACGCAACCCATAAAGGGAAGACATACTAGCCTTGATAGCATCATAATTTAATTGCGGGGATTTTGCAGCAACTCTTTCATCAGGATAATTCATTATGAGGTTTAACATCTTGTTCATACTTGGTTGCGCTGTTGACCCAGCAAGAGCTGGATGTTGTACATCCATTGTTATATCCTTATTCAATTCCACAGCTGCCAAAGCCGCAGCCATGTAGCAGACAGGAGCCTCACCAAAAGTGGAGTGTGCGTGAATGGTTATATCCTGGTCAGGAAATCGCTTATATAATGATGATACAAGTTCATATACAAAATAGGCATGTAATCTTCCACTAGCAGATTTCAAATAAAATCCTTTATGGCCAAGTTCTATAAGTTCCTCTGCAAAAACTAGACATCTGGCAACAGTTACGTTTGGATTATCTTCAATACAAATTGTTCCTTGTGCTATAATATCATAACCCGCACCTTGGGCTTCTGTGACAGCCTGAGCAACACCAGAAAGACATGCTGCATCATTTAAACCGTGGAAATTCTGCAGGATATTCACCCCCATTTTTGCATATTCAAAAACTAGCCCTTTTATTACATCATAAGATTGAGGCTCATAACCAAGAAGAAAATCACCACGGATCAGAGCAGATTGTCGTACCCCAAGATTTTTAAAATGTAAAAGTAGTTTTTCAACTTCTGCCCATTCGTTACGGTTTTTTTTGGCAAAAATATCAAAAAAGGTACCGCCACCTGTCTGAATAGAATCAGTACCAATTAGATGGGCAGTTGGATAAGCATCTATCATTTCCTGGACAGACGGGTTCGTTCCAAATAACGACTGAATTGAGTCTCGGAATACATCTTGGAATTTTATTTTTGTCATAGCAATTTCTCAATACTATTAATGGTGACAAGTTGCTTAGTCACAAATCACAAATATTTTTACGAACAATTAAATATTTGTTATTTTTATTTTAAATGGGTAATTTTAAACTAAATCTAGTCTTCACAAATATTGTAGAAAGAAAAAGCTCCAAGTAAAATATTTACAAGCCTTGTTACCTGGCAATTTCTAAAATCTGTTTATAAAGTGTGCAATTTTTTAACAAATTGTCTAAAGTTAGCGATCAAGGTATCAAGAATTTTTCAAATTTAAACTTAACTAAAATATGTTGTAGACAAAATCGTAAACTGAATAAATATTACTCTATAAATTGTAAAGTAATCAGGTGATTAAAATGAAATAGAGGGGAGGTTATCTCCAAAATTTAATTTCAATGTTTGTGTATTTGATGGCATTAAAAATCCTTATTAGTTTCTTTTAAAAACAAATACACACCACCAATCATAATCAATAACGACCCTGAAAGACTTAAAAAATCAGGTAACTCTCTAAAGATTACATAGTCATAAAATAAAACAAAAATTAGAGTACTGTAAAAAAAAGGTATAACAAAGTTTAACTGGTTACTCCTAAGAGCAATTAAAAAACAGATTTGTGCACAAATCATAAGAAATCCGATAAGTATACAAAATAGTAGTTGAAAAAAAGTTGGTGTTTGCCAGAAAAAAATAACTATTAATGATGATAAAATTAGCCCAATGAAATTATTTATTAACAATATTTGTGTATTCTTTTCGCATTTAGTCAAAAGTTTAATAAAAATTGCTTCTAATCCCAAACAAATTGCTCCAAAAATTGAAACTAATGCTACTGGTTCAATGTATAAATTGGAAAAATCAGGTCTTAGTAATATTATAGCCCCTAAAAATGTAATTATCATTGCAACTGATCTATATGGAAAATATTTTTCTTTTAATATTATTATTGAAAATATCATTGCAAAAACTGGATTTGAAAAGTTAATAGCAACCGCATCGTTGACTGGAATAAGACTAGAAGTACCAAATAAGATTGTAGCACCTATCCATCCCAATGATGTTCTTGCGAGATGTAGTTTAAGATTTGGTGCCTCAATTTTTATTTTATAAAATAAAGAAAATATTAAGACAAAAACAAATCCATATAAAAACCGTGATTGGCTTATTTGGAATGGGCTCAATGGTTCTCCAAAATAATCTTTTCCTAATATTTTAGCAACAATTGCAGTGCCACCAATAAATGCAGAGGCTGCCAACATATAAAAAATACCAAATATAATTTTATTATTTTCTTTAAGCATTGAGAATTAGTGTTCCTTATTAATAAAATTTATGATAATGATAATGGCTATCAAAATTTTTAGAACATATTTCATATAATGATGACAAGAGCACACATTATAAACAAAATTTTTACATTAATGTTAGTTAGTGTTTTTTTCACAAATGGTATAACCAAACTATTAAACCTCGAACAAACTATTAATTGGATAGAAAGTTTTAATTTTTACGGAGAAATAGTTTATTTAGGTGTTTTAGTAGAACTAATAATACCTGTTATGATTTTGCTGAATATTTACAAAAAGATAGCTATATATACCATGATAGTTTTTTGTTTTATGACTGCCTTTATGTTTCATTCAGACCTCAGTAATCAAATGCATTTAACTCAATTCTTAAAAAATATTGGTTTAGCAGCTGGTTTCTATTTTTTAGACAAAAGCGAACAACATAATTACTTCAGAAATTAAATCTTTTATCCAAAAATTTTACGCTTAATTTTATTTGGTTATTATTTATTTAATTTTATGCTTTGATTTCTTTAGCCAACTTTCGTCAATTACCTGGGGCTTTATACAATCCAATCATTTGTGATCCTTTTTTGGCTATGGCATTTAAATCGATATCTTCAAGTATAATTAATTCTGCAATTGCACCAGTTTTCATCATAGCTAATTTAAGTGATGTCATTATATCCGCATTAGGTGCCTCAACTACAGCTGCAACATCATATATACCTCTTGTGTATGATAAATCCAACAATTTACCGCCAATCTTCTCTGATAGTCCACTTATCATTGCACGTCGATCTTCATCGGGGTTGTCTAACCAACCATCTGTTCCTTGTTTAGTATATTTCGCTAGAACTATAAATTTCATTTTTATCTCCTATTGTTAAAGTTTACTGATTTGTTCTAATTTTATTAAATATTATAAGTCTCTGAAATAAATCTAGTTACTAAAAATGCGTCAAGCCCCTCAATGCCTCCTTCTGAACCATAGCCACTGTGTTTGATGCCACCAAAGGGTGTTTCAGGTGTACTTACAACAGTTGAATTAACTGCTAAAAGACCAGCTTGAATCTCTGAACGCAAGTTATCAATTATTTTAGGATTATTTGTAAATGCATAAGACGCTAGTCCAAAATCAAGCCTGTTAGCTCTATCGATTACCTCATCAACTGATTTGAATGAATCAATTGGAAGTAAAGGTCCAAACGGCTCTTCATTCATGATTTTAGCATCATCTTTAACATCTGTCATTACAGTGGGAGAAAAGAAGCTTCCAACTCTATTCATTCGGTTTCCTCCTATTTCTATATTTGCACCACTTTCAATTGCATCTTTTACAAAATCGTTCATCACGTCTATTCTTCTTTCTGCAATAAGTGGTCCCATATTGGTATCATCTTCCAAACCGTTCCCAACCTTGATTTTGTTAGTTTCTTCAATGACAGCTTCTGTAAATTTATCTTTAATATTATCTTGTACTAAAAATCTTGTTGGAGAAACACAGACTTGTCCTGCATTTCTAAACTTACCCGCAACTGAAATTTTTGCAGCTTTTTTTATGTCAATATCATCAAACACCATTAGAGGAGAATGCCCACCTAATTCCATTGTGCATCTAATCATATTTTCAGCTGCAAGTTTTTGAAGATGCTTTCCAATTGGAACACTGCCAGTAAAAGATAATTTACGAGGTATGTTAGAACTACATAAATATTCCGACACTTCAGATGGAACTCCAAATACTATATTAAGCACACCAGGAGGCAAGCCTGCTTCTACAAAAGCCCTACCAATTGCAATAGCAGTACCCGGAGTTTCTTCACTTGGTTTTATGGTAATTGTACATCCAGCTGCTAAAGCTCCACCAATCTTTCGGACAACATTCATAACCGGAAAATTCCAAGCAACAAAAGCAATTACAGGTCCAATTGGTTCTTTTATAACAGTTTGAGAAAGTCCATTCATTCTTGAAGGTACTAATCTTCCATATGCTCTTTTACCCTCCTCTCCGTACCATCTCAATACATCTAACCCAACAGAAAGCTCCATTTTAGCTTCTGCTAATGGTTTACCCATCTCAACAGTAAGGTTAGTAGCTACATGATCAAATTTATCTTCAAGTATTCTACATGCATTTTCTATAATTTTTTGTCTATTAAGGGATGGTTCCTTTTTCCAGGATTTGAACGCTTCTTTATTAGATTCTAAAGCCTCTTTTAGGTCATTTTTTGAAGCATGTGGTAAATCACCAATGATTTCATTAGTGGCTGGATTATATACGGGTTCCGATTTATTTTCTGAACCTGCTCTCCATTTTCCATTTATTAATAATTCTAATCTCTCATACTTCATAAATCACTCCTGAGCACAAATAAATTCATTGATAATAATTATCATTATTACTAAAGTTAATTAAAGAAAAATTTATTTCAATATATATCTAAGTGTATCAAATGAAAACAATAAATGCTGATGTTGTTATATGCGGAGGAGGACTGTCTGGTATAATGTGCAGTTTAGCCCTAACTAGATTAGGGATATTTGTTTGCACAATTGAAAAATCAAATTATTCCCTACAAAAAATAAAAGACTCTAGATCAACAGCATATCTACTTCCATCGATCAATTTCTTAGTTAAAACCGGGATATGGAAGCATCTTTCGAAAAATATAAATCCGCTTAAAATACTTTCTATCATCAACAGTAAAAATGGTTATCCATTCAATCAAGTTTTGAATGAAACCCAATTCAATGCCAAAGAAATTTCCAAAGAATATTTTGGTTGTAATATTTCTAATTGCGAAACAAAGCAAATACTCATGAAATTAGTAAAGAAAGATAAATTGATAAATTATATTAATAATGAAATAGTCAATATTGAAAATTTTGAAGAACATTTAATTATAAATCTTAGAAATAAACTAAGTATTAATACAAAACTTCTTATAGGTGCTGATGGAAGAAATTCTTTTATAAGAAATTATCACAACATTAAAACACAAATAACAGATATTAAACAAAAAGCTGTTACTTTTATAATTCAACACCAAAAATCTCATAACAACATTTCGTATGAAATTTACAATACAGGTGGACCTTTTACAACTGTACCACTTAAAAGCAAAGATGAAAAAAGGTCTGCCGTGATTTGGGTTAATGATAGTATAAAAATAGACAATCTTCTTAGTTTAAATAAGTTTGAGCTTCAAACTGAAATAAATAAAAGGTCTTGCAATAAGTTGGGTGAAATTTCGGTTGTTTCTGAATTACAATCTTCTAATGTCAACGCACAATTAGCTGATAAATTTGTAGATCATAGAATGATATTGATAGGAGAAGCCGCTCATGCTTTGCCACCGATTGGTGCCCAAGGTTTGAATTTAACTATTAGAGACATTAAGGTAATTTTCAATTTAATTAAAAAATATCAATACTCAATAGGCTCTAATGAGATGGTTGCTGAATTTAATGTCAAAAGATTACTAGATATAAAAATACGTACCACAAGCGTAAATATTTTAAATAAAATCTCTTATTCAGATAATTTAATTATTAGAAGAACAAGAGATCTAGGCTTAAGCTTTTTACAACAGGCAAAACCTATTAAATACTTACTTATGAGATATGGATTAGGTTCGTAAGTTTAAGAAAAAAACCGGCTTTAAACTTCATTATAGTTAAATCAAATTATTTGAGGTAAAAATATATTACAATATTATATTAACTGGGAAAAAATAAATAAATTGGCGAAAACAAAAACTTAGTTTTTCTGATTTTGGAGTTGCTTGGATTTAAATCATAAAAGATGTTTTAGTAAGACTATTAGTTTATCATTTTTTATTATTTAATGTTTTTTATAGATATTTCTGCATAAAATTGGACATTTATGGCAAAGTAAAAATCAACCATTTCTTTATGTTCTTCGTACTTACAATTGAAGAGCTTTTTTTAGAATGGTTACATTAGAACAATAGTTATATTTTATAAGAAAATTATAAAATTTCTTTACCCAGTGTAAAATATAAAAAATAAAATTCAAATTGTGGACTAAATTGTAGACCAAATAATTATAATTCTATAAAATCTAATAAAATCAGATGATTAAAATGAAATCGTGAGGAGGTTCCCTCCGCCATAATTTGCAATAATATTGAATAAAAACAACAGATTATATTAAATATTAAAATATAGCCACACACACAACCCCACATTAAAATAATTTGCAAACGTATCTCTGAAATACTGGTATCAATACCCTTTTTCCCTAGGAGCACACCACTTCTCAAGCTGGGATTCCTGTAGTTGTATGCATTATTAGTTTAGATTGATGAGGATAAAATTCGAAAAAAAATATGATTTTTTGAGGTTACCGAATTGATACGTTGTAGTTTTAATTTCATATTGTTCCTTTTTCGTGCAACTTATATATTCTAATAATATCTCTAACTGGGAAACTAATTATTTTGACAATATTCAAATTTATATATCTTATTGTCTATCAGTTTTCATATTGCAAAGGAATACTTAAGATTGTCTAAATTAAACCTGATTATAATAATTTTTTTCTATAAATTTTGCATCCTAACATCCGTTAACATATACGCTCAAGAAACTATTTTGAAAAAAGAGAAATTCAATGATTTGTATGAATCAATTGTAAGTATTCATTCCATAATTCCTAATGAAGCAAGAACTTCAAAAAGTCTTGGATCTTTTAGACAAGGTAGTGGAGTAGTAATTGATAATAAAAATATACTTACAATTGGCTATATTGTTCTTGAGGCAAGCGAAATAACCATTGGCTTACCTAATGGAAAAAAAATACCCGCCAGATTAATTGCGTATGATTTTGAGACTGGTTTTGGTTTAGTTTCCCCTATAGTTCCAACAAAATTAAAATCTCTAAAAATAGGTGACTCAAATAGCATTAATATGGGCGATTCTATTTTTATACTTCCTTCACCAATTATGGGTATTGGTTCTTTAGCTAAAATGGTTTCTAGAAGGCCATTCGCTGGTTGGTGGGAATATTACTTAGAGAAACCTATTTACACTTTACCAAATAATCCAGCTTGGACAGGAGCACCTTTAATTAATTCCCAAGGTGAAATAGTGGGAATAGGTTCGCTTTTTATTAGAGATGCAGTTGGTCCGGAGATAATATCTCCAGGTAACATGTTTGTTCCTATCAATCTTTTAAAACCAATCATGAAAGATTTAATAAGATATGGTCGTAGAACTTCAAATGTTAATCCTTATATTGGATTATCTTCAGATGATAATAGTGGTAAAATAGTTGTTACTAAAGTTAGTAAAGATGGACCTTCTTATAAAGTCGGAATTAAGCCAGACGATGTAATAACAGGAGTAAATGGACAATTTGTTAATAATTTAGAATCTTTTTATAAAACTGTCTGGAATTCTGGAAATTATGGAGTAATGATTAAAGTTAATGTAATGCGGAATGGAAAAAAAATAAATTTTAACATACGTTCAATTAATAGAATGGATTATTATCTTAAAAGCAACTCATACTAAATAGTTATACTTAAATGTTATATAAATGAAAGTTTTTCAAAAATTAGATGATTTTTTGGACTTTGGCTGGGCACAGATTTCTCGGGGAAAGGCTGACAAAAAATCGCCCGCTAGACACCCTACCTTTGTTACATCAAGTGCGGATGGCTTTCCAAATGCCCGCACGTTAGTTATGAGACGGTGCGATAGAAAAAATAACGAAATAGAGTTCCACACAGACACTGCCTCTTCCAAAATGTTTGCCCTTAAAGAGAACCCACGTGCTGGAATTCATATTTGGCTTCAAAAATTCCAATTACAAATTCAGATGGATGTTGTTGTTGAAGTCAATGTTGGCGACATTACTATTCCAAATTGGAAAAATGTTCCAACTAACTCTAGGACCGCTTATGGAACCATTCCCAGCCCTGGTACTGTCATTGGAAGTCCACTTGACTACAACCATACCCCAGATCAGAGACGTTTCGCCGTTTTGATATGTCATATACAATCAATTCAGCTACTGCTCTTAGGGGCAAAACATATTCGTGCTTATTATAAAAAGACGACTAATTGGCAAGGTGAGTGGCTTTCTCCTTAAATTGAAGACTAATTTTTAGACTGAAAAATTATTTTTCTATAAAATATAACAAAATATTATGATTAAGGTAGAATAACGAAATATTCTCTCTATTTTATAACTCAGAAAATATGGTAATTCCTGCAAAACTTGCAAGTCAAAAGGATAAAAATGAAAGAAGATTACAAAGTAGACCCAAGAAAAATACACGTTGATCAACGTAAAAAAGATACAAGACGTGATGCATGGGACAGAGATCATATGCCAGCAGATTGGAAGAAGCCTGCGCCAAAAAGTAATAAACAAATATCGAATGCGGCACCAGTTTTTGTATTTGCTTTTTTCTATATTTGCATATTAATAATGATTGATTCGGCAACCTAAATAGTTCACAAATTTTACATTATATTAATTCTTTACTATTTGCCCATATTATAAAAATCTAAAACCTCCCCAGACACATCATCCCTTTTATTAAGAGGTGTAGTTCTTCATTAGACCAAATTTTTTAAAACAGAATTTATGAACAAATTTTCTAGTAGTAATTCTAGAGTTTAATTCATTGTTGTAGCCGAAATTTTATTCTTTGTTATTTGGTTGAATGGAATTTAGGTAATAATACAAATAATGTTAAAACCGAAAGGTTTTAGTTATATTCTATTTCCTCTTAACGCAAAATATAGTCCACCAAACCATAGAATTACATGAAAATTATCATATAATATTACATCCAAAAATGACTCGGGCTTTCCTATCCATATCACACCAGTCATTATAGAGCCAATTGTGAAACCACTGAATCTGGTTATCATATCTGCAATAACTGCCAACTTATTATCTAATAATTGAAATATTCCTCCAACTAACAAACCAAAACCAGAACCAAGCTCTCCATAAACTACAAACCACCAAACTAAAAAAGGTAACTCAAAAGATTGCGCATCTTCAATGTTTACAGGATATTTGGAAATACCTTGTTGAATAAAAACTATTATAAGAGGTATTCTTAACAACCAATGAGACATACAGAATTCTGGTATTTTATTTATAATATTTTGCATTTATTAATCCATTAGACTTTAAAATAATTTTTCCAATCATGTATTGGTTTAAAGCCAAGACTTTCTCTAATTTTTTTGCTAGACAAAATTGATTCATATTCACCCATTTCTCTTTTCATTTTTACATTGGGAAAGAATTTATTAATAATTTCTTTAGCCGTTAAATTTACTGAATTATTATCGTGAGTAACATTAAAAACTTCATAACCAAGACCGTCTTTTTTAATACAAAGTTCAATTGCTTGAGCTAAATCTCTTGCATCAATGTAATTAAAGAGATTTCTTAGCCTTACATTTGGATTATCACAAAATTCTTTAAACCTGTGATATTCATTAGGTTCAATAATATTTCCAATTCTTAATGCATAAATATCAACACCAGTTCTTTTTTGAAATGCTTTGCCAATTTGTTCATTCAAAACTTTTGAAAGCCCATAGCTATCCGTAGGACTTGTTTCATAATCTTCTTCAATTGGAAGCCATTTAGGAATTGGATTACCCTGGGCAAAACAAAAACCATATGTTGTTTCTGAGGATGCAAAGATAATTTTTTTGATACCTAGTTTTGTGGCTGCCTCTATAACATTATAAGTGCCTAATGTATTAATACGAAAAGTTTCATTATCTGGCTTAACTAAAATTCTTGGTATTGCTGCTAAATGAACAACTGCTTTGAAACTTTTTAGACCTTCACCTGACTTAAGTTCTGGTATATTTGCATAACCAGATAAAGCATTAAAGATTTGACCAGAATCAGTTATATCTAAATTTATATTATCTACTCCATCTATCATAAGTGGAACAAGGTCAGCATTTACGACAGAATATCCTTTTTCTAACAAATATGGGATTAAATGCTTGCCAGCTTTTCCACTTCCACCAGTTACAAATATTTTAGGTTTAGTCATGAATCCCTCAAAAGATATAATTTTCTAAAATTATTATTTTAGACTAAATTATGGCTTGAATAAATATTATTCTAAAAATTAAATTAAATCAGATGATAAAATATTGTTGCTCTTGAAAAGAAAGGTTATCTAATGCCCACTTTATCACCACCTCAAAATCCAGAATCTAACCCTCGTGTGAAAGCTGTTTTCGATGATATTCGAGCCACGCGTGGTAACGATTTCATAAATAATTTATGGTACTATCTTGCCTTCGATGCAGGTTTGCTTGAAAGTACTTGGAATGATGTAAAATCAGTAATGGCTAAACCTGGTCATCTAGATCCTATGACCAAAGAACTTATCTATGCAGCTGTTTCTATAGCTAATAGTTGTGATTACTGTATTCACTCTCATACCGCTGCAGCTAGATCCAAAGGCATGAATGATGAAGAATATGCCGAGTTTCTTTCTATTGTGTCTCTTGCCGGTAGGACTAATCATCTTCTAAATGGAATCAAAGTTCCCATAGACCCTGAATTTAATAACCAGAATTAATTGATTTTCTAATTAAACTTTAGATATTTGCAATGAAAGGAATTAAAAAATGATTATCAGGTACACCAGCCCAAAAGTGAGCGAACCTGCACCCAAGCTTTGGTCTAATTGTATTGTATGTGACGGCATAGCATACATTGCTGGATTAACGTCCCGAAATGCGGATGGCGTAACAATTGATGGTAAGGATGAATACGAACAAACCAAAATCATTTTTGCAAAACACAAGGCTTTGATTGAAGTAGCTGGTGGCACGATGGCTGACTTCACCAAACTGACCATTTTTGTAACACGCATTCAAAATAACAATATGGTCTGGAAGGCTAGGGCTGAGTTCTTTGAAGGCAATTTTCCAGCCTGTTCCTTAGTCGAAGTTTCAAACTTGGGTAGTCCTGAAATATATGTAGAAATTGAAGGCGTTGCCCATATAGGAAAAGGTGTACATCAATAATAATTCATAAAGTTTAAAGCTAAAACATAGACTTAAAAAACTATTAGTCTATAAAATATGAATGAAGCAAATGATTACCATAAACTACTGAGGTTTTTTTTGTTTAATTTATGTATTTTACAAGCTGGACCAATAAACAAAGATCTTGTCTTAGATTACCCTTCATACGATCAAATGTTTTCATTATTGCTGAAAGATAAAATCAAACATTGGAATGTAAATGTTTTTAATATTTACAAAGATATTTTTCCTCAAAATTTGGCTTACTACAATGGATTTATTATAACTGGAAGCGTTTTCGGTGTTTACGAAAATCATATATGGATTAAAAAACTTTTCGATATTATTAATAAAATTGTTAAGTTTAAAATTCCTTTGCTTGGAATATGCTTTGGACATCAAGCTATTGCTCAAGCTTTAGGTGGACACGTAACAAAATCTTCAAAAGGTTGGGGTGTTGGAATAAAAGAAATAACAACTAAGAGATATAATAGTTTGTTAGGTGATTTTAATAAATTAAACTTAATTTTCTTCCATCAAGATCAAGTTGTTAAACTTCCGAAAAAAGCAGAGTTGTTAGCTAGTAACTCATTCTGTAGTATATCTTCTTTTTCAATTGGCGATTCAGTCCTAACTCTTCAAGCTCATCCTGAATTTAATCACGATTTTAGCCTGAAACTATTAAAAGCAAGAAAATCTAATATTGAACTTTTAACTTACTTAGAAGCAGTAAACGAACTTAAAACATTAGATCATGATGGTGAACTTATTACACCTAACATTATCAAATTCCTTGAGCAAAAATGTTAATATTAATTTTTAATTCAGTGATATAATTAGAAATATATTGAAGGATTGATTTTGAGTAATTGTATTTTTTGTAACTTACCACCACAGAGAATAGTTCATGAATATAAACATTTTTATGTAATAAGAGATGCTTTTCCAGTTACTCCACTACACTCACTAATAATAACAAAAAGACATGTTGTAAGTTATTTTCAATGCTCAAAAGCAGAACTTGAAGAAATACCAATAATATTAGACACACAAAAAACAGAACTAAAATACTTAGATAATGAAATAACAGGTTACAATATTGGAATGAATATAGGAGAGGATGCAGGTCAATCTATTTTTCACTGTCATATTCATATAATTCCTAGAAGAGAGGATGATACTCCTAACCCTAGAGGTGGAATAAGGGGAGTCATACCTGAGAAACAAAATTACTAATTTTTAAAAAATTCTATTTAAAAAACAAACAAACTAACAAAATCCAATACCGTAGAATAATTTTTAAAGGACTAGATAAATGTATAAATTAATTATTTTGTTTCTAAATTTTTTTTGCCTCTTAGCTTTAGGGAATGGATATACATATGCTGTAGAACAAACTTGTATTTCATCGATCGGTTCACCAAACCATGAAATAGGAAATTTTCCTACGCGAGGTAATCCTCATAAATTTAAAAAAAGAAAATTAAATTCTGTTTTTGAAAGAATCCAATAAAAACAAATAAAAATAAATATATTGCTTCAGTTGTTGGCGTTACCCTTACGGGCATTCCAATTAGACCTGGAACTGTGGATTGGTATGATAAGAACTCTCCAAGAAAGCATAGCAAAGATAAATCATCGGGGTTAAATTTGGAAGCAATAAGACCATATGAAAAAATATTTAGAATAGATAGATATAATGGTCATGGAGATCATGGAGGGTTGTACCACTACCATAAGTCAAACTCTTTATTACTATTAAATGGTAAACCTCTTATTGGTTATGCAGCTGATGGATTTGAAATTTTTTACATTCCTAATAAAGTAAATCTTCATGGCAACTTAAAAAAGGGAATAGAAAGGTAGAACCTTTTGGAAAATATGATGGCGCATTCAAAGAAGATTACAGATTTGTTGAAGGTAGTGGAGATTTAGATGAATGCAATGGTAAGTTTGTTAATGGTATATATAAGTATTTTGCGACTGAGACTTTTCCATTTTTCCCAAGATGCCATTGGGGTAAAATTTCAAAAAGATTTTGGACAAAAAAGATAATAAACTTTCTTTATTGATAGGTCATCTTTTGCAACATATTCTGTCGCTATAGAACAAATCTATTACCTATATAGAATTTAAAAATTGAATATTATTTATTCATCAATAAAATATTAATTTTTTGTATTTGAAGTTGGAGATAAAGATGTTTTGTATTGTTTGTAGTGTCAGATATTCTAACCCGAAATTAATGCACGTAGGACATCAATATATGGCAGATAATTTTGATCCTAAAACGTTTAATGGGCTTATAGAATTCAAATCTTTTCATATAACTCCTGATAAGGGATTAGGTATTTTTACTTTTAATAATCAAGAAAATTTAAAGAAGCATTTGTCTGATGTAAAAAACTTCAATAAGGATTACGAAGATCGATTTTCATGTAAAATTACCGTAGATACTGGAATTGTAAATCCTGATTTATATTATAAAGCGTAAACTAAGAGATTGAGTCAATTATAAGATTATAGGTGTTTGATACATTAAATAATTCTAATTAATTTACAGATTTTATGAATTATAAATTTAAATCTATAAATCAAGTGTCGACAAAAATTTTTGATCAAAATGTTGAAATGGTTAAATAAAAATTTTTGTAATTAAGATAATACCATTTCCAGTTTTATATTCTATAAATTATGGTCATTAGTTCACTTCAAACAACATAACAGCAAAGAGATTATCCTTATCTGTCCATGTTGCAATTTTTTTGAATCCAGATAAGGCTACCAATTCTATGAATTCGTTAATGTGGTATTTATATGAATTTTCTGTATGAATTGTTTCTCCAGCTGAAAAGAAAAATTTTCTTTCACCAATGCTAACAGCTTGGTCGATGCAACTTTCAAGATGCATTTCTATTCTACCTTCAAAAATATTATAGCGAGCAATGTGACGAAATAAATTCAAATTGAAATCAGCACCTAATTCTTGGTTGATTCTAGAAAGAAGGTTTTTATTAAAAGCTTCAGTAATACCATATTTGTCATCATATGCTTTAATGAGCGTTTCATGATCTTTCTTTAAATCAACTCCTATTAGCAATTTTCCATTTTTACCAACAGTTTTACAAATTGTCTGTAAAAAAACTGTGGCATCAGCAGGCTCAAAATTGCCAATGGTTGAACCTGGGAAAAATGCAACTTTAGACTTTGGAATACGTTGAGATACTGGAATTTTAAGTGGAGAAGTAAAATCAGAAGCAACTGTTAAAACCTCAAGTTTTGGATATGCCTTACGTACTATTCTTGCAGAATCTTGTAGCTGTTCCTCGGAAATGTCTATTGCACATAATGAAATGGGTTCATTTAATGAATCTAGAAGTATACGCACCTTTTCAAGAGACCCCGAACCATATTCAATTAGTGTTACATCCGAACCAAGATATTTTGCAATTTCAATTGCATTTTTATTAAGAATTTCAATCTCTGTTTTTGTTGGGTAATAAACATCAAGTTTACAAATTTTTTCAAATAATTGTGCACCTTTAAGATCATAAAGATACTTAGATGATGTACGTTTGGGTATTTTACCTAATCCTGAAATTACATGATCTAAGAATATATCTTTATTACTATTGTCATTAGCATATACACTAGTTGTAGAAGCAAATTTGTCTTTAGCTAAACGTATTCCTGAAAATTGCCAACGTGCACTTGGAGGAAAAAAATTCCGATAAGAAGCTCTTATATGTTCTGAAGGGGTTGCGCACGAACCACCTCGTAAAACCATCTGACCTGACATAAACTTGCCATTATATTCTCCTATAACACCTCCAGGGATGTGGTAACCTGGATAAGCACTGAACGAACTTTGGGTCCATTCCCATACATCACCATAAATTTGTGAAACACCATCTTTTGTTGAGGGTTGAGGGTCAAATATATTAGCATCAGCAAAATGTCCATCTAATTCATAAGAGTTGGCAATAATTTCCCATTCAGCTTCTCGAGGTAACCTGGCATTTGTCCATCGAGCAAAAGCGTCTGCTTCATAATAACTTACATGGCAAACTGGAGCATTCAGATTAATTGGACGCATACCACTCATTGTAAAATTAGACCAAGTACCATCATCATTTTTGTGCCAATACATTGGAGCTTCCCAATTTTCTTTTCGACACAGGGCCCAACCATCAGATAACCAAAACTCAGCCCTATTGTAACCATCATCTTCGATAAAATTAATATACTCACGATTAGATACTGGATATTTTGCTAAATGAAATGGTTCAAGCCAAATTTTATGTCGTGGACCTTCAGCATCAAAAATAAAATCTTTGCCGGAATATCCAATTTCAACAAGTCCTCCAGGGTGGTCTGTCCAACTCGTTTCACTTACACTCAATGCTATAGTTGGGGGATGTTCTATGTAAACAGGATATAATGGGTTTCTTGAAAGAGCATGTTTGATGTCTGTTATTAAAAGTTCTTGATGTTGTTGTTCGTGATTAATACCAAGCTCTATTAACTGCAAAACGTCTGATGTTGGCTTAGTTTGAAAGTAATCTCTCATTGCTTTATCTACATGATCTCTATATTCGTGTACTTCAGCTGATGAAGGACGGGTTATCATGCCTCTTTCAGGTCTCGCATGACGATCGCCTATTTGCTCATAATAGGAATTAAACAAAAAATTGTAGTTAGGATGAAATTCCTGATAATCACCTACAAATCGTTTAAGGATAAATGTTTCAAAAAACCAAGTTGTATGAGCTAAATGCCATTTAGTTGGACTTGCATCAGGCATTGACTGAATACATTGATCTGCTTCACTCAAAGGGGCTGATAGTTTTAAAGTTTGATCACGTACCTTATTATAAAAACTTGCTAAATGATCATTTAAAGATGTGTTTTTAGGATGTATAGATGATTTAAATATGATGTTTCTCTGTAAAAATTATCGTTATGATACTTATAATAGAATTGAATGC
>CABZSR010000021.1 GCA_902528415.1 uncultured SAR116 cluster alpha proteobacterium | reverse complement strand
CGATAATAAATGTTTAGTTAACTTTGAAGCTAAACCACCAATGTTTAATCCCCAAGGAACTCTTCATGGTGGAATAATAGCAACTGCTATGGATGTATCTATGGGACACTTACTCTATAATACGACAGGTGCAGGTGCAACTTTGGAAATGAATATTAAATACCTACTTCCAATAAAGGAGGGAAATGTTTTATGCGAAGGAAGCTTTCTTAAGCCAGGAAAAACAATTAGTTTTCTACAATCACATTTGCATAGAACTGATGGAAAACTTGCTGCATATGCTAGTGCAACTTGGATACCTTTTAAAAAATAATAACTAGCTTTTTAATTTTTTCATTTCACAATATTCTTCAGCAGTCATTTTAAAATATTCAATATTTTCATAATCTAATTTAATAGGCTCAGGATCAACTATATCAATATCAATTCCTCGAGAAATGGCTGATCTTAGCGCTATAGACGTAATATTTACACTAAATGAAGTTCCTATAAAAATCATTTTATTAGCTACTTTCATCCATTGTTCTGCTTCTGAAATACGGTATAAGTCTGTATAAATTTCGTCGAATAGCAACACATAAGGTTTTAGCGAAATACCATTTTCTGGGCTGAATGTATTGCCAATTTCTCTAATTTTAAATTTCTCTAATAATTTTTCTTTTAAAACCTCGTCAGTTGGATTTGATGTTATATCAATTTCATCCCATTCAGCATCAAAAGGTAATTGTTTTTCCATTTCATTTCTGTAATAAACAACTTTATCTAGTCTGCCATGGATAGATATATAATCAGTATTACCTGCCCTTCCATCTAATCCGTCTATATTTTGAGTTATTAACTTTTTGTCAGCTAGCCAATAATGTGCTGAATTTGGTTTTACTGTTCTGTAAGATGCAAATCTTTTGAAATACCATAATAGAAAATCTGCAGGATTATTTTCGTACATCCATCTTGTTGCCATTTCCTGAGGTGTATAATTTTCACTTCCAACTGTCCAAAAACCATCATTACCTCTAAATGTAGGTATTCCGCTACTTGCACTTACGCCAGCTCCAGTGATAAATAATTCTTCATTCATAATGATCTCACTAGTAATTAATTTAAAATAAAACTAATTTATTTGATTTAATTATTAATTAGTAAATAATAAAGTCATTGTTTTAACAATTTAAATCAGGAGTTTCAAATAAATGAGTAAAATTGATATAGCATATATTCCGGTTGTTGGAAGAGGACTTCAAATTGAGATTATTTGTGCCTTACATGGAATTGAAACCAACATGATGATGAGTAAGCCGATGGGGGAAGATTTTGATAAAAACACAGAAGCTCCTTTTGGAACTATTCCATGGTTAAAAGATCCATCAAATGGAATTGAACTAAATGATTCCTTAGCTATTGTTCAATATTTAATTACCAAATATCCAGGTCCCCTCACACCAAAATCAATAGAAAATGCCGCTTTAGCAGCTATGTATTGGTCATGGGCACAGGATTACTACTCTTTTGTATTATCACCATTTCATGACATAATTACCGGACATAATGAACCTTTTTGGAGAAATTTGAGACTTACAGACACACTTGCTGAGGGTGGAAAAGAACTTGGAGTATCTAATCTAACAAAATTACATCATTCAAGACTTCAATATTTAGAAAATCACATTAAAAGTAAAAACATAGGCCCCTTTATTACTGGTGAAAATTGTTCTTACGCAGATATTTTTATCTATACTTGTATTAGAACCGTCCAAGAGACAGCTGGATTTGCTGTATTAAGAGATGCATGTCAAGAAAAACCTTTCAAAGAATGTCCCAACATATTAAAAATATGTGACGAAGTAGAAAAAGATCCTAAAGTTGTTGAGGCCGTAGGCTCTAAATTTAAGGATTGCCCAATATAAAATAGTTTATTTTAGACAAAACTAAATGAATTATTTATTAATTGTTAGTGCTTGTGAAAGATTCTGCGCACATCATAGTGACTGTACTAGTTTCTAACATTGCACCAGCCTCTTCTCGAATTTTAGAGAGTTCTTCATCACTAGCAAAACTTTTTAATGCTTCAGGTGAGTCAAAGTCCATAATAACAGTTAATTTATTATCATTATCTTTTTCAGTACCTGCGAAAACTAACCTACCGCCGTGAGCGTTTAATTTATATTCATTTTTAACAAACATTTCTTTCCAAGGTCCAAAGCCCCTAGCTAAATCTATACCCATTTTAACAATCATTTTAATCTCCTATCTAATTAATTCCATAAATTCAGATCTTACATTTTCGTCAGTTTTAAACACACCTAGCATACGCTTTGTAACTGTACTTGACTCAGGTTTATGAACACCTCTAGTAGTCATGCATTGATGAGACGCGTCAATAAGTACAGCAACTCCAAGGGGATCTAGTACTCTTTGAATGGTTTCTGCAATCTGAGCAGTTAAGGTTTCTTGTATTTGAAGTCGTTTCGCGAAGACATCAACCAATCTAGCTAACTTACTAATTCCTACTACTTTTTTATTTGGCATATATGCAACGTGTGCAATGCCTAGAATTGGAACAATATGATGTTCACAATGAGATTCTAGTCTAATATTTTTTATAATAACCATCTCATCATAACCCTCTACCTCTTCGAATGTTTTAGATAGGATTTCGTCTGGGTTCATTTTGTAACCATCAAAAAACTCTTTGTATGCGTCTACTACACGTTTAGGAGTTTCTATCAATCCCTCACGATTAGGATTATCTCCAGCCCATGCAATAAGAGTTTTTACAGCTTGCATTGCCTCTTCTCTAGACGGATCAGGATTAAATTCAATAATATTTTCATTATTAATATTTTTAGTCATTGTTACTCTTTTCTAGACAATTACATTACGTTATAACATAACATACTATTTATATTCAGAATTACAATGTGTTAACTTTAATAATGTCTCAATTTCCTACTAATATTCCCGTATCAGTAATAACTGGATTTTTAGGCAGCGGTAAAACAACTCTCTTGTCTGCTCTTTTAAAACAAGAAGTTATAACAAATACCGCTGTAATTATTAATGAATTTGGAGAAGTTGGCGTAGATCATAATTTAATAGAGACTACTGACGAAAACATAGTAGAACTTCAAAATGGCTGTATATGCTGCACTATTCAGGAAGATCTTAAATCTACTCTTCTTGATTTAATAAAAAAATTAAAAATAAAAACTATTCCTTATTTCGATAGAGTTGTTATAGAAACTACCGGTTTAGCAGATCCTGTTCCTATCATACATACTCTTATGACATCTCTAGATTTACACAGAATTTATTCTATTGACGGTATCATTACATTAGTTGATGCTGTAAACGCTGAAAATACTTATAATAATCACAAAGAAGCGATCAAACAAACAGCCTTAGCTGATAAAATTATTTTAAGCAAAACTGATCTCTCAGAAAGCTCTAATATAAATTTAGTTAAAAATAGAATTAAGAAAATTAATCCAAAAGCAAATATAATTGAGAGCAATAAAAAAAATCTTCCTTTAACCGAGCTAATAGGATTAAATCATTACGATCCACTAAATAATTCATGGGATTCTCGAAAGTGGTTAGCAATTGAAAAATACAATGAAACCAACAACAAAAATACCCATCATAATCACAATCACGAACACGAGCATCATGATATAAATCGTCATGGTGATAACATCGAAAGTTTTTCATTAGTCACTAATGAGCAGATAAGTATGACAACTTTGAATTTTTTTATTGAATTACTGTCAAGTCAAATGGGTTCTAAATTGTTAAGATTAAAAGGCATAATAAATATAAAAGGTAAGGACGGGCCTGCAATTATTCATGGTGTTCAACATATTTTTCATCCTGTGGAATGGCTTAAATGGCCTGACGAAGATAAAAGTACCCGAATGGTATTCATTACTCGTGATATTAAAAAATCTGTAATTGAAGAGTTTTTTAAAATTATTGGTTAAAACTAAAATTAATTAAATTATTTAAATTTTGATTAACCTATTAATTAATATAATTAAATTTTAAATTTCTAACTTTGATTAAGTTTTTCTAGGTCTTCTATACCAATCTCATTAATAGATTTAGCTAAACGCCAGTTTTTGACAGACCCATCAATAGATCTAGTTGTAATTACAGTCTCTTTAGGAGGACAATTAGGCTCATGACAATGAAGTTCTGCAATACTTAAAATTGTGCTTTCTGGTAAATTTAATTTCTTAGTAATTTTATTTTTTAAATCTCTAATTACTTCAGGACTTGCATTTTTGCGTTCAAACATTCCTACCATCTAATTATTTTTCCATAGCGTAGACCATAGAATATTTCCATCTGAGTCACCTATTAAGATATGTGAACGATTAGGAGAAATTGCTATTGCAGAAATATCAGAACCTTTTGGATTTCTTATTACAAATGGATTTTTATTTTCATCGAGCTCAGACAACAAGACACTACCATCATTAAAACCTACAAAAATAGCTTTTTCTCCAGTTAAGGGCTCTATAAAAGTTGAAATTTGCTTGCCACAATCTGCAACACAAACTGGTTCACGACCAAGTGGTCCATCTTTTCCATCAAATGGCCAACATATAGCTTGATGGTCTCCAGAAGTTGCTAAATGCGGAGTATCTCCAACCCATGCAAAGCTCTTAATCTTTGCAGGATAACCTCTCATGGCTAAATCAACTTTATCTCTTAGACGCCAACCGTGAAGTTCACTTTCTTGCATCGAAGTTACAATATATTTTCCATCTGGACTAAAACCTACTTTACTATGAGAACCTTTCCATACTAATCTTTTTGACGTCCACCGACGCTCTCCTCGTTCCCATACTGTTACACCTCCGTATGAAGAAACGGCTAAACGTTTTCCAGTATGATCAAAGGCTAAACCTCCTACAGTACTTGAATGCTCAAGTGACTTTGCTTTCTTTTGATCCCCAGACCATATGTAGACATTACGACCAGATGAACAAACCATAATATCTTTATAAGCAGCAACAGAGTCTACCCAACGAGAATTAAAATTAGCTATCTCAACAATATCTCCATTTTGAGATAACTTTAAAAATCTTCCATCATCTCCACCAGTAAATATATATTCGCCATTTGTAGCTATTGATAAAACAACACCGTTATGAGCGTCAATGGTACTAGGTTTTTCTCCTTCAAAAAAAAACCTAACTTTACCATCACCAAAACCGACAGCAATCGAATGACTGGTAGTCACTGAACAAGTTACAGGAGCATGAAAATCAAAATGCTCCCCCCTACTTTCTAGCTCAGTTTCCTTTGGCACAAGGGAAGATATTTTTTCTTTTAAAAATTTTTCTCTGTCTGACATCAATATATGCTATTTGGTAGTATATCACTTGAACATTTAGGCTACTTTACAGCCTTCAAAACCTTCTTCAAGGTTCATACTTTCAAGATTTCTTCCAATAAACACAACTCTTGAACTGCGATCTTTACCTGCCGGCCATGGACCCATTGGAGATGCGTCCATAAGCATATGAACTCCTTGGAAAACATACCTATCATCTCTACCTTCAAAATTCAGAATGCCTTTAGATCTCAAAATATCTTGGCCTTTTTCTTGTAACAAATTACCAAACCAAGCTTGAAATTTATCCATATCTAAAGGCGTATCAGAGACAAATGATAAACTTGTAACATCATCATCATGTTCATGATCATGGTCAGATTCCAGAAAATCTGGTTCAACTTCTAAAACCCGATCCAAACTAAAGGCGTTTAAACCTAGAACTTCCGTTAGTGGCGCAGAGCAGTGATTAGTTTTAATAATTTTTGCGTAAGGGTTTATTTTACGAATACGAGTTTGAACATTTTCAACGGCTTTATCATCAACAAGGTCAATTTTATTAAGTAATACAACATCTGCAAATGCTATTTGTTCTTCAGCTTCATGATGCTCACCAAGTTGTGAACTTAAGTGAACGGCATCTGCAACTGTAACTATAGCGTCTAATTTAGTTCTGTCAGAAACATCTTGGTCTACAAAAAACGTCTGTGCAACTGGAGCTGGATCTGCAAGGCCTGTAGTCTCAACTATAATTGCGTCAAGTTTGTCCGCACGCTTCATTAGACCGCCAAGTATACGAATTAGGTCACCTCTGACTGTACAACAAATACAACCATTATTCATTTCAAAAACTTCTTCATCAGCATCAACAACGAGATCATTATCAATACCTTGTTCTCCAAATTCATTAACTATTACAGCATATTTTTGCCCATGCTGTTCTGTAAGTATACGATTTAAGAGTGTAGTTTTACCAGCTCCAAGAAATCCAGTTAGTACTGTTACTGGTACTTGTGACATATCATTCATTACATTTCCTTTCAGGCACTTAAATAATTATTAGCACATGCACCGCATCTACCGTGAATTTCTAGAACTGGATTATCTGGGATAAAGCCAGTCCTTTTAGATAAATTATTAATATTATTCGTAAAATCTTGGTCAAGATGTTCTTTAACATATCCACAATCATTACATATTTCAAAAACAGGTGTTTTATTATTGTGAGATCCACAACATACTGTCCATGCATTAAGAGATTCTATTTTGTGCACTAATCCAATTGACAGTAATTTGTCTAAAGCTCTATAAACTGTGGTAGCTGCTGCAACACCTTCTGACCTCATACCCTCAAGAATATCATAAGCTGAAAGTGGTTGATCTTTATTTTTAAGATATTGAAGTACTCGATCTGCATGGGTTAGGCGAGATTTACTTTTTATCATTTTATTCCTTTAATTAATAAAAATAATTATTCACTAATTGCAATGTTATAACATTGCATTTTTTATTTGACAACACCCTACTACGAGAGTAATCAAAAAAAGTGTTATGTTATAACATTACATTATTGAATGATGTAATTAGTTAGTAAAAATTTTTAGGAACAGAAATAAAATGTTAGACGCAAAAAAACCAATTTTGTCCATTTGTCTTTCTTGTAAGGATGGGCTTGAGGAAACAATGAAAGAAAGAGGAGGAAAACGGTTCTCAGAACTCTTTATGGAAAATATTAAGCAAAAAAAAATTGGAGGGTTGAAAGTAAGAGGAATTAATTGCATGAGCCAATGTAAACGCTCTTGTATAATATCACTTACTGCTGAAAATTCATTTACATATATATTTGGTGACATAAAACCATCTAAATTTGAATATATAGATTCATTATTGGACCTTATATCAATTTATAACTCTTCATCAGATGGTTTTTTAAGACGAAGAGATAGACCAGAACTTTTTCGCTCAAATATTCTTGGAAGACTCCCTCCGTTATCCACTAATTCTTCACTTGTTAGTTATTTATTTAAAGGATAATTCCAATGAAATCACCGGTGAGTATAGATGTTAATGATATCAGTTGGACAGAACCAAGAAATAAGCAAAAGATACTACATCCTGTTTCTTTTAATTTAGATCCTGGAAAAATTTTAGGTATTGTTGGTCCTAATGGAGCGGGAAAGTCTACACTTCTTCGCTTATTATATAGGTATCAAAACCAAGCACAGGCGTAATTAAGATTGACGGAAAAGACATTTGGTCAATGTCCGCTAAGAAAATAGCCTGCATAATTGCCGCAGTTTTACAAGAATAAATTACAGACTTTGCCCTAACAGTTCGTGAAATTGTTGCTTTGGGCCAACTCCTCACAAACAATGGTTTGGAAGTTTAAATGACGTGAATGACGAAGAAATTATAGAAAATTCATTAAATCGGTTATGTATCCTTAAATTTGCAGATAGACAATTAAATACTTTATCTGGCGGAGAACGACAGCGCGTAATGGTTGCTCGTGCTCTAGCACAAGAAACTAGATTATTAATTCTCGATGAGCCAACAAATCATCTTGATATTCGTCAACAGTTAGAAGTTCTTGAATTAATTAAAGACTCACCAATTACTGTCGTGACTTCTCTTCACGATTTAAATATGGCCGCTTCTATTTGTGATGAAGTCCTTCTGTTGAAAGAAGGACATTCCCTTGCATTTGGACACCCAGACAATGTTTTCTGTAAATCAAAAATATCTGAAGCATTTGAAGTTATAACAGAACAAGAGTTTTTAGTTCCAAGCAATTCAAAACACATAACTTTTCATTTAGCATAATGGAGAAATATCAATGAAAATACTTTCAATAATTAAATTTTTAATTTTAAATATGGCCCTAATTACTGGCTTTACTTCGATAGCTATCAGTAAGACTTCAATTCAAAGTTGTAATCGCACAGTAACTTTTGATACAGTGCCTAAAAAGGCTATCTCAAATGATGTAAATTTGACAAAGATGATGCTGGTACTTGGCCTTAGTGATCGCATGGTCGGATACACAGGTATTTCTGGATGGAAGACATTAGATGAAGAAATGCGAAAGGGTGTAAGAGAATTACCAGAATTATCATCAAAATATCCTTCTAAAGAAGTACTTATAGGTGCAGATGCTGACTTTCTCTTTGCAGGCTGGAACTATGGCATGAAGGTTGGTGGACCAGTTACACCTGAAACGTTAAAACCTTTTGAAATTAAAGTTTATGAATTAACTGAAAGTTGCACACATATTATGAAGAAAAATAAAGCTAGTATTGATGATATGTATAACGATCTTTTAAATTTAGGTAAAATTTTTAAGATTGAAGATAAAGCTAATTCGATTGTTAAAAGTTATCGTAATGAACTTGCAAGTTTAACAAAGGATATTCAAAGTAAAGATCCTTTAAAAGTTTTTGTGTATGATAGTGGAGAAGATACACCATTTACAGCTGGTTTATATGCTATACCAACAGCGCTTATAGAAGCAGCTAGTGGTAGAAACGTTATGGACAATTTTAAAAAAAGTTGGGGCACTGTTACTTGGGAGGAAGTAATTGATAGAAACCCTGAAGTTATCGTCATAGTAAATTATGGAAACGTAACAGCTGAACAAAAAAGAGAATTCATGATGACAAATCCCGCTTTTGCAGAAATAGATGCAGTTAAAAATGATCGTTTTGTGACACTGGAATATGTAGAAGCTACACCAGGACCTCGTATCATCAAAGCAGTCAAAAAACTAGTTAAGTCATTTTGGAAAAAATAACTTGAAAAATAAAATCAAAGGTTCTTTATCACTCTTTAAAATAAACAAAGGGTTAGGACTTTTGATTTTATTGAGTATATTCGTACTAATTATATCATTATCTCTAGCAATTTCTGTTGGTGCTGTCCAAATCTCAACAAGTAGAGTATGGGGAGTTATAATAAATAAGTTATATCCCGAAACATTTGAAACTATTTGGAGTAAAGGTCGTGAAGCAATTGTTTGGAATGTTCGATTTCCACGTTCTCTTTTAGCAATTATAGTAGGATCTGGACTTGCAATTGTTGGGGCTAGTCTTCAAGCTGTTACAAGAAATCCGTTAGCCGACCCTCATTTATTAGGCATTTCCTCGGGTGGTACATTTGGAGCTATACTTGCACTTTTACATACAGGGTTATTTATTGGTCTGTTGACTGTCCCTTTGATGGCTTTTTTGGGGGCTTTAGTGGCAACCTCTATTGTATTGGGAGTGTCTCGTTTTACAGCTGCAACAAGTGCTGACCGCTTGGTATTAGTTGGGGTTGCGGTATCATTCATAATTATGGCTGGAGCCAATATTTTAATATTTTTGGGTGATCACCGGGCTACTCACACAGTCGTCTTTTGGATGTTAGGAGGTTTAGGCTTTGCCCAATGGGATCACCTTATTTATCCTTTGGCAACACTAATTTGTTGCGGTATCTGGCTTTTTTTTAAAACAGATATTTTAAATGCAATGACTGTAGGTGATGAAACAGCTACTACTCTTGGTATTCGAGTTCAAAATTTCCGTTTAATTGTGTTTACTATATGCGCCCTCATTACAGGGGTAATGGTTGCATTCTCAGGTATGATAGGATTTATAGGATTAATGGTTCCTCATGTTGTTCGTATCATAGTTGGAGGGAATTATTTACGTGTATTACCAGTTTCTGCTTTATTTGGTGCAATACTGTTACTTTGGGCTGATATGGCTGCTCGCACTATTATGGCCCCTGAAGATATGCCTATAGGAATCGTCACAGGTTTAGTTGGTGGAATTTTTTTTGTATGGTTACTTAGAAGAAAATTATAGATATTTTTGTTGATTAATAATATTCATATTATATCTATTAAGCATAATTTTATAAATATATCTTGTAATGATAATTGAAAGATAATTAGAAAATTGAAAAATAAGATTTCTAAAGAAGATGTGATTAATGCTCAAAGATTATGGGCAGATCATATTATTCAAATTGGAGATCTTTATACAAATAACGATGACTACGAGCAAGCCGCTTACGACTTTGTTTCTAATTTTTACGCATATAGTTGTGGTAACGTACTTTTCAAACCGACTTTAGCCTCAAAAAACCAGTTCAGAATAAAATTTGATGATGCTTTATCTTATTTCGTCGGTGGTTCAATAAAAGAAGATAAAGGGTTTGCTCTAAAACCATGGAAAAAAATTCGTTTTGGCGATAGATATTTTATTTTGGAAGATCATACTGCTCTTGTAATGGGCAATTATTATTTTCAAACTAGCAGTGTAAGTGAAGAGGTTAGAGTTGAGTATACTTTTGGTTACATTAAAAATGAGAACGGAGAATTAATTATAAATCTTCATCATTCTTCATTACCTTATCAAGGAGATTAAATATAATGGTAATTTTAGGATTACAAGAATGAAAAGTCAGAAAAGTCCTTGCATTGATGTGTGTAAATTTACCGGTCAAAATGGTTGGTGCATAGGGTGTGGAAGAACAAGAGAAGAATGCCAAAAATGGAAAAAAATGAAACCATTCGATTTAAAAGCGCTTCAAAAACAGCTAAAAAAAAGAATGTTAATAATTGCAAACTGAATTAAATTTTCTAGTTTCTGTTTCTATTACATAGTTAATGTAATATTTTTTAAAACTATTTAATTTAAAAAATTACTTTTATATAAAATCAATGTAATGATTTATTTATATAAATTAAGGAAAAAGAATTGTCAGAAATAATTTCAGTTAAAAATTTAGTTAAGAAATATGACAATGATTTTATTGCAGTTAAAAATTTAAGTCTGAAAATTAACCAAGGTGAAATAATTGCTCTCCTGGGTCCTAATGGAGCAGGTAAAACTACTCTCATTTCCACAATATGTGGGCTTGCGTCTATAACATCTGGGAGCATCACAGTTAATGGATTAGACGTAATTCAAGATTACAGAAAAACAAGAGAGATTATTGGACTTGTACCGCAGGAATTAGCACTAGAACCATTTGAAAAAGTAATTAACTCGGTTAAATTTTCAAGACGATTATTTGGTAAAAAAAATAATAACGAATACATAGAACAACTTCTTACAAAATTACAGTTATATGACAAAAAAGATAATATCATTAAATCTCTTTCAGGAGGTATGAAACGCAGGGTAATGATTGCAAAAGCATTAAGTCATAACCCAAAAATTTTATTTTTAGATGAACCTACAGCAGGTGTAGATGTCGAACTAAGAAAAGACATGTGGAATATTGTCAAAGAATTAAAAAATGAGGGAGTTACAATAATTTTGACAACTCATTATATTGAAGAGGCTGAAATGATAGCTGACAGAATAGGAATTATAAACAATGGAGAATTACTATTAGTTGAAGAAAAAAATAAATTAATTAAGAGAATGAGTATTAAAATTTTAAAAGTTAGACTTAAAAAGTCTCTTAAAAAGATACCTAAGAAACTAGCAAAATATAAATTAAAGTTAATAGATGATGGTAATTCTTTTAACTATTATTATAATATAGGCAAAGAAAAAACAGGCATAACATCCCTTCTCTCTGACATGAATGAAATTGGCATAAATTTATTTGACATACAAACCGAAGAAACTTCTTTAGAAGATATTTTTGTAAAAATTATTAAGGATTAGTAAATGAACCTTAGGGGAATTCAAGCAATATACATATATGAAATGAATAGATCTTTTAGAACTTTAATTCAAAGTCTTGTTTCGCCAGTTTTGTCAACAATACTTTATTTTATTGTTTTTGGTGCAGCTATTGGTTCTAGAATGGAAAATATTAGTAATGTCTCATATGGTGCATTTATTGTCCCAGGATTAATAATGTTAACCGTTCAAATGCAAAGTGTTAACAATGCTTCTTTTGGTATTTATTTTCCAAAATTTATTGGAACTACTTATGAACTTTTGTCAGCTCCATTATCATTTGTCGAAATAGTAATTGGTTATGTAGGTGCCGCAACTACCAAAGCATTCTCGATAGGCTTAATAATTTTAGCAACATCTTATTTGTTTGTTACTATAGATATTGTACACCCAATCTTTATGTTATTTTTTTTATTGTTAACATGTATTAGTTTTAGCCTACTAGGTTTTATTATTGGTATTGTATCAGATAATTTTGAGCAACTAAACATAGCTCCAATGTTAATAATAACTCCCTTAGTATTTTTAGGAGGAAGTTTTTATACATTAGATATGTTACCTCCTTTCTGGCAAAACTTTGCTTTATTAAATCCTATAGTTTATCTAATATCTGGATTTAGATGGGCTTTTTTTGGTATTGGTGATGTACCGATACTAACAAGTATTTTTTTTATACTTCTGTTCACTAGCATTTGTATTAGTATAATTTGGTATATTTTTAAAACTGGATATAGAATAAAAAACTAATTCGATTAATAGATAAATCTTTCTTAAATAAAAATTTTAGAGGTAATCAATGAAGTTATACACTTTCACCCCCGCAGCAAACGCCCTTAGAGTAGAAATGTTCCTAAAAGAAAAAAATATAAATATAGAAACTATTCAAGTCAATGTTAGAGAAGATGAAATATTTAAAGAACCATATAAAACAATGAACCCTTTTAATTGTGTTCCGTTTTTGGAATTAGAAGAAGGTACAATTATTTCTGAAACAATAACAATTTGTCGTTATTTAGAAGATAAATTTCAAAATCCAAATTTATTTGGAAATAATAGTAAGGAGATAGCTGTTATTGACATGTGGAACAGGAGAATAGAGTTAGATGGATTTTTGCCTCTTTTGCACTCTGTAAGAAATAAAACATCTTTTTTTAAAGGAAAAGTTGTTCCAGGCACACGGAACGAAATTGATCAATCGCCTGAAATTGTTGTTCGTGGAATTGAAATGTTTAAAATTTTTCTAAGTAGGGTTGACCCATATCTTTCAAAGAACAAGTTTATTGCTGGAGAAAAATTTTCCATTGCAGACATAACAGCACATTTTATGTTTAATTTATCAAAAATCTTAAAAATTGATCTTGAAGATGAATACAAAAATGTTTTTAGATGGAAATCAGAACTTGAAGATAGGCCATCAAATCCACTAACAATCTAAACTAATACATTGAGTATGTACAAACATTGAAAGAAGACAGTAAAAAGTTAGCTATAGTTACAGGAGCCGCTAGAGGGATTGGCCTTGCTACAGCTCTTATATTTAATGAAAATGGTTATAAAGTTGCAATAGTTGATAATGATAAGATAGAGATTGATAACTTACCTTTGAAAAATAAAGATATGGAAACATTTTGTTTTGATATTTCAAATGATTATGAATTAGAGAAAATGTATAATCAAATATTGGAGTGGCATAATAGAATTGATGTATTAGTTAATAATGCAGGTGTAGCTGATTTTGGTAATATTGAGGAAACTAATTTCCAAAGATGGAATGAAGTTATGAAAACAAACTTAAATGGTGTTTTTTTATGCTCACAAAAAGCAATTGCTCATTTAAAAAAAACAAAAGGTAATATAATTAATATAGCATCTATATCTGGTTTACGTGCTTCAACCCTCAGAGTGGCTTATGGAACCTCAAAAGCAGCCGTTATTCAACTGACCAAACAACAGGCAGCTGAATTAGGTGAATTTGGCATTAGAGTAAATTGTATTGCACCAGGTCCAGTTAAAACAAAACTAGCAATGGCAGTTCATACCCAAGATATTATAGAAGCTTATCATGATGCAATTCCACTTAATAGATATGGTACAGAAAAAGAAATTGCGAATGGTATTTATTTTTTAGCTTCTGAAAAAGCATCTTATATTACAGGGCAAGTCCTTTCAGTAGATGGTGGATTTGAAGCTACTGGTGTTGGCCTTCCTTCATTAAGAAAATAATAAATTATAAAGAAATTAATTTTTTTTACTGTTTTTAATTCATTTAAATTAATTAAATCAGAGAATTAAAATAAAATAATGAGAGTTGATATAGTAAGTGAGGCTAAATAAGAAATTATAATTAAGCCTTTTTATAGGCAATAAACAAACATTAATAATTTAGTTTTTAATTAAATTTTATTATAGACTAATTTTAAGATTAAAAATTTATTATTTAATAAATATAATAAAATCCAAGAATTAAGATGAAATATCGAGAAGGATCTCTGCACTTTATGAAAAACTAAATATGTTAGTTCTTAAAAATATGAAAAGCAAAGAGTTTAGAAAATGAAAGAAGATTATAGAGTAGACCCCAGAAAAATACACGTTGATCAACGTAAAAAAGATACAAGACGTGATGCATGGGATAGAGACCATATGCCAGCAGATTGGGAAAAGCCTAAGCCAGAAACTAATAAACAAATATCAAATGCGACGCCAGTTTTTTATATTTGCTTTTTTCTATATTTGTATATTAATAATGATTGATACTGCAACTTAAATAATTGACAAATTTGCTTATCATATTGATACCTTACTAGTTGCCCATAATAAAAAAATCAAAACCAACAAGAAACATTATCTTTTATTTAATAAAAGCTCTAGTCATTCATTGCACCAAAAATTTTATAAAATTAAAAATCAAAAAAGTTTAAGTTATATCCTATTTCCTCTTAAGGCAAAATATAGTCCACCAAACCACAGAATTACATGAAAATTATCATATAATATTACATCTAAAAATGACTCGGGCTTTCCTATCCATATCACACCAGTCATTATAGAGCCAATAGTGAAACCACTGAATCTGGTTATCATGTCACCAATAACTGCTAACTTATTATCTAATATTTGAAATATTCCTCCAACTAACAAACCAAAACCAGAACCAAGCTCTCCATAAACTACAAACCACCAAACTAAAAAAGGTAATTCAAATGATTGTGCATCTTCAATATTTACTGGATATTTGGAAATACCTTGTTGAATAAAAACAATTATAAGAGGTATTCTTAACAACCAATGAGACATACAGAATTCTGGTATTTTATTTAGTATATTTTGCATTTGTTAATCCATTAGACGTTTAAATATTTTAAGTATCTGCAAGAGCAGAAACTAGTATAATATATATATTACAGTATGATAAGTGTTTTTATTGATTTGATACATTTATTTTTTCTTTTTAATTAAATATTTGTGAAATCCCTCAAAAACTAAAATATCTTTTTGGTTATAGATAGCAGCCTTCATTTCTAAAATCCCTGTAGTGTTTTGAGAAATTAAATTTGAAATTATTAGTTCAGGGTATAAAGTATCTTCTCTATAAACAGGTTTTAACATTTTTCCTGAAATCTCAATTAAACCAATTAAACTATCCCTAACCTCGGAAGGAAATGTTCCAGCACCTGCTACAGTTTGAATCATGACTTGTAATCCATGAGCTAACATTTCTGGGTGTCCCCTTTTCTTGCAATATTCTAAATCATAATGAATTGGATCATTATCTCCTGACGCCGCCTGAAACATAGAAAATATACCACTAGTTTGAGTTCTAGATGGTATTAAGTATTTATCACCAATTGAAAAATCCTCGAAATACTTACTATTTTTATTATTTTCTATTTTTGCCATCATGATAAAATATGTCCCTACTATATAAATAGCAAGAAATCATAAAAAAACTTTATTCATAAACAAATTTGTGTTGAGATCAAATATGGACCGATTAAAAGGTAAAATTGCTTTAATTACAGGCGCTGCTAAAGGCCTAGGGGCCTCAATTGCCAAGCATTTCACTAATGAAGGCGCCGTGGTCATATGGTGTGATATTAACATCAATCAAGCTTCTGAAAGAGCTAAAGAATTAGGTGGTACGGCCTACTATATAGATGTATCAAATTCCAAAAGTGTTAAAGATGTGTTCAAGAAAGTTAAATCAGATTTTAAACAATTAGACATTCTGGTTAATAATGCAGGCATTAATGGCTTTGAAAACAGACAAGACTTAATTGATGAAAGAATAAAAGTAAACAATCTTCAAATTAAAGAATTTTCAAAATCAGAAAAAATTAGTACTCATTTTGATGTGACCGTAAACATGTCAGATGATGAATGGCACAAAATGATATCAGTTCATTTGAATGGTACTTTTTTTTGTACAAGAGAAGCCTTAACTATAATGAACAATCAAGAAAGTGCTTCAATAATAAATATGGGATCAGTTTTGGGCACTACAGGCGGTCCATCTTCTCCACATTATTCTGCTGCAAAATCAGCAATCCTTGGCTTCACAAGGGCTACTGCTAGGGAATTGGCATCTAGAAATATAAGAGTTAACGCTATTGCTCCAGGTTATATTGATACTGATATGACAAGCGGCCTAGGAGATGTGATACAGCTTGTTAAATCATCCACACCTATGAAAACATTTGGAGAAGTTGATGATATAGCATGGGCCGCGGTTTATTTAGCATCTGAGGAAGCTAAATTTGTTACCGGACAGACAATTTCGCCTAATGGTGGATTTGTAATGAGCCAATAATATTTAGTTAAATGTATAAGTTTTAATCATAATTTTACAACTAAATGAAAATCATGTGATTATCTAATAGAATGATTTATAAATTAATTTTTATAAATTGAAATAACCAATGGCTAAAATTTTATTTAACATTACTAATGGTACAAATAACCAAACTAAAGCATCACTTGGTTTTATGTTGGCAAGGACTGCTGTTGAAGAGGGTCATGAAGTTATTGTATTTCTCAATGCTGATGCCGTTAGTTTGATAAGACCTCCTGTTTTAGATAATTTAGTTGGTTTAGGAACCGGTAGCTTAAAAGAACACTTTGAAGTACTTAAAAAGGCAAAAGTACCAATGTATGTTTCAGCAATATCTTGTGAAATAAGAGGTGTGACGGAGCAAGATCTCAAAGACGCTAATGCAAGAAAAGTTTTTCCAAAGACGTTATTGAATTTGTCATTAGAGGCTGATAGGACATTTGTTTATTAAAATAATAAATAAATTCTCAATAATTTCTTTTAAATCAAATATTATTAAGTCAATAAATAGTAATTTTTAAACAGAACATATCTCAGATCTGGTTATGAACCTTTTTCCTCGACCATTATCCAAGGAAAACATGCCACCCTGTCCATCGACGACATCTATTATTAATCTTGTGTGTTTCCAAGCCTCGAACTGAAGCCCACCTATATAAAAAGGAACACCACCGATCTCTCCCATCTGCACATCATGATCTGCAATCAAGAAATCACCTTTTTGAAAGCACATAGGTGCGGAACCATCACAACATCCACCAGATTGATGAAATAAAACTTCACCGTAGTCTTTCTTTATATCTTCAATTAAATCTAAAGCTTCTTGAGTTGCTTCAACCTGATCTAACATTGATTAAATCTCCTAAAAAAAAAGGGCGCAACTTGCGCCCTTTAAATTGAATTAAAAGAAACCTAGCTTTTTTGGACTATAGCTTACTAGTAAATTCTTAGTTTGCTGATAATGGTTTAACATCATTAAATGGTTTTCACGACCAATACCTGATTGCTTATAACCACCAAAGGCAGCATGAGCTGGATAATCATGATAACAATTTGTCCAAACCCTTCCAGCTTTAATGGCGCGTCCAAATCTATAAGATGTATTGAGATCTCTTGTCCATATACCAGCACCTAAACCATAAAGAGTATCATTAGCTATTTCTAATGCCTCTTCATCTGTTTTGAAAGTACATACAGAAACAACTGGTCCAAAAATTTCTTCCTGGAATATTCTCATCTTATTATGACCTTTAAATATTGTGGGTTGTATATAATATCCATTTGCAAGGTCACCACTCATTTGAGCGACATCACCACCAACAAGAACTTCAGCTCCCTCTTTTTTTCCAAGGTCTAAATATGATTTTACTTTTTCATATTGCTCAGCAGAAGCCATTGCTCCTATCATAGTATTTGAATCAAGAGGATCTCCTTGAGTTATTGCTTTTGTCCTTTCAATACATCTTTCAATAAATTTATCGTAAATATCTTCATGTATTAATGCTCTACTAGGGCAGGTGCAAACTTCACCTTGATTAAGAGCAAACATAACAAAACCTTCAATACACTTATCAAAAAAGTCATCATCTGCTTCTGCAATATCCTTAAAGAAAATATTTGGAGACTTTCCGCCTAATTCTAAAGTACTAGGAATTAAATTTTGACTTGCATATTGCAATATCATTCTTCCTGTAGTCGTCTCACCAGTAAATGCTATTTTGGCAATTCTTGTGCTTGAAGCTAGTGGTTTACCTGCTTCTAATCCGTAACCATTAACTACATTTACAACACCTGGTGGTATCAAGTGACCAATTAATTCCATAAGAACCATTATAGAAGCTGGTGTTTGCTCAGCTGGCTTTAACACAACACAATTTCCAGTTGCTAAGGCGGGTGCTAATTTCCATATAGCCATTAGTAGTGGAAAGTTCCACGGAATAATTTGACCAACCACACCTAAAGGTTCAGGTATTAAATAAGAAACAGTGTCATTATTAAGCTCCGCAAGTGTTCCTTCTTGAGCTCTAATTACACTCGCAAAATACCTAAAATGGTCAACGCCCAATGGAAGATCTGCCGCTGTAGTCTCTCTTATACCTTTTCCATTATCCCAAGTTTCAGCCTCAGCCAACATTGCAAGATTATCTTCAATTATTTGTGCTATTTGTATCATAATGTTACTTCTTTCAGTAACACTTGTTGTTCCCCAAGCATCTTTTGCTGCGTGAGCTGCATCTAAAGCTGAATTTATATCTTTTTCATTTGATCTAGCAATCTGACAAAGAACCTTACCATTTATTGGTGTTATATTATCAAAAAATTTTCCATCAACTGGATCTACAAATTTTCCATTTATGTAGTTCCCATACTTCTCTTTATATTTGAAAGCCATTAATACTTTCCTCCCCCTTAAATATTTTAAAACTAATATTAGGTTTAATTTGCTTAATAAGTAAACATAAAAATTAATTTAATTGTTATTACTATAATTTTATAAGTATTATCGAATTTCATTTAATTAGATAAGGTCTAAATCAACATGCAAAAATATATTATCACTGGTAAAACTTCCCAAGAAACAGCTGCATCTATGTTAAATAAACCTCAAAATAGACGTGAAATTACTGAACCTTTAGCTGAAGCATTTGGAGCTACATTTATTGAATTTTTATACTTAAATCATCCTGAGTTTGATTTTATGTGTGTTGTCATGGCTAAGAGTGATGAAGACGTTGCTGCAACAACAAATTTAATATATGCAAGTGGAGCTTTTTCTTCATTTAATTGGTATAGAGCATTTGAAGCAGAAGATTGGAAAAATATTTTTCAATTAGCCTCAAAAAATATGGCTACATATATATCAGCAAAACAAAAATCTCAGGAGGATTGATTGTACGGTCGCAATATTAATTTTACTCTTTTGGCTCCATCATTGTGGGCAGTAGTTCAGGCTATTGGTTCTAATGTTCAGGAAGACAAATATAAACGAATGTTATTTAAAACAGGTGATAATAATGGCTTTATAATAGAAGTTTTTGAAAACATTAATATAGCTGGAAAAAAAATAGAAACTATGAAAGCGATGCAAGGTTTAAGTGAGCAAGCAATGGCAAAAGTTTCAATTCAAGAAGGATCCGTAATTAAAAATTAAAATATAAGTTTTATTAATATTTTATTATTACAACTTATTATTTATTTATTAATGTTGATAGATATATCTTTTTTTAATATTCTTAATTATCACATTTATTTGGAGGTGATTAATGGAAAAAAAACATTATATCTGCACACATACTTGGTCTAATCCAGACACAATTAAAGACGTAATTAAACAGCAAGGAGAAATGACTGATAAAGAATTCTTCGCTGGATTAAAAACCGAAAAGGCTGAGACTTTACAGCATTGGATGGGAAAGGACGACTTCTTTTTCTGTCATTGGTATGCTGAAGACGAACAATCTATAATAGACGTGCTAGAAAAAGCGGGTTTAAATGATGTTATTGTAACTATGCCAAGTGAAATGCAGAGATATGTTTCTTCAGAGAAAATTACAAATCAAAAACTAGTCAATCCTTTCGACACTTAATAAAACTAAATCTTTTACATTAATTGATATTTATTAACTAAAATGGAAAACAGCCAAAGTAATGAAATTAGAAGTCTTAAGATGCAAGTTGCAAAATTACAACTTGAATCAAAATTACGTCGTAACTTAGCCTCTGAAATTGATAAGCAAAAGCAAATAGCCAAAAATGCAGAAGAAATAGCTAAGGAAAAAAGTAAAGAAATTGAAGGAATAGCTAGCCAACTTTCAAAATATCTTTCGCCTCAATTATTTAGTTCTATATTTTCTGGCGAAAAAAAAGTTTTGATTGAAAGTGAAAGAAAGTTTCTTACTGTTTTTTTTTCTGACATAGTTTCCTTTACATCAATTTCTGACAATATGGACTCAGCTCCACTAACTGAATTGTTAAATTTATACTTGACGAAAATGTCGGAAATAGCATTGAAATATGGTGGTACTATTGACAAGTATATTGGCGACTCTGTGATGATTTTTTTTGGAGATCCTCAAACTGCTGGCAAAAATCAGGATGCTATAAATTGTGTAAAAATGGCAATAGAAATGCAAAATACTATGAAAAAATTATCAAAAGTTTTTATGAATGATTTTAATCTTTTAAATCCCTTAAATATTAGAGTAGGGATTAATTCTGGTGAGTGCACAGTAGGAAATTTTGGAAGTGAAAAACGTTTAGACTACACTGTTATAGGTGGAACTGTAAATCTTGCTTCAAGGTTAGAAAGCAAATCTCCAATAGGACAAATTTTAATTTCAGAAAAAACAAAGACTCTAATAATCAATGAAATTGATTGTAAAAAACACGATGAAATAAAAGTTAAAGGCTTCAAAGAAGATATAAATACATTTATCCCAGTATTTTAAATAAACAAATAATTATTTTAAATTCTTTAGTATATCTATTCCTAAAATCTTCAAAAAATGTAACAAGTCTATAAATACCCAATTTTCAGTTAATTTTTTACCTTCCCTACGATACATATCTATCACTCTCATTTCAGATGATTTTGGAGCAGTTTTAATTCCCATAAACTTTTTTTTGGGTGTTAAAGTTAAATTAGGCCAACCAAAAAAACCACCATAATTGCCTTCTGACACTCGACAAAGATGACCGTTAAATTTTCTATCTTTAAAAGATTCTCTAAAAGGGACTGCATGTTGGTCTACATATCTTTCGATTGTATATGTTGAACCAATTCCTGTTGGTCCCCACCAAATCATATTGTCGTTCCAACTTTTTTTTAGCTCATCAATTAATGAAACTCTATTCGTACTTGTCCAAACTTTCACGTCATTAATCATATTTTCAATTATTTCTAATGTCTTATTTCCTTCATTTGGATCTTGTTCGTTAAACATTAAACCATCATGTGTTAAAGGGCCTGGTTGAACCAAACTAATACCAGTTTCACTTGGGAAAGGTTTAATTCCCGCTTGTAGCATTAGATGAGGTATATCAAAGAACATCGCCACTTCAGTAATTTTGTCATTTTGTATTTTACTAAATTTACAGAAACGTAATATAGCAATTTTTTTTGTATCTTTGATGCCAATCCAAGGATTATCAAACAAGCTCATTAAATGTCCCATTGAGACAACCCAAATACCCTCATTACCAGATATTGTATTATATCCAGCTAAAAAGATGTCCATCCTTCTTTGAGAATTAAAAAAACTTTTTTTAAATGGTTTCCAAAATTGTGAATATAAATTATCTAATCCATTAATTTCATTAAAAGGATGAAAACCACGCCACAATAAATCTTCTGAACAATAATTAGATAATACTTTTGGTATTTCTTCAATTTTACTATTACCTATAGCATCATAAAAATTGAGAATTAATTGTTTTTCAGATTGGAAATTCAATTATTTTAAACCCGTAAAATTTTTATTTAACTCTACTTGCACCTTCAACTAAAGATTGTAGCTTTAAATAAGCTATATCTGGATCTACATTTCCAAAACCTGCAAACGTTCCAAATCCACAATCTGTTCCAGCTATTACTCTATCTTTTCCAACAATATTGACAAACTTTTCAATTCTTTGTCTTACTAGAGAACTATGTTCAACAAAATTACTAGTAGTATCGAGAACTCCAGGGATGAGTATTTTGTTTTCAGGTATTTTATTTTTTAACTTCTCAAAAATTTCCCACTCATGTTGATGTCTTGGATTTGAAGATTCAAAAAGTAAATAATTACCCTTAAATGACATTAAAACATCAAAAATCTGTTCAATAGATATATCATGTATATGTGGACCCTCGTAATTTCCCCAACAAACATGAAGTCTCAACATTTCTGATGGAATATTTTCAAGGCTTTCATTGAGTATTTCCATATTTTCACACGCAATTTTAACAAAATCTTTATCACTCTTGCTTTTAAAGGTCATATGTCTAGATAAAGCTAAATCCGGGCAATCTAACTGCAGTTTGATTCCAGAATTAACGATTGTCTCATACTCATCTTGCATAGCTGATGCAATAGCATCTAAATATTCATTTCTATTTGAATAATAAGAATTACTAAGAAATAGTGATATCACTCCAGGAGAAGCTGCGTTCATAAAAATTTTATTATGATTAAACTTATTTGACGCACTCAAAATATTTTTAATATCATTAGTTAAATCATTATTCTTTTTTGAAGATATTTCTGCAACGCAGCATGGTCTTGAATAAGTCGGTGTGCCACCACTATCAGCAATTTTTTTCATATAATTTGGAAACTTTTCTAAATCTTGTGGTGGATTTCTTTTGCTATCACCAGCAAAACCATTATACCTATCTTTAACATAAGTTGCATAAGATATTTTAGACATTTCACCATCTGAAATTATATCGACCCCAACATCTAATTGTTTTTTCACAACCTCTTCTACACTCTTTGATATTACTTCTTCAAAATATTGCAGATTATACTCCTCTTCCTTTTCTCTTTTAAAAAGTAATTCAGAAACTATCTTAGGTCTGGGAAGAGAACCTACATGTGTTGTTAAAATGGTCATTAAATACTATTTCCTTTGAGTAGAGCCAGGAATATCATCCGTTGGAATAACTATGTAAATTGAAGCAATCCCTGGTTTTGTAGGCTCTAATGTATATTTGTTATTTTTAGGAAGTGAAAACGTATCACCTGGATTTAAAATTATGTCAAACATTTCAGACTTAATTCTCCAATATCCATCAACAGGCATAAAAACAACGTCTTTAGTGTATATTCCATAGTTGTTTTTAGACTTGTCTGAAATAAATTCGACTTCAAATCCTGGTTTATCATAAATCTTTCCTTTTTCACCTATTACTTTACATGAAGTTTCAGATGATAAAGAATACAGGTCTAAATATCTTGCAACATAATAAGGAACAATCTCACTAGTTGTATATTCTGGAAAATTTTTCAGTTCATCATCTTTTAGAGGTTTCATTTCATTTTCATCGTTAGGTATTTGTTGATCTTTAAGTGTGTCGTAGATTTTACCCTTTTCCGATAATATTAAACCATGTTTCTTTGCTTCTGAAAGTACTTCAGGTGCCCATATCACACCACCACCTGCATCATCGCCTCCTAATATAGCCATAAGCATCCCGTAAGTTTCTCCAATATTCTCAAATCCTCTGAAAATACCTGTCGGAATGTTAAAAATATCACCCTTTTCAAGTATAACTTCTCCAGCATTACCATAACGCCCCCAAAAGAACCTCCACCTTCCAGACAAAACAAAAAAAACTTCAGCAGTGCGATGACTATGAAGAGAGTTATTACATTTTGGTGGTTGTCCAGCTGCACCAATATTAAAGCCATGAGGTATACTTATATGAACATGTTGTTCTGGATTTTCTGAAACACCAGAACCAATAATAGTAAAATTTTCTTTTTGATCTGAGCCTGGTGTATGCGTGTCTATAAATGCTGTTTTACATGGTATCAACTCTCCATATCTAACTAACCTATTATTTATATTTAATTCGTTCATAATCTTCTTATCAATATTAAAGCAATAATTGTTTCCAAATTGAAATTTCGTCTATTAAAATAAACTCTCTTACAATTCCTTGTTTGCCGAACTCGGCGTGAGAAATACCATAAATTTTAATTTCCTTGT
>CABZSR010000020.1 GCA_902528415.1 uncultured SAR116 cluster alpha proteobacterium | reverse complement strand
AATTGTAAGTGCATCATTATCATTAATTCTAAAAGATAAATCTACAGGACAGTTTTCTAAATTTTTGTTATTCTACCTTGTCCAATTCCCTCAGTTATTGAGTTACCTTCTGCCTTCATTTCACCTTTTTGATAATGATTAAATAATCCTGAACCAAATGGATCTGACAAAGCTATCTTAATTTCTTTATTTTTTTCTTTTAAATATAAACCAGTCCCTGATAAAGTTCCACCAGTTCCAACAGCGCATGTGAAACCATCAATTTTACCACTGGTCTGATCCCATATCTCAGGACCAGTTGAATTATAATGAGATATTTGATTGGCGATATTGTCAAATTGATTTGCCCATAAAACCCCAAAAGCATGTGTTTTTGCAAGATTTTCTGCAATTTGTTGTGATTGTCTTATATAGTTTCCAGGGTTAGAATATGGTAATGCAGGAACCAATTTCAATTCACACCCAATTAATCTCAAGGCATCTTTTTTCTCTTGGCTTTGTGTCTCAGGCATAACAATTAACGTTTTATAACCAAGAGAGTTTCCCACTAAGCCTAGACCGATTCCAGTATTTCCTGCTGTGCCCTCAACAATTAAACCTCCAGGGTGCAACTCTTTTTTGTTAATAGCGTCTAGTACTATTCCCTTAGCAGCTCTGTCTTTAATAGAAGAGCCTGGATTAAGGAATTCTGCTTTTCCATAAATATCGCAACCAGTAAGTTCACTTGCTTTATTTAATTTTATAAGTGGAGTATTGCCTATGGTATCAATAAAATCTTCTTTATAATTTTTTTTCATAAATTTTACTTACTAATTATATGTTTTTGTATATACTGCTTAAGCATAATATAACAATTGCTTCAAAAAAATAACTTAAATCTTTTAATTAAAGAATATTAATAATGATAAATTTTAAAAATATTTCTTTTTCTATTGGCGGTGTTTCTCTTTTTGATGACACATCAGCTTTTGTTCCCACAGGTCATAAAATAGGTATAGTTGGAAGAAATGGTGCAGGAAAAACAACATTATTTAAATTAATTCTTAAAGAAATAACTCTAGATGGAGGAGTTATTGAAGTGCCTAGAAACCATACAATTGGTGCAGTTGCACAAGAAGCACCATCTAATGAAGAAAAACTTATAGATACAGTATTAGCAGCAGACATTGAAAGGGCAAAACTATTGTCTGCATCAGAAATAGAAACTGATCCAAACAAAATCGCCAATATACACACTAGATTAGCTGATATTGATGCTTATTCGGCTGAAGCAAGAGCATCATCAATTTTAAGTGGTTTAGGTTTTAGTCAAACTGATCAGCATAGTCCATGTTCAAGTTTTTCTGGTGGTTGGCGAATGAGAGTGGCACTTGCAAGCGTATTATTTTCAAATCCAGATTTGTTATTATTGGACGAACCTACGAATTACTTAGACTTTGAAGGTACTGCATGGTTAGAAAATTATTTACAAAAATTTAAAAATACAGTTTTAGTTATTTCTCATGATAGAAATTTACTCAACAAATCTGTAAGTGGAATTTTATATTTATCTAGAAAGAAAATTCAGTTTTATAATGGAAATTATGATACTTTTGATAATGAAAGAAGAAGTCAATTAGAAAAAAAAATTTCTCAAAAAAACAAACAAGACGTTCAAAGAGCTCATATACAAAGCTTTGTTGATCGATTTAAAGCAAAGGCTTCAAAAGCTAGACAAGCTCAATCAAGAATTAAAATTTTAGAAAAGATGAAACCTATTGTTATAGAAGAAGATCAAAAAATTCCTAAGTTTAAATTTGAAGATGTTAGTAAGTTTGCTCCACCATTAGTTACTCTTGATCATGCTTCTGTTGGATACAATCAGGTAGAAGTTTTAAAAAACATAAATATACAAATCAATCCTGATGATCGAATTGGGTTATTAGGGGTAAATGGAGAGGGAAAATCTACTTTTTCTAAACTTATTGCAAAAAAAATTAATGTAATGAAAGGACATTTACTAATTCCTAAAAAATTAAAGATAGGATATTTTGCTCAACATCAATTAGATGAGCTAAGACCTAACGAAACACCATTTCAACATTTATATCTAAAACTAAATAAAGAAATTCCCTCTAAAATTAAAGCAAAGCTTGGTTCAGCAGGGTTTACTTCTGAAACAATGGATCTTGAAGTCAGAAGGTTATCTGGTGGGCAAAAAGCAAGGTTATTAATGTTACTAGTTGTAATCGAAAAACCTGATTTATTAATTTTAGATGAACCTACTAATCACCTTGATATAGAAAGTAGAGAAGCTCTTATCATGGCATTAAATGACTATAAAGGTTCCTTAATATTAGTTAGTCATGACGCCTTTTTGGTTGAAAGATTAGTTGATAGACTTTTGATTATTAAAGATGGAAATGTATCTGAGTTCTCTGGTGATATTCATGATTATAGAAAATTGATATTAAATAATAATAGTAAGAAAAAAAAACAAGAAAGTTTTTTAAAAAGCAAAAGTTCAAATGTTTCAATTCCAAACTTTTCTCTTTCAGATTTAAAAAAGAGCTTAGCTTATTCAGAAAAGAAAATACTTGAATTTGAAAAACAAAAAAAGACATTAGAAATTGAAATGTTAAATAAAAATTTTTATTCATCTAATAATCAAAAACGCGCTCAAGAAGTAAACGTTAACCTCCAAAAAGTGTTAATACAGATAGCTGAAGAAGAAAAAGTTTGGGAAAAAATAGTTGAGAGTATTGAGTTAATAAGTAAATGAACGCTATTGAGGTATATGCTAGTCTTTTTATATCTTCCTTCCTCTCCTCTACCATACTTCCGGGTCATTCAGAGATAATATTAACTGCATTTATTTTTTTAAAGAAATATTCGATTATAGATCTTATTTTTTTTGCGAGCATTGGTAATATTTTAGGTTCAATTTTAAATTGGTGTATAGGATATTTTCTTACAAACCTTAAAGATAGGAAATGGTTTCCTATAAATAAATCACAATTAACTAGAGTATCTTCATGGTTTTTAAAATATGGAAAATGGACATTATTTTTAAGTTGGGTTCCTATAATTGGAGATCCACTTACAATAATTGCTGGTATTTTTCGCGTTCCAATTCACACATTTATATTTATAGTTTCTTTTGCTAAAACTATGAGATACGTGTTTATATCTTTAGTTGTAACAAATGTTTTCTAGAGAATGGCTCCCCGGGACGGATTCGAACCGCCGGCCAGACGATTAACAGTCGTCTGCTCTACCGCTGAGCTACCGGGGAATAATGTTAATAGCCACTTTATTAGATGTTTTTAATGTAAATAATATAAATTGCAACTAATTAATACTAGTATACAAAGAGTAAAATATTAAATATCTTTGATTATAGAATTTGCAATTTTTGTGATTTCTGAAGAATTAAATGACGATGCTTTTATTTCCTTTATGACCTTTCTGTCATTTTTAATCGTATTTGAAGAATATGAGGGATCGTAATGATTTTCCAAAAAACTTGTTGTCAATTCTTGCCATTTTTTTTGATTTATTAATTCTTTCCAACTATCTACTAATTGTTTACTTAACCTGTTTCTCAAGCCATATATAATTGGATTTATCAATTCTGGATTTTTGCACATATACTCATAATCTTTTACAAGAAAATTAGACCTTAAATGAATATCTGCTTTTATTTCAATTCTTGGAGAAACTATCATTTTAGCCCAAATAGTTTTAGGTATATGAATATTTCCTATTTTACTACTCTCGGCCTCTACAAAAATTCGTTTTCTTAGATTTAGTTTTTTTAATTGATAATATAATTTACTTTCAAAAAATTTTTGAGAAGGTTGATAAAAATTTGGTATTTTTCCTAATAGAGAACCTTTATGATTAGCAAGTCCTTCTAGGTCTAATATCTGGCCACCTTGTTGCGCTATACTGTGTAAAATTTTTGTTTTAGCCGACCCAGTTTTTCCACTTATTAAAATTATTTTAAGTTTAGAACCTATATTATCCATAAACTCAAGAACATGATTTCTATATTCTTTATAACCTCCTTCTAGCTGTTGAGTTCTCCAGCCAACTTCAGACAAAATAATTGCAAATGCTTTTGATCTTTGGCCACCTCTCCAACAGTAAACAAGAGGTTGCCAGGAGCCCTTATATTCTGAAAACCTTTCTTCAATATGTTTAGCTATATTTCTTGCAATTAATGTAGAACCAATTATTTTGGCTTTAAAAGTACTCTCTCTTTTGTAAATAGTACCAACTTTCTCTCTTTCTAAGTCGGATAAAACTGGACAGTTTATAGCCCCAACAATATGGTCCTCTTCAAATTCAGAAGGAGATCTGACGTCAATTATTGTGTCAAAATCTTTATATTTCCAATTTTTTTTTATTTTATATTTCTTAAGCATTATCTTTATGAAATTTTAATTTTATTTTCTAAATCATTCACATAACCAATTTCAGTAAAATTGATTTTATATTTCTTTAAAAGTTGAAATTGTTTTTCTTTTTCTTCTTTAGGTATTATGAAGGCTAGCCCCCCAACTGTTTGAGGATCATATAGTATTTCATCAACACTATCTTCATTTCGACTATAAACAATATTCTTTTTAGCTATGAGATAATTATTATCAAATAGTGACGACTTCACTCTTTTTTTTATTGCTTCCTTAACACCTTTAAATATTGGTATCTTTTTAGGAAATATAGTTAACCCAGTTTTGCCATTATCTCTTTTAATTAAATTTAAAAGATGATTTGCAAGTCCAAAACCTGTTATGTCAGTCATAGATAAAATTTTTAATTTTTCAGTAATATTTCCAAAAGCTATATTACCGTCTTCCATTTGCTTAATTACTTCAATTTGAAAATAACTATCAATTAAATCATTATTAATTCCAGCAAAAACAATGCCTGTGCCAATTTTATTAGTTAAAATTAAAATGTCATTTACTTTTATCTTTCTATTTATTTTTTTAAAATTTAAAGGTTTTTTTTGTTCACCAGTTATTGCAAATCCAATAACTGGATCTTGATCCTTTCCAATCATTGTATGTCCGCCATCAATAGAACAGTTGTAAGATTTAAAGATTTTATTTGCTCCATATGAAACCTGTTCTAAATCTCTCGAATTGATAATTGATTTTGATAGAGGTAATTGTAAAATCATCATAGTAGAAATTATTTTAGAATTTACAGAAATAATATCACTTATTGCATGATTTGCTGCAATTTTACCTAAAACATAAGGGTCAGATATAATTGCATTTATCATATCAACACTTTGAAATAAATTCGGATAAGTATTAATAGGAGTGGCATCTTCGGAAGTTGAGATTATTTTTTTGGACAAAGTATTTTTAAGAGCATTAAATGGAACTTTTGCGGCACAACCCTTGCATTGCATTTGATTAATATCGTTATGTTTATAAATATTATTTATTTTAAAAGTTTTATAAAAATAACTTACAAAATTTTTCTTTATTCTAGAAATTTGGTTATGATTTACTTCATTAAATTTTTTAATAAATTTTTGATCAATATATTTTTTTAAATAAAAGTTCAGTTTCGTAGAATATGAAAAATTATATTTACTAGCTATTGCCAAACCATTTGATAATCCTATCAAGGAAAGATAATGCTTATTAAATTTGTATGTAAAATTTTTATGGTTAAGAATATAGTTTCTAATGCTTTTGGCCAAAGGTTTCCCGGACCTTACGGCGAAAACACCAGTTTTTTTTAAATTTTCTTCATTAAAATCAACAATATCACCCGCAGCAAATATAAATTTATGGTTCGTTTGAAATGCATCATTTACTATTATAAAACTTTCTTCATTCAATTTTATATCTGATTTTTCAATCCATTTAGGCGCCATTGCATTTGTAGATAAAATAGATTTTTCGACATTTAAGAAAGATCCATCGGACATTATTAATCTATCCTTTTTAACTTGAACGACTTCTTTGTTGTCTATTAGTTTGATATTAGCTTCTTTAAGAGCATTTAAAGAAATTTGCTTAGTTTTTTTAGGGAAAGAACTTAAAAGTCCATTTTTTCCAGAAACGATAGTTATTTCAAAATTTTTTATTGTGTCCTTGAGCCGTTTTTTTAGAGCTAATGCTAATTCTACAGATCCTGCTCCACCACCTATAAAAGCAATAGAATTAAAATTTTTAATTTCTTTTAAGAAATTGTTAGCTAATTTTGAAATAGGTTTAACTGGAACACAATTTCTTTGTGCTCCTTCAATTTTCTTATAATTACTTTCTATACCAGAATTAATTGATAACACGTCAAATTTTAATTTTGGCCTTCCTTTTAAATGAATTTCCTTCTTGGTGGCAGAAATTTTAGTTACTTCAGAATGGATAAAACGAATATTTAACTTTATACATAGTTTATATAAATCTATATGACTCTCTCGCCAAGAATATATACCTTCAATAAAACCGGGTATCATTCCAGAATAAGGCGTATCGATTTCATTGCTAATTAGAGTAATCCTATTACCTTTTAATGGTTTCTTAGATAGTTCCATAATTACTGATAAGTGAGAATGACCACCGCCAATCAATACTAGATCATTTATAATTGGTATGTATTCATTATTAATCATTATGATTTCATCTGTTAAATGGAGGCCCGAAGCGGAATCGAACCGCTGTTAACGGCTTTGCAGGCCGCTGCATCACCACTCTGCCATCGGGCCAATAGTTAGGATGATTTCTTTCTATAACTCTAGAATAACATACAAGCAAATAAAAAAAATGTTATGGATATATATTTTTTTAATACTTAATACATTTAGTTATATGTTTTATATCTAGAATAAGAATTTACTTTTCAATTATTTATTAAATGTTATTTAGTATTATTTAAATTATGATGAACTACTTTTGAGGTCTCAATGTTTATCTTTTATAGAAGAACAAATTTTTTAAGTATACTGCTGATTTTCTTTGTATGTTTTAATGTATCCAAGGTTAAGGGCTCTGATTTTACATTTGAACACTCTATACATCTAGCCTTAAAAAATAGTCTTGAATTAAAAGCTCAAAATTATAGATTGGCAGCAGCAAAATATTCACTTGGAGAAGCCAATTCTTCAAAGGATTGGAAGAATTCTTTTTCTACAGTTTTCAATTCAACAAACAAAGATAGTAACTCTAATGGGTTTTTTGGTGAAGATGATACGACTACTTCAACGATTTCTATAAGCAAAAATATATTTGACGGTGGGGAAGCATCTGAAAAGTACTCAATAGCTGAAGATAATTTAAAGTTACAAAGAGCCAACTTAATTAAAGTTAAGCAAAAGATAATTTTAGAAGCTATAAAAACTTATTTGGACGTTTATTCAAATCAATCTGTTGTAAGATTAAGAAAAAGAAGTTTAAAAAGATTTAACGAAAACGTCGAAGCAACAAAACTTAAACTTGAAGCTGGTACAGTTACCCCAACTGTTTTAGCAGAAGCTCAATCAAAATACGCAAAAGCAAAGTATGAGTTAATTTTGGCTGAGGGTAATCTTAGTAATTATACATCTAAGTTAAAAAGTATAACTAAGTTAAAGAATGTACCTAATAATCTAAAACTTCCTAAATTAAATTTCAAAATACCCAAAACAGTTAATAAGGCAGTTAAAGTATCATTAGAAAATAATCCTACAATTTTAGTTGCAAAACTAGAAAAAGACATAGCCAAAAAAAATGTTGATTTAAAAAAATCAAATAACCGTCCTTCACTTAAAATGGAATTTTTTGGGAAAGATAGTCAGTCATCAGTTAACACATCAGCTAGTGACTATCAGAGCTATGGTGCAAACCTAACTTTTAGTACACCTTTATTTTATAATGAGTCTACAAAAGATAATATTAGGCGGCTTGATAAATTATTCATTGCTACTTCTTTTGATTTATCAGAAAAAAATAGACAAGTAGAATTAAATGCGATTTCTTCTTATCAAAATTATAAAAGTACTTTAGCCAAAACTTCTGCCTCTAGAAGTGAAAAATTATCTTCTTTATTAGCTCTAAATGGAATTAAAAAAGAAGCCCAGTTTGGTATTAGAACTGTCTTAGATGTTTTAGATGCAGAAGTTGAGTATTTAAACGCATCTACAAATGTAATTAAGAGTAAAGCTGACGAAATTTATAGTCAGTTTCATATAAAATCTATACTAGGTAACTTATCAATTAGGGATATTAATCGTGAATATAAAGTTAATCATGATTTGAAAGAAAATAATTTAAATTTTAAAATATTGGACCCTAAGGCTTTTAACTAATTTAAAATTATGGATGAATTCAAAATATGATGGATAAAAGGTTTGACTCTAAATCTATAGAAGATAAATGGTATAAAATATGGTTGGGTAGTGGAGCTTTCTCATCTAATAGCTCTTCAACAAAAAAACCTTATGTCATAATGATGCCACCTCCTAATGTAACTGGCTCATTACACATTGGTCATGCGCTAACTTTTACCATTCAAGATATATTAATAAGATTTCATAGAATGCAAGGGTTTGATGTTTTATGGCAACCTGGTACTGACCATGCAGGAATAGCTACTCAAATGGTTGTTGAAAGAGAGTTGGCCAAATTAAATCTTACTCGTCATAGTTTAGGTAGAGAGAAGTTTGTTGAAAAAGTATGGGAATGGAAGGAAAAATCAGGAGGGGAGATAACAAACCAGTTGAGAGCACTTGGGGCATCACCTGATTGGGAAAAAGAACGTTTTACAATGGATGATGGATTATCCAAAGCTGTTAATATTGTTTTTGTAAAATTATATAAAGAAGGTTTGATTTATAGAGATAAACGTCTTGTTAATTGGGATCCAAAATTATTTACAGCGATTTCTGACCTTGAAGTAGAACAAAAAGAAATGCAAGGTAAGTTCTGGTATTTCAAATATCCTATTGAAGATAGCGATGAATTTTTAACTATAGCTACTACCAGACCAGAAACTATGTTGGGTGACACAGCTGTTGCAGTTAACCCAGAAGATGACAGATATAAACACTTAAAGGGTAAGAATGTTATTTTACCCATCATGAATAGACCTATTCCTATAATTTTTGATAATTATTCAGATCCTGAAAAAGGCTCTGGAGCTGTAAAGATTACACCTGCTCACGATTTTAATGATTTTGAGGTAGGAAAGCGACATAAACTAGAAATGATAAATATTTTTAATTCAGATGCTTCTATTAATGAAAACGGTCCAGATAGATACGTAGGGTTAGATAGATTTACGGCAAGAAAAAAAATAATAGAGCATATGAAATCATTAAATTTATTAGTTAAAGAGGAAAATATTACACACACTGTTCCCCACGGTGATAGATCTAACGTAATAGTTGAACCGTGGCTTATGGATCAGTGGTATGTAGATGCAAAAAAACTAGCTGTTCCTGCCATAAAAGCCGTTAAAAATGGTAATACTCAGTTTGTTCCTAGAAATTGGGATAAGACATATTTTGAGTGGATGAATAATATTCAACCTTGGTGTGTTTCTAGACAGCTATGGTGGGGTCATAGAATACCTGCTTGGTTTGGTCCAGATAAAAAAATATTTGTCGAGACTAATAAACAAGATGCAGAAATAGCTGCTGAATTACACTATGGAAAAAAAGTTACTCTTGATCAAGACGAAGATGTTTTAGACACTTGGTTTTCTTCAGCTTTATGGCCTTTTTCTACGCTTGGATGGCCTGAAAATACATCTGAGTTAAAAAAGTACTATCCAACAGATGTTTTAGTGACTGGATTTGATATCATTTTCTTTTGGGTAGCAAGAATGATGATGATGGGAATTCATTTTATGAAAAAAGAAGTTCCTTTTAAAGAAGTTTATATTCATGCACTAGTGAGAGACGATAAAGGTCAAAAAATGTCAAAGTCAAAAGGAAATGTTTTAGATCCTTTAGATTTATCAGAAAAGTATGGAGCAGACTCTTTAAGATTTACTTTAACAGCAATGGCGGCTCAGGGTAGGGATATTAAATTATCAGAAGAGAGGATTGCTGGTTATAGAAATTTTAGTACTAAAATTTGGAATGGATGTAAATTTCTAGAATTCAACAATTGTATTACTGAATTAGAAAAAGATTTACCTACTATTAGACTTGAAGTAAACAGATGGATCATTAACCTTTATAATAAGTTAAATTCAAGAGTTAAAACCTCTATTAAAAATTATAAGTTTAACGACGCAGCGGATGCTTTGTATCAATTTATTTGGAAAGATTATTGTGATTGGTATATTGAGTTTATTAAACCTATTTTAATAAATACTGATGATTTAGAGGAGCTTAATGAAACTAAAAATGTATCTATAAATATAATGAAAAATGTTTTGTTAATGTTACATCCAATAATGCCATATGTAACTGAAGAAATTTTTGAAAATCTCTTTCAATCATCTGAATTAGCAATTTTATCGCCATGGCCCAAAACTATTAAAAGTAAAGACACATTAGAAAATGGCATAGATTTATCAATTCAATTAATTTCAACAATAAGATCATTAAGAGTTGAAAAAAACATTCCTTCAAAGTCTAGACCTTCCATTAAATTAAAAAATGTAGATCCAGAAAAAAAGAAAATTATTATTGAAAATAAAAAACTAATAATTAATTTAGCAAAATTAAATGATATAAAATTTTCTTCTGATAAAGTTTTGAATGATAAATTTATTGTGACTACTGTTGAAAATATTACTTTAATGCTTCCACTTGAAGGTTTAATTGATGTTAATGAAGAGAAAAATAGGTTAAACAAAGAGCTTACAAACATAAATCTTGAAATCGATATCATAAATAAACGATTAAATAATCCAATGTTTATAGAAAAAGCGCCTTCGAATGTTATAAATGAAGTTAAAACTAAACAAAGCATTTACACTCAAAGAAAATTTGAAATAGAAAAAGCCATATTAAATATATAAGATAGCAAATTGGAGGAAAAGATGAAAAATTCTAAAACAGTTTTAATTGATAAAAATCCTGGAAGAAACTCTCAAACATTTGGAGTTGCAAGGAATTTAAATACTGACTTAGATTTAATTCATGAACCTTCAATTGGAGTTGTAGGCAATAAAGGTGACTCACAATGTTATTTTGGTGTGGAAGAAAAAGTTAGGACAATACACGAGTGTTTAAGATTAAGAATAGGACAAAAACCAGGCGATATTTTTATGCGTTTAGTTCAACCCGAATACACTGTAGCGACATCAGACGGCATAAGAAATGGTACAAAAGAAATGCGTTACTCCTTAATTGGTCGAGAGGTTACTAACGACACATTATGTGAACACCTAAGCGCATCAGGACTTGAAGGAACCATTGCCGTTGTTGCTTGTGATAAGCCTCCTGTTGGAACCTTATCTGCTATTTTAGAACATAATAGGCCAGCAATAATCATGTCTGATGGATCGATTAGACCTGGAGTTGATTCAGTAACTAAAGAACCTATTGATTTAATTACAGCCTATCAACTTGCTGGAAGTGATGATGAGGCTTTAAAAAAAAGAATAGCATGTGAAGCATGCCCAGGTCATGGAAGTTGTGGAGGTATTTTCACATATAATACTATGCAGACTTTTATTGGTGTCGTTGGCATGCAACCATTAGAAATGGTTTCACCTGCTTCTGAAGATCAAAGAAGGTTACAAGATTTTCCAAATAAATTAATTACTTATTTAGATAATATGATCAAAAATGATATTAAACCTAGAGATATAGTTACAAGAGATTCTATACGAAATGCTATTATCGTCGCCATGTCTATAGGTGGTTCAACTAATGTAATGCTACATGCACCAGAATTAGCTCGTGCTGCAGGGTATAGTAACTTTAATGAAGATATTATGAGTTTCGAAGAATTTAATCATTTATCAAAAAATGTTGTTCCTGTTTTAGTTGATGCCAGACCTTTTGGTAAATATTCAATGGTCGATATAGATGCTAAGGGTGGTGTTCAAGTTTTTGTAAAAGATTTGTTAGATTCTGGTTTGTTAAATGGAAATACACTTACATGTACAGGCGAAACATTAAATGAGCAAATTACCAGACTAGACCCTAAAAGTCCTGATGGTAATGTTATATATCCTGTAAAAAAACCTTTTAAAGAGACAGGCGGCCTTAGGCTTTTAGGAGGTAACTTATCTCCTGAATTCAGTTCAATTTTAAAGTTAGCGGGCGTTGAAGGCGGTCTAGAAAATAATGTATTTATAGGAAAAGCTAGGATTTTTGATGGTGAACAAAAACTACTAGATGCTCTGGAAAATGAACCAGAAAAATTTATGAATAAAGATATGATAATAGTTAGATATGAAGGACCTGTAGGTGGCCCTGGAATGCCAGAAATGTTAGATTCAACTTCTAGAATAACTGCATTATGTAGAGAGAGGGATATTATTGTGGGCTTAATGACTGATGGCCGCTTTTCTGGAGGATCAGTTGGTCTTGTGATTGGTCATGTTGGTCCCGAAGCTGCTGTTGGGGGGCCTATTGGTCTAATTAAAGATAATGATGAAATTGTTGTTGATCTTAATAAAAATACTCTAACTTGCACTCAATTATTAGATGAAAATATTTTGAGAGAAAGAAAAAATGACTGGAAAAAGATTGTTTCTGATAATAATGGATCACATCCTGCAGTGGGGATTGCTGATACTAGACTATTAAATAGAATGAGAAGCTCAGCCGTTTCAGCTATATATGGTGCAGGAATGCATCCCGATAGAAAAGTTTGGATACCTGACCCACGTGAGATCAAAAAGTCAGATTTCATTCCAAAAAATATTCATAAAAATTAATTTAAAAATTTTCTATTTCAATCCAAATTGGAGTGTGATCACTAGGTTTTTCCTTTCCCCTAGGTTTTTTATCTATGCCAACATCAATTAAAGTATCTACTATTTCTGGAGAAATGAGAAAAAAATCAATTCTTATGCCATTATCTTTTTGCCAAGCCCCAGCCTGATAATCCCAAAAACTATACTCTCTTGAATTTGGATATTTTAACCTATATGAATCAATTAAACCTATATTTATTAACTCTTTCATGCATCTTCTTGTTTCTTTAAGATATAGAGCATCATCTTTCCACTTTAAAACATCATAACAGTCATTGTCTTCTTGAATGACATTAAAGTCTCCTCCTAAAATTAGAGGTTCATTTTTATCATAGAATTCTTCTGTGTATTTTATAAGACGCTTCATCCAGTTGATTTTATAATCATATTTAGGGCCAGGAGCCGGATTACCGTTCGGTAAATATAAACAAATTATGTTTATACTCTCAATTTTAACATGTAAAAATCTTGCTTGATCGTCTTCAATTATATCTTGATTATAAAAAGGTAGTATACGATTTATTTCATTGATCTTAAACTTACTTGCAATTGCGACGCCATTGTAAGATTTTTGTCCAGATACTATTACGTCAAATCCTATTTCGTTAAAATCTTTAAAAGGAAAGTTTTCGTCAATAGTCTTTGTTTCTTGCATCAAAATGATATCAATTCCACATTGATTTATCCAATTGATTACATGTGGCAAACGCATTTTAATTGAATTAACATTAAAACTTGCTATTTTTAATGACATTTATTTTTTTAATAAAATCATATTGAAAAACTGGTTCCACAACCACAGTTAGCTGTTGCGTTAGGGTTTTCAATTCTAAAATAGGCGCCAGCTAATTCAGATATATATTCTAAAGTACTACCATTAAGAAAATCCATTGATATTTTATCAACTAAATATTTAATTCCACTTTCTTTAAAAACTAAATCATCGCTATTTGGTGAACTAACAAAAGAAAAATCATATTGGAAACCAGAACATCCGCCACCCAGGACAGAAATTCTAAAGTAAGAGCCCTTTTCATTTTTCAATAAAAACTTAATTCTATTTATAGCTTCTTTAGATAATTTAAATTCTTGATTATTTATTCCACTAGCTTCATTCATTATAACACCTTGTAAAACATACTAATTGAAAGAGCAAATACATATGTTAAAGTATAAATATCATATAATCATATATAAATGAATTAATTATTGGAAATATTATTGAAAAATAACGACGACAATCGATATCTAAGTTCCTTTGCTTGTTATAGTTCTGAAAGTAGGGGGAGAATGTATACCGATGAACCTCTTATACTTGGACGCTCAGAATTTCAAAGAGATAGAGATAGAATTATTCATTCAGAGGCTTTTAGGCGGTTAAAAGATAAAACACAAGTTTTTATATATCACGATGGAGATCATTACAGAAGTCGTCTTACTCACACAATTGAAGTTTCCCAAATTGCAAGGTCAATTGCAAAAGCCCTTAAAATTAACGAAGATTTAGCTGAGACTATTGCATTAGCTCATGACTTAGGACATCCTCCTCTTGGTCATAGAGGTGAAGATGTCCTGAAAAAACTAATGATAAAATGTGGTGGTTTTAATCATAATGAACAATCTATAAGAGTTGTAACATTATTAGAAAAAAAATATCCTAATTTTAATGGCTTAAATCTTACATTTGAAACATTAGAAGGTTTGATCAAACATAATGGACCATTTCTACATAATAGAGAAATACCATACACTATTGACCAAATTAATAAAATATATCCATTAGATTTAAATACTTATCCTTCTTTGGAAGGGCAGGTGGCAAATATTTCAGATGATATTGCTTACTTAACTCATGACTTTGACGATGGTCTTCGTGAGGGCTTATTCACGATAAATGATATTTGTAAAATTAAAATTATTGATGAAATTCTAAATAAGTTAAAAAAAGAATTTATAAATATTAAAATTGATATTTTAATTCATCAATTTATAAGGCATTTAATAAGTTATTTTATAAATGATGTAGTTTCGAACTCGTTAGCAGTCATAAATGTTAATAATTTTAAAAATGTTAACCAAATTCGATGTTTTGAAAATAAAATAATTAAACTTAGTCCGACTGCTTATAGTAATATGGAAGAAATTAGAAATTTTTTATTTAAAAATATGTACAATAACGATATTTTGATAAATAAATTACAAAATAGTTGTTTAATGATAGAAAAGTTATTTTTTCTATTCCACAAAGATATCAACTTACTACCAGAACAGTGGAAAAATTTAAAAGGAAGGCTCTCGGAGACTAAACAATCACGAGTAATTACAGATTATATTGCAGGTATGACAGATGGTTATTTAAAAAGAGAATACAAAAGATATTTTGAATAGGAAAATTAAACTACATGAACATTTATAAAATTTATTTTAATCACACTATTGAATTACTTGATAAGTTCAAATTAGATTCCAATTATAACTTTGATAATACTGAGATACTTAAAAAAATTACATTAGAACCTCCTAAAAATGCTATTAATGGAGACATGTCTACTAATTTAGCAATGCTTTTGAGTAAAAATTTAAAGTTAAATCCAAAAGAAATTGCTAATAAACTTAAACCATATATTTCTAAGCTACCAAATGTGCTAACAGTTGATATCGCTGGACCTGGTTTTATTAATATTACATTAAAGCAAAAAACTTGGTCAGATTGCATTAAGAAAATACTTCTAGATCCTGATAATTGGGACAAACAAGATCTTGGAAAGGGTAAAAGAATTAATTTGGAATATATCTCTGCTAACCCAACTGGTCCATTACATGCTGGTCACGCTAGAGGAGCTGTCTTTGGGGATGCGCTTGCTTCCCTTTTAAATGAAGTTGGGTATAAAGTTATAAGAGAATATTATATCAATGACGCAGGAAGTCAGATAGAAAAATTAGTTGAGTCTTCCTTGCTAAGATATGATGAATGTAATGGTAAAAATATAGAAGAAATTCCAGAAGGTCTTTATCCAGGCGAGTATTTACAGGAGGTTGGAAAAGCACTTTTAAAAAAATATGGAAAAAACTTAAAACAAAAATCAAAAGATGATATTTTTAATTTAGTTAAAGAAGTTTCTTTAGAAGTCATAATGAAAATGATTAAAGAAGATCTTTATAAGTTAGGCATCGAAATGGATGTGTTCACTAGCGAGCATAATATCATTTCAGGAAATTTATTGACAGATACACTAACTATACTCGAAGAAAAAAATCTTACTTATTATGGGTCTCTTGATCCTCCAAAGGGAGTAGATCCAAAAAAATGGGAAAAGCGAGAACAATTTCTTTTTAAATCTACTGTTTATGGTGATGACTCTGATAGGGCCTTAAAGAAGTCAGATGGTAGCTGGACTTATTTTGCAACTGATATGGCTTATCATCTAGATAAAATTAATAGAACAAATGGAGATTTAATAAATGTCTTAGGTGCAGATCATACTGGATACATAACAAGAATTAATGCAGCGGTTAACGCTCTTTCGAATGGTTCAATTTCCATAGATACGAAAGTATGTGCTTTAGTTAACCTCATGGAAAATGGTAAGCCAATAAAAATGAGTAAAAGAGCAGGAAATTTTGTGACCCTTTCTGATATAATCGATGCAGTTGGAAAAGACGTAATCAGATTTATAATGTTAACTAGAAGAAACGATCAATCTTTAGACTTTGATTTTAAAAAGGTTATGGAAAAGTCAAAAGAAAATCCAGTTTTTTATGTTCAATATGCGCATGCTCGTTGCAATTCTATTTTTAAATCAGCAGAAATATTAGAAGAAAATCTTCATATTGAAAACATAAACCTATTAAGTAGAAAAGATGAAATTCAATTGATTAAATTTATTTCTCAATGGCCTAGAACATTAGAGTTGGCTGCTAAAAACCACGAACCCCACAGGATTTGTTATTATTTAATTGAGCTTTCTAGCATGTTTCATTCATTATGGAATAAAGGCAAAGATAATTTCAACGTTAAATTTATAGTTGAAAAAGATATTAAATTAACGAATGCAAGATTGTTATTAGTTAAAGCAGTTGCTTTAACAATTAGAAAAGGGTTAAGTATTCTAAAAATAAAACCAATTTTTGAAATGTAAAATGATGAAAAAATACTTAAAAATTTCTATAATTTTATTTTTAAGTACGGGAGTTCTTTCTTCATTAGGTTTGTTTGCGTTAAAAATAATTTTTGAAGAAAAAAATGATAAAGAATTGATAGTTTTAGGTCCTGATAATAGAGATATCTTTGTAATCCCTGAAGATGTTGGGGGGAAAAAAGTATCTAATCTTGATATAGAAATATTGAACAATAAAAAAGCTTTAATTGCTGATGAGAAACTAAGATTGATTCCTGCTGAACCTGAACTTTTGCCTTTAGATATTAGTGAGGAAAAGGTTGTAAAAAAAACAGAAAAAATAAAAAAAACTAAAAATAATATTATTCCAGAAAATCAGATAAAAGTCCAAAGTTCTAGCAAAATTAAGGAAAAATCAAAAAAAGAACTCGGATTGTATAGAGTGCAATTTGGTTCATTTAGAAATTTAGATAAGGCGCAGCTTGCTAAAAATAGCATGAATAAAAAACATGTTAATTTATTGTCCAATAACAAGTTAGAAATTTATTCATATACTAACAATGACGAAGTGGTATTTCATAGAGTTTGGACTTCTCCTTTAACCAAAGTTAATGGTCTTGACTTATGTGACAAGTTTAAAAAACAAAATATTGTTTGTATTTTACAAGTAAATAAATGAGCAAAATATGTCAGAATTAATTAATCCTAAAATAGACGTATTCAGCTTGAGCTTAGATGGATTTGAAGGACCCATTGATTTACTTTTGAGTTTAGCTAGAGACCATAAAATTGATTTAACTAAATTATCAATATTTAAATTAGCAGAACAATATTTAGAATTTTTAGATCATGCTATAAAAAAGGATATTGATATTGCCGCTGAGTACTTGGTAATGGGAGCTTGGCTTGCCTTTTTAAAATCAAAACTATTATTACCTGATGATAAAATTGAAAACTCGTATACTGCTGAAGAAATGTCGGAGTTATTAGAATTCCAAATGAAGAGGTTAGAAGGTATTAAAAAAGTATCAAAACTTCTTTTTAAAAAACATCAATTAGGAACGCATTTTTTTAAAAGAGGTGATCCAGAGTTTTTTAATAACAATAATAAAGTGCATTATGAGTTAAGTTTATATGATTTAATCAAAACTTATGGAAAAATTGTTACACAAGATAATAATAAATCAATAACTATTGCTGAAACAAAATTTTATTCTGTTAAAGATGCTATAAGTAGACTAAAAAGTTTTGTTAAAACATCTAATGGTTGGATAAATCTGTTAGAATTTATTCCAAAAAATATAAAAGATAAGCTTGAGATAAAATCTGCGTTAGCTTCACATTTTGCTGCTTCCTTGGAACTTGTAAAAGAGGGTGATATATCCTTAAGACAGGATAATTTTAATGACAAAATTTTAATAAGTTTTAAAAACAAATGAAATATATATCACAATAATATTTGACACATGATTTGGTGAATTTATGAAGAATTTAAATAAAGATTATAAAAATATTGATTTTGGTTTAAACCAAAAGATTGTTGAGGCTTTGATTTTTTCTTCAGCTGAACCTGTTTCATACTTAGAATTACAAAAAACAATTACTGACAATAAACAACTTGATAAAATTTTAATTGCTTTAGAAAAAAAATATATGTCTAGTGGAGTAAATTTATACAAAATAAGTAACTCTTATGCCTTTAGAACTTCCTCCGAGGTCTCAGAACATTTGAACATTGAAAGAATAGTTCCTAAACCTCTATCTAGAGCAGCAACTGAAACCCTAGCAATTATTGCCTATCATCAACCAATTACTCGATCAGAAATTGAAAATATAAGAGGTGTTTCTCTTAGTAGGGGTACAATAGATCTGTTATTGGAATTAGGTTGGATAAAACCTGGCCAAAGAAGAGCAACGCCTGGTAACCCTCTAACTTGGAAAACATCCAATAATTTTTTAGATCATTTTGGTTTAAAAGAAATCAATGAACTTCCCGGAATTGAAGATTTAAAAAGTTCTGGGCTTCTTGACAAAAATAAAATAATTTTTAGTGATCAAACAATAGATTAAATACTTATTTAACTTTTTTTATTAGGATTTTTTTGTTAGAATTTTTAAATATATCTCATTCATTTAATAAACAAAAAATTTTGAATGATTTCTCGATGAAGCTTGAATCAGGTGAAGTGGTTTCTTTATTAGGACCATCCGGATGCGGTAAAACCACCTTACTTAAATTAGCTAGTGGTATCGAAAAACTTCAGAATGGTGAGATTAAATTAAATAATGAAATAGTATCATCTCCCAATATTCATCTTAATTCAGAAAAAAGAGATATTGGTTATGTTTTTCAAGACTGCGCTCTATTCCCACATTTGACAATATCACAGAATATTTTTTTTGGAATGAAATCAATTGAAATAGAAAAACAGAAAAATAAAATACAAAGCTTGATGAAAGAAATTAATATTTTAAGTTTGTCAGAAAAATATCCACATGAATTGTCAGGAGGGCAACAACAGCAAGCAGCTCTGGTTAGAGCAATGGCGAGTGATCCAAAAATTATTTTTTTAGACGAACCTTATTCAAACCTTGATTCAAGGTTGAAAGAGAAAATTAGGGACCAAATGTTACACATACTAAGAGAGTATAATATTTCTGCCTTACTTGTAACTCATGACCCAGAAGAAGCGATGTTTATGTCAGATAAAATTGGTATTTTAAATAATGGTTCTATTGAACAGTTTGGAAGTCCGATGGATTTGTATTTGCGTCCTAAATCTGCTTTCATTGCGGAGTTTTTTGGAGAGATTAATGTTTTTGAAGGAATAGTCGAGGATAGATCTGTAAATACTGTTTTAGGTACTTTTAAATGTTCAAATAAGTTCAATAAAAAAAAGGTAAAGATTGTTATAAGAAACGAAGCAATTAACGTTTTTGCAGAAAATAAACTTAATTTGAATAAGCACAAACAACCTGAATTTGTTACTTCACCTTATTTTGGCCATGTAATGGAAGTCAGATTATTGGCAGGCTCAACGTTAGTTCACTTATCTTTAAAGGTTAACCAATCAAATTTTCATATTCATGCTAAAATCCCTGGATTAAACTTCTTTAACACAAATGAAAAAGTTTTTGTTTCTAGTGATCCTTCACAAATTTTTGTTTTCGAGCAATAATTTTAATATAAAAAAAATAAAAATTACATATAATACTAAATAAGTTATAAGTAATTTATAATTTTAGGAGTAAATATTATGGGTGCATTTAGTATTTGGCATTGGATTATAGTCTTGATAGTTGTTCTTATCTTATTTGGTGGAAAAGGTAAATTATCTAGCATAATGGGTGATTTTGGAAAAGGTCTAAAAAACTTCAAAGATCAAGTTAAATCTAATAAGAACAATGAAGAGGAAGTTGAGGTTATTTCTGAACAGAAAGCTACCCCTAAAAAGAAAACAGTTAAAAAATCAGCAAAAAAGAAACAAACTGTTAAAAAAAAATCTTAACAATTTTTTTAGAAAGTTCTAAATGCTAGATATTGGTTTTCCAGAATTTCTTCTAATTTCTTTCGTATTACTTATTGTAGTTGGACCTAAAGATTTACCAAAAGTGTTAAGATCAATTACAACTTTTGTTAGAAAAATAAAAACAATGGCTTCTCAATTTCACTCTGGAATTGACGATTTAGCTAACGAATCTGAGATATCAGACCTAAGAAAGGAAGTTAGTAAAATAGAAAATAATTCCATTATTGACTCTGAAATAAGTGATATCAAGGATTTTCAAAATGATATAAATGTAAAATCTTTGAAGGATGATGTTAATGAAATTAAAAATGCTCAAAATACATCATTTAAACAAAACAAAACTTCTAAAATTGTTAAAAAATAATATTTAAGTATTTACTATGGCAAAAGTAAAAAAATCAGAACATAATATGACACTATTAGATCACTTAATTGAATTAAGAAATAGGCTTTTAGTTTCTTTTTGTGCTTTTTTATTCCTGTTTTTTTTGTGCTTTATAAAATTTACAAGCGACAACCAAAATCTAGCTGATATTGTTTATAATTTTCTGCAAGCTCCTCTAGCGTCGCAAATATTAGAAAACGGTGGTAGGATGATTTATACAGCATTACATGAAGGCTTTTTTACTCAGGTTAAAGTAGCTTTTTTTATATCTATATGTGTTTCATTACCAATTTTTTTAATACAAGTATGGCGTTTTGTTGCTCCAGGTTTATACAAAAATGAAAAAAAAGCTTTTCTTCCTTTTTTACTTGCCACTCCTGTCCTTTTTATAGCAGGTGCTGCGATGGTTTATTATATTGTAATCCCATTAGCCTGGGACTTCTTCCTTTCATTCCAAGTTAGCAGTGTTGACGGTTCGTTACCTATTGAATTAGAGCCCAGGATATCTGAATATTTATCTTTAATAATGAAATTAATTTTTGCTTTTGGATTATGTTTTGAATTACCCGTTATATTATTATTACTTGTCAAGACTGGCATAATTACTCCAGAAGATTTGGCCAATAAGAGAAAATATGCAATTTTAACAGCGTTTGTGATTGCTGCAATTTTAACACCTCCTGATGTTATCTCACAAATTTTGCTTGCTTTACCTATTATTGCTTTATACGAAATTTCTATAATATTTTCAAAATTTCTTAGCACCAATTGAATTAGACGAGAAATATTATGCATGATATTAAATTTATAAGAAATTATCCTGAAGAATTTGAAAAACTAATGAGGAGAAGAGGTTTAAATATAGAGTCTTCTTCCATTCTAGAAATTGACACTTCAATACGAGGTTATCAAACAGAAATTCAAAGAATACAGGAAAAAAGAAATACTGCTTCTAAGGAAATCGGAAAGTTATTATCAAAAGGTTCAGATGTATCAAGTATAAAATTAAATTTAGAAAATTATAAATCTGATTTAAGTCAATTAGACGATAAAATTAAAAATTTATCAAAGGACTTAAATGATATTTTAAAAGAGCTACCTAATTATTTAGATGGAGATGTTCCCGATGGTGAAACTGAATTTCAAAATGAATTTATTAAAGATTGGGGGGGCAAGCCTGAATTTTCCTTTAAACCGAGAGATCACGTAGAGATTGGAGAAATATTAAACGAACTTGATTTTAAGACAGGAGTAAAAATTTCCGGTTCGAGATTTGTTTTATTAAGAGGTCAGTTAGCTTTGTTGGAAAGGGCACTTTCATCTTTCATGCTGGATACTCATTTAAGCGAATTTGATTTTGAAGAAATTTCTCCTCCTTATATTGTCAGAGAAGATGCTTTGTTTGGCACTGGACAGCTCCCAAAGTTTTCGGAAGATCTTTTTAATACAACAGATAATAGATGGTTAATACCCACAGCTGAGGTTCCATTGACTAATATTGTAAGTAACGAAATAGTTGATAAAAAAATACTGCCCTTAAAATTCGTTGCAAATACGCCTTGCTTCAGATCTGAAGCTGGTGCTTCTGGGGCAGATACAAGAGGAATGATAAGACAGCATCAGTTCTCTAAAGTTGAAATGGTTTTTATAACTAATCCTTTAGAATCTAATAATGAATTAGATAATTTAGTTATATGTGCAGAAACTATTCTCCAAAAATTAAAATTACCTTATAGAGTAATGAAATTATGTTCGGGTGATGTAGGTTTCTCTGCAAAAAAGACATATGATTTAGAGGTTTGGTTGCCTGGCCAAAATCAAGGAAAGGGTGCCTACAGAGAAATATCTTCTTGCTCTAATTGTGGAGATTTTCAAGCCAGAAGAATGAATGCAAAATTTAAGGATAGAGAAACTAACAAAATTGATTTTCTACATACTTTAAATGGCTCTGGACTTGCTATAGGTAGAACAATAATAGCTATATTAGAAAATTATCAGCAAACTGATGGATCTGTTATTATACCGGATGTGTTAAAACCATATATGAAAGGGAAACAGAAGATTGACATTCCAAACTGAAATATATGAAAAAAAAATTAAATAATATTCTTATTACAAATGATGATGGGTTTGATGCTATTGGTATAAAACTATTATCTGAAATTGCAGAAAATCTTGGAAAAAATGTTTACGTAATTTCTCCTAAAAAAAATCAATCAGCTAAATCTAAGTCTATAACTATTAGAAATAATATTAGTTACAAAAAAGTATCAAATTATAATTGGATTGTAGATGGAACTCCAACAGATTGTATGATTTTTGCTTTAAATCATGTTTTTAAATTCGATAAACCTGATTTAATTTTAAGTGGAATTAATGCAGGTAGTAACATTGGAGATGAGGTGTCTTATTCAGGAACTGTGGCTGCTGCTTGGGAAGGCGCAGTTAGAGGTATTAACTCTATTGCATTAAGTCAATATGGTGGAGATAATAATATTTATTCCTATAATAATTCTAAAAATAATGCTTTGAATGTAATAAATTATCTACTTGATTTAAATTTGGATTATCCAAAATTTTATAATGTTAATTTTCCTTTTATATTTTCTGAAATTATGAAAAGTAAAGATTATTTGTTTACTGAGTTAGCTTCCCAAAAAAAGGCAGATGAAATTATATTTAATAAAGAAAATGACTCTTTTAGTATAGGAAGAATGATAAATCACAGTGAATGTGTTTTAAATTCAGATTTAGAAACTTTAAAGAAAAATAAAATTTCAATAACTCCATTATTATTAAATTTAACTAATAATATAATAATAAATAATTTGAAGATATCTTAGATGTTATATGAAAGATCTATTCAAAAGGCTAATCTTATAATGGATTTGAGATCAATGGGTATTTCATCTAATGATGTTCTTTCAGCCATAGAGAAAATTCCAAGAGAAATCTTTTTGCCATCTACATTTCAATCATATGCTTATGAAAACAATCCTTTACCCATAGGTTTTGAGCAAACAATTAGTCAACCTTACATTGTCGCGCTTATGACTGAGGCTTTAAAACTAAAGGGTAACGAAGTAATTTTAGAAATAGGTACTGGTTCTGGTTATCAAACCTCAATTTTATCCCTTCTATCTAGAAGAGTTTATTCTATAGAAAGAATAAAGGCATTGCTTGTTAATGCTCAAAGTTGTTTTAAAAAGCTTAAGTTAACGAATATAATCTCTGAATTTGGAGATGGATTTTTAGGTTGGCCAAAATTAGCACCTTTTGATCACATGATAATAACATGTGCAATAAAAAAAATAGATAATAGATTATTAGACCAAATTAGAGTTAATGGTTCATGTGTTGTACCAATAGGTAAAACAAAAACACAGCAAAGACTAAAGAAAATTATAATAGGAAATGATAGAAATGAAGATGTTTGGGAAGATTTAGGGCAAGTTAGTTTTGTACCATTAATTACTGAAAAAGATTGAATAATTTGTAATTTTTTGGAACATTAATGATTTAGTATGGGGAATAAAAATTGTTAAAACTTCATTTAATTATATTATTTTTTTTTATGTTTGGTTGCCAAACAAATAACTTGATTGAAGGTTTAAAAAATGACTACGCGCCAGAGACAAAAGCTGTAGTTTTCAACAAATATGAAGAATTAATTAAAAATAACATACCTTTAAACGGTATGATAATGGTAAAAGAAAATGAAACAATTTATAGCATTGCAAATAAATATA
>CABZSR010000019.1 GCA_902528415.1 uncultured SAR116 cluster alpha proteobacterium | reverse complement strand
TACTGGTGTTGATACTATATATGGAGGTGCAGGATCTGACACTATAAGTGGTGGAGCTGGCAATGATACTATTAATGGAGATGGTGGGGCTGACACGTTAAATGGTAACGCAGGTGATGATACATTTAATGGAGGTGCTGGCATTGATAGTATCAATGGAGGAGCTGGAAGCGATACTGTATCTTATGCCTCATCTACAAGCAAAGTTAATGCAGAATTATGGCGTGGCCACAGCTGGGATGACGGTTATGGTAATAGAGATACCTTTGATAGTATAGAGAATATAACTGGATCTGACTATAATGACGTGCTTGGTGGTATAAACGGAGCAAGCACTATCAATGGTGGAGCAGGTAATGATCTTATCTTTGGTATGGATGGTGATGATATCATATATGGTGGTGCAGGTGTTGATACTATATATGGAGGTGAAGGTAATGATGTTATTTTTTCTGGATGTGAATTAGATACATCCAACATACTTAGAGGCGGAGGAGGTTCTAATATATTTTTATTATCAAAATATTCAGCTTCATCTAATTTAGCTAATACTACTATTATAAACGATTTTGATATAAACAATGATAAAATTGGTATTGAAGGGCTTGATACTACATTTGGACTTGGTTCTAATTCAAGTGATTATTTTGTTTCTGCTGGAAGTGGTTCTTACAATGGAGATACTTTAGTTACTAATTCATTGGGAGATTACATTTTTGTTTTAGAAAATGTTAATGTTACAGATGCTACAAATTCAATATTCACAACTGTTAATTATTTATCTAAATTTACTGAATATTGGAATAATTCAGCACCAGTTTTTCAGTCATTAAATAATTCTTATAATTTTTTAAACGGTAATAGTCATTCAGTTAATGCTTTTGCCACTGATAGTGATAATAAAAATATTAAATATAAGCTGACTGGAACAGATGCAACAAATTTTAATATTAATTCAAATGGATTAATAACAATTGCAAGTTCTCTAGCAATAGGTTCATATAATTTTAATGTTAATGTTTTAGATGGAAAAAACTTAACAAGTAAAAGTGTAACAATTAACATAGTTAGTTCGAGAGAGACAGAACCTAATAATAGTATTGGTACTGCAGATGCCATTTCAAGTGGCACTACTGTCAAGGGTCAATTAAGTAATTATTCTGATGAAGATTATTTTAAAATATATGTGAATTCAGGGCAAACTTTAACAGTAAACTTTGATGATTTAAATGGATCCGATTATTCTTCGAATGGTGTTTATATTTTAAATTCAGCAGATTCAGTCTTATCAAGTTCAAATATTTTTACAACTGGTTCAATCTCATCTGCTGTATCATCTTCGGGTGATTATTATGTAAGAATAGGTGATGGTTTTGATTATGACTATGGTAATGATTATTCATTTAATACGAGTATAACCACAACTTCAGGTTCGAGAGAGACAGAACCTAATAATAGTATTGGTACTGCAGATGCCATTTCAAGTGGCACTACTGTCAAGGGTCAATTAAGTAATTATTCTGATGAAGATTATTTTAAAATATATGTGAATTCAGGGCAAACTTTAACAGTAAACTTTGATGATTTAAATGGATCCGATTATTCTTCGAATGGTGTTTATATTTTAAATTCAGCAGATTCAGTCTTATCAAGTTCAAATATTTTTACAACTGGTTCAATCTCATCTGCTGTATCATCTTCGGGTGATTATTATGTAAGAATAGGTGATGGTTTTGATTATGACTATGGTAATGATTATTCATTTAATGTAATTATATAAATTTATTTATTAGATTAAATATTAATTTATTTTTATAAGTAATTGTTATTTATCCATTTTGTATTATTTATTACTAAATAAATTTATCTCATCTGATTAGATTATAATGACTAATTACTTTATTAGATTTTAAGATTTTCATTTATAATCTTAATAAATACTGGAATAAAAATACATTAAGGTAAATAGAGCAATAGTTTTGTCGCATAATATATATTATGTAATTTAAATATCTATAGTTAATCCATCATAAGCTGGATAAACATTTGGTGGACATAATTTAGTAACAACGTCATGATCTGATTCAGGACTTAAGTGTGTTAAATAAGCTATTTTAGGTTTCAATTTCGCAATCCAATTAAATGATAAATCAAAATGTGCATGAGCTAAATGAGGACTTTCACGAAGTCCAGTTATAATTAAAACTTTAAGATCATATAAGCTATTAAAACTAATATCAGGGAAATCAACAACATCAGTACAATATCCAAATTTATTATTAAATATGAAACCAAGTGTGTCTATGACACCATGATTTTGTTTAATTGATTTGATATTAATATCGTTGACATTAAGTTCTTCAAAATATTCTATATGTTTTAATTCTAATGGCGGGTTAAAATAAGATTGAGAAGATGCTGATTTTTCAAATAAATAGTTAAATCTAGTTAATAAAAACTCGGATGTTTCTGCATTAGTGTAGATCTTTATTTTTTCTCTATTATAAAAATAAAAAGGTCTTAATTCATCTAAACCTGATATATGGTCAGAATGTTGATGAGTAATAAAAACAGCGTCTAACTTTTTTACATTATGTTCAATAAGTTGGTTTTTAATGTCGGGGCCTGCATCAACTAAAATAGTGGTATTTTCATTTTGAATTAGAACTGAACATCTTTGCCTTCTATTTTTAGGATTTAAAGGATCACAATTCCCCCACCCTAACTTTCCTAAAGCAGGAATGCCTACAGATGTACCAGTACCTAAAACAGTAATTTTAATATTACTTTTCATTAATACAACTTATCAAAAATTTTATTTGAGTTAATATATAATTGACTGATAAACTCATTAAAATCACTTTTTCTAATATCTGACAAAAATTTAGCTGTTAAGTGACAATTCTTAGGCTCATTGATTGAACCTCTCAGGGGCGTTGGTGACAAATAAGGTGAATCTGTTTCAACCAAAATTTTGTCATTTGGAACGACCATGGCTATTTCTCTAATTTCTAGAGCAGAATTAAAAGTTACAATTCCAGAAAACGAAATGTAAAAACCTAAATCGAGTCCACATAAAGCCAATTTCTTTCCAGAACTAAAGCAATGAAGAATTGCCCGAAAGGGTCCATTTTTAAACTCACTTGTTAATATATCTATCATATCTTCGTCAGCATCTCTAGAATGAATTATGAGTGGTAAACCTGTGTCTCTTGCTACATTAATTTGAGTAATAAAAGAAAATTTTTGCTCCTTTATACTGTCTTTTCCATAATGATAATCTAGACCACACTCACCTATTCCAACACATTTAGTTTTTTTTGATATGTTATTCATCAAATCATAATTTGAATTATTTTCATCTTTTAAAACTTCATTTGGGTGTGTCCCAACAGTAAAAAAAACCTCCTCATTTTTATAGGATAAATTTATTATTTTATCTATTTTGTTTAAATTTGTTGAAATTGAAATAATTCTTTTAATATTGTTATTCTTAGCATTATCTAAAACCTCTTCAAGTCTATCATAGAGTTCTGAGAAATCTAAATGTGCGTGAGTATCTATTAAATAATTAGTCATCATTTTAATCAAAGCTCTTAAACGCGTGGAAATAAAGGATTAGGTGTATAAATTTTTATTCCCCCATCAAAAAATAATTCAATAGACTTTATGTCTCTTAGAACTAATGGAATTTGAATATGCTCCAAAATAGAATTTGAAGTATTTGGGATAAAGGGTTGAAGCATTATAGAAATTTGTCTTATGGTTTCTATTAATGTGTACAAAACAACCTCCATTCTTTTAAAGTCATTTTTCTTGAGTGACCATGGAGCTTGATTATCAACATATTTGTTTGCATCTGATATTACCAACCAAATGTTTTTTAAGAATTGATCAAATTTTTGTTCATCCATTAAACTTCTATAGTTTTGTAAAGAATTTCTTATAGAATTAATTAATTTTAAATCTTCATCTTGAAAATCATTTGGTCTAATTGGAATAACTGCATTACAATTTTTAATTATCATAGAGGTAACTCTTTGAAATAAGTTACCATAACCATTCGCCAAATCACTATTAATTCTGTTAATAAGTTGAGAATTAGAGAAATCACCGTCATTACCAAAAGGAACTTCCCTCATCAAAAAATATCTGATTTGATCAACACCGTATTTATCAACTAAGTCAAATGGATCAATAACATTACCTAAAGATTTAGATATTTTATTCCCTTCATTTGTCCACCATCCGTGTGCAAATATTTTTTTTGGCAATGGTAAATCAGCAGCCATTAAAAAAGCAGGCCAATAAACTGCATGAAATCTAACTATGTCTTTGCCAACCATATGAATATCTGCAGGCCAAAATTTAGAAAGAGCATCATTCTCAGAACTTGAATAATTACAGGCTGATAAATAATTTGTTAAAGCATCAAGCCATACATACATAATATGATCATCGTCATTCGGAACCTTTACACCCCAAGAAAAACTAGTCCTACTAACTGAAAGGTCTTTTAAACCTCCTTTTACAAAGCTGACAACTTCATTTTTTCTAGAATTTGGTAAAATAAAATTATTATTTTCTTCATAAAATTTAAGAAGTTTATCTTCCCATTTTGATAAATTAAAAAAATAAGATGGTTCTTCAACCCATTCAACTGTCGCACCTGAAGGAGCTGTCCCATCAACAATTTCTGTTTCAGAGTAAAAAGCCTCATCTCTTACTGAGTACCAACCAGAATATTTATCTAAATATATAGATCCATTTTCTAATAATTTTTTCCAAATTTTTTCACAAGAATCTAAATGTCTTTTTTCAGTGGTCCTAATAAAATCATCATTAGAAAAATTCATACATTTCAAAAGACTTCTAAAATTTTGAGATACTTCGTCTACAAACTCTTTAGGTACCACTCCTTTTTTTTTAGCTGCCAATTCAACTTTTTGCCCGTGCTCATCAGTGCCAGTTAAGAAAAAAACATTAAAACCATCTAATCTCTTAAATCTAGCAATTACATCGCAAGCTAATGTTGTATAAGCGTGACCAATATGAGGCACGTCATTGACATAATAAATTGGGGTGGTGATATAATAATTAGAACTCATATAAAAACCTTAAAAAAACTATATACCACAAAACTCTTTAAATGAATCAATTAAAATGTCTGATTTATTTAAATTTAATAAATTAGCAAAATGCATATTTTTGTATATTTGTGAGTTTAAGTTCAGGAGTTTATCAGGTTTATAGTTATTAGAGATTTCTATAATTAATTCTTTTTCTTTGTTTAAAGTGGAACCTAAAAAATTTTTATGTTCATTATAAAAAACGGTTTTTATGATGAGATCATTTATAATTAAATTTAAAACATCTAACGTATAATTATTTTCTTTTGAATATAATTTACTAAGGACTGTTTCACTTAAATTTAAAAAAGATTTAGATTTGATTAAATCGTCAAGAATATATTCATATAATGTGTATATATTGTTGTTAATAATTTTAGATGCATTTTTTGGGGAACCAAAAGAGATATTTTTTAAAAACAAAATCTCTTGATCTGATTTATTTTTATAATTTTTATAAATAAAGTCATCAAATTCTTTTTTAGATAATGAATTGACATAAAAAAAAGCGCATCTAGATTTTATTGTTTCTATAATATTAATAGGATTATCAGAGATAATAAATATATAGGATTTTTGTGGTAATTCTTCTATTGTTTTTAATAGTAAGTTTAAAGAATTCAGACTTAGATCTTCAACAGTGTCAATTATAGCGATCTTAATCTTTGAAACTGAAAATGTTTTGTAGAAAAAAGATTTAAAATTTCTTACTTTTTCAATTGGTATTTTTTTTTCGTCTCCACTTTCTTCTTTACATAAGTGAAAAAAATCTGGATGTGAATTGTTTTCAAATAAATAATAAGATTTATTAATATTTGTTTTGTCTAAGCAAAATTGATTAACCTCAAATATTTCAGAACTAATTTCATCATTCAGCTCAAAATGACACAACATAAATTTACACAATTTAAATATAAAGTTTTTTTTACCTAAACCTTTTGACCCACCAATAATGAAGGAGTTAATTGTATTCGAACAAATTGTTGAAATAATTTGTTTTTTTATTTTATTACTTACAAAACTCTTATTTTCCAGATCTTTAATCATTTATATTAAGTAATTCTGAAACATGATAATTAATATTATCAGATATAATTTCTTTACTTTCACTTGCATCAATTTTGACTATTCTTTTGGGATGTTTTTTATACAAAATATTAAATCCATCAAGTATTTTTTGATGATAATCTAAACCTAGTTTTTCAAATCTATTTTCATTTTTATCATTTCTATTGTTAGTTCTATCTAATCCAATCATAGGATTTAAATCTAAAAAAAATGTTAAATCTGGATATAGTCCATAACAATAAGTATCGTGTAGATTCAACAATTTTTGTACATCAATTTGGCCTACTAATCCTTGATAAACAATTGTTGAGTCTAAATATCTATCGCAAAGTATTATTTCACCATTTTGAATTGCGGGGTTGATTAGCTTATTTATATGTTCTCTTCTCAATGCATTAAATATTAATGCTTCAGAATAACTGTCCCAAGCATTTGTATCTCCAGAAACTAAAAATTTTCTAATATGTTCACCTTCATTAGTACCTCCAGGTTCTCTGGTAGCTGTTATTTTATATTTTTTTTTTGAAAGGAACTTTTTAAGTAAATTTATTTGTGTACTTTTTCCAACACCCTCTCCTCCTTCAAAAGAAATAAATAAACCTTTTTTTATTCTAATTTTATGTTCATTATTTATCAACAATATCTCCGTAGAGCAAAAACTTTAAAATTGATTTAACTCTTACCAAAGACGACATTTTATTTATATTTTGAGCAGAAATAAGATCCTCTTTAATGGCTTTTTTACCAGGGATTGAAATATATACACTTCCAATAACATCACCTTTACGTATTGGGGCTGCTATTGGGTCCATCCACTCTGCTTTGATTTTTGTTTTATTAAACTCTAGTGGCGAAACAATTTTTTTAAACGGTTTTTTCGCTATTAAATCTACTGCTGATTGCTTACCGAGCCAAACATTGGCTCTAACAAGCGAGTTCTGTTCATTAAATAAAGATAATAGAGCAGTTTCTCTAAAAACTATGTTAAAAAGTCTCTTACTTTCAAATGTCCTTTTTTTCTTACTATTTAGTCCGTTTATAACAACAGTCACTCTTCTATCATTCCTATTTACAGAACCAATTAAACCATATCCAGATTCATTTGTATGACCAGTTTTAAGTCCGTCTGCACCATTCATAGTGTATAAAAGTGGATTTCTGTTAGATTGCTTGATTTTATTATAAGTAAATATTTTTTCTTCAAATAATTTATATAATATTGGAAAATCTTGAATAATTCTTTTGGTTAATATAACAAGATCTCTTGATGTGGTCTGTAATTCTGGATGAGGCCAACCAGTTGAATTTGTAAAATAAGTGTTATTCATACCCATTATTTCAGCATACCTATTCATTTCTCTAGCAAAAGCCTCTTCATCACCAGATATGCCTTCAGCTAAAACAACCGCAGCATCATTCCCAGATTGAACGATTAAGCCTAATAATAAATCTTTAATTGACACATTAGTATTAAGCTCAAGAAAAGATCTCGAACCTCCCATTCTCCAAGCTTTATCGGATACTAGAAAAGTGTCTAACATATTTAATGAGTTATCTTTAATTCTATCAAATACAATATAGGCAGTCATGACTTTTGCCATAGATGCTGGTTTCATGAGGTCATCAGCATTTTTTTCAAACAAGACCTCATTAGCCTCATGATCATAAATCATAACTTGTTTAGCAGGAGTTGTAATATCTAATATGTTGGAAAATGATGATTTTATATTTATTGTGATAAAACATAAAAAAACATTAAATAAAAAAAAATATCTATTAATCATTTTAAACATAAATTACCTACATAAATTTATTCAATAATAATTTTAGCACCTTGCATCCCTTTTTTTAATAACAAAGAATGAAGTTCGTCAACTTTTTTAACACTCTCAAAAGGACCCGCCTTTACTTGATAAAATGTTTTGTTCCTAATTAATTTTTTATATATTTTTACTTTTTCTATGTATGAAACTTTTTCTTTCATAATTCTAGCATTTTGAGATGAGCTAAAAGACGCTAACTGTATGAATATTTTGTATTCTTTTTTTAAATCATTAAGGTCATACTTTATTCTTTTTTTGATTGATTTATATTTTTTATTTGTTCCATCAATTTTAACAGTAGTTGTTTGAGGAATGTTTACTATTGGAAGCTCTTCTTTAGGTAAGTCCATAATTTCAGGAAAAGAACCATTTTTGGCTAACTTTTCAAGAAGCAAACTTTTATCTTTAAGTATTGTAACTCTAACAAGTCCAGTACCATTTTTTTTTAAATCCAAAATATCGGCTGCTTTAGAAGATAAATCAATAATTCTATCATTTACAAAAGGTCCTCTATCATTAATTCTCAAAATAATTGATTTATTATTTTGTAAATTAGTTACTTTGACTGCACTAGGTAAAGGTAGCGTCTTATGAGCCGCAGTTAGTGCATTTTGATTATAAATTTCACCATTAGCTGTCAACTTTCCATGAAATTTTGGTCCATACCAAGATGCAATACCAGTCTTATTATAGGATAAATCTTTCTTAGGAAAATAGAATTTACCTTTCACATTATACTTATTACCAATTTTATACATTGGCTTTGCTGTAATAGTTCTTTCTTCTTTTGGAATTAAGTATTTTTTACCCAAGTTTGCGGCCACTTCAACGCCTGAAGTACAACTTTGAATTAAAAATAATATGAGTAAAATATAAATTTGATTTAATTTTAAAAATTTTTTTTCAGAAAAACCAAATTTTTTGTTATAAAATAAATTAATTTTCATCAATAGAATCCGATAATTTACCTACAGCTATCGCAAAATAATTTGATCTATTCCAATTCAAGAGTGAATCGAAATTATCATAAACTAAATATCCATAATTTCCATAATTATTGGGTATAATAATACGAGCTTTTATTTTAACATTTGGTAATTTTGTTTTGTTTTCGTTTAAAATACCACTTGATGACCATTTTTTTAATAAATAATATTTATTTTCTTTTAATTCCTTATTGAATTGACCTGTATAAACTTTTCTACCCCAAGTTATTTTATCTGACCATCCTACCTTATTTAAATAATTAGCTGCAGAAGCAAAAACATCTGGTTTGGATGTCCAAATATTCTTACTTCCATCCTTATCCCAGTCATTTGCATAATTTATAAAGCTTGATGGCATAAATTGGCATTGTCCCATGGCTCCTGCCCATGATCCAGTCATTTTACTTAATGTGATATGCCCATCATTTATAATTTTAAGAGCATTAAATAATTCTTTTTTAAAATATTCATGTCTTCGGCCTTCAAATGCTAATGTGGACAGAGCTGATACAACGGGAAAACCACCAGTTAATCTTCCAAAATCTGTTTCTATTCCCCATAAAGAAACTAAAAAACGAGCTTGAACCCCATAATGTTTGCTAATAACCTTTAATATTTTTTTATTTTTTTTATATTTACTATTTGCTTTTTTAATTCTTGACGAAGTTACCACCCTAGCAAGATATTGATCTAAGGTTAATTTAAACTCAGGCTGCGATCTATCTAACTCAATAACTCTAGGAATAAACGTAACCTTACTTTTAAAATCTTTAATTAATTTTAAGGAAATACCTTTTTTTTTAGCCTCATTTGATATACCTGTAACAAAGTCACTAAATGTGTCATTTGAAAAAGCTTGGGTAGATAATAAAACTAACGATGTTAGTATATATAGAAAGAATTTAAACTTTTTAATTATGGCCATTGATATCCTCACTAATATATTTATTAATCATATCTTAATTTTTAATTACAAGGAAAAATTATTTTATTAAAGGACAATTTAAATTCACATGAGTAGAATAAACAGTTTAATAATTTTAAATATTACTTGCTATCAATATTAAGCTAGTTTAATTAATCCTTTATTGGATGGGTGACTGAGCGGTTGAAAGTACCGGTCTTGAAAACCGGCGAAGGTGAAAGCCTTCCGTGGGTTCGAATCCCACCCCATCCGCCATTAATATTACCCTAACCTATTGATTTTGATGTGTATTTATTTCATAAACTGTAAATTTGGGACTATTTTGGGGACTATCTGACTTCAAATATTTTAAGTTTTGTATTAGATATAAATTAATTTAACTAAAAAAGTATTTACTCGTGTTTAAATCCACATTTTATTTTTTACTAACGTACATTAATTAAAAATAATCAAATAAGTTTATCTCATTTACAACAAATGAGGATTAAACAATGTCATATCAAACTCCATTTCAACATCTTTGTGTCGGACAAGTAGCTAATGTCTATGGTGTTTCAATTCCAACTATTTGGAGATGGTTAAAACAAAATAGAATTCCAAAACCAACAAAAATTGGTGGCTCTACAAGATGGCTTAATATTGAAATAGAAAATAGTATTAAGTCTCTACATGAAGATAAAGATTAATGTCTAATATTCTTCTACCATTAGCCTTAAATCATGAGGGTGAACTATCAGGTAGTGAAAAGCTTGTTCTTATATATTTATGTAACCTTTCAAATGACGCTAAAGGAAATTATGCTTGGCCAAGTTATCAATACTTGTCGAGGAAGAGTGGGTACAGTCTAGCTACTGTAAAGAGAGCTTGCAAATCTCTAAAAAATAAAAAGTTTATTACTTGGGTAAATGGGAAATACGTTGATGATGAGTATAGTACAAACCATTATAGTATTAACTATAGATTATTAAAAGCTACTACTAAGTGTAACCTGGTATCAAAAAGAGCCACAGAACAGTGTCACACTGACACATTTGAGAGTATCACAGTGAGCTATAATAACTTAATTAATAACTTACCTAATAACTTAAATATAACCAAAAACTTAGACGTAACCTAGACTAAACCTAGCTAAAACCTATATCAATCGTTCATTTAATTATTTAAAATGTATTGGTTTTAATGTTGAACCCTCAAGAATTTACTCTTTCTTCTTGAGGGTTTTTACTCATCTAATTTGCAAGGAAATACATCACTCAAATACTCTTTAACATACGCAGAGGATTTATATACCCATTTATCAGGGTTGTTTTCAGCAAATTTATTAAAACTAGCTATTACTGCATTAGTATCTGCTTTACCACTAGCCATATAATCTTTGACTAAATTAAATGTGTCAAAAGTACCCGATTGACCATCAGCGCCACTTCTTTTAGCAACACCTAATATTCCGCAATTTGCAGAGCCTAAATCCTTTATGGCTGTCATATACGAATAACAAGTTAATGCATTTATTTGTCCTTTTTCATCCATACTTTCAATTTGAAACCCATTGTTTTGTAATGGTTTACAATATTTGTACATATCTTCAATTGAGTATGCACTAGCCGCAAAGCTTATAAAAATCATTGTAAGTGTTGTGATGAGTAGTTTCATTGTTTCTCCTTGGGTGGGGTTATTTTGTTACAATTATAACGCTCAGTTACATTATTTATTTTATAAAATGTTAGGTCACTCTCAGTTTCATCAAAAATTACAGCTATATACTCTTCATCAGGCATGTAGTAACAAATAAAACTATTCTTTGTTATTTTAGTTTTGTAGGTGCATATTCTTAACCATTCCTTATTATACCATTTGTACAACTTCCTTCTCTCAACAAAATTATTGTCCTCTACTTTCAAAGTCCAATTAACTCCTTCACAATTGTAGTAAGTGGGATTAGCACTAGCACCAAAACTAATAAAGATTGTTGTTAGTGTTATAATTAGTAATCTCATGAAACATCACTTAGGGTTTTATCAACAAAATGACTTTAGCAAAGCCTAATCAATTTAAAACAAGTATTATATTAATTTATAAAGTATTAAATGATATTAAACTATTAATATACTGTTTTATATAACTTATTTATATTATAAAAAATTAGGAATATTTAATACTAAGTTTAAAGATGTCAATAAAACTCAATGAAAATCAACTTATTGCTGTTCATTTATTAGCATCAGGTATTAAAGCTTCAGTTATTGCAAATCAACTTAAAATTAGAGAAGAAACATTATCTCGTTGGAGACAAATTGACGCATTTAAGGAGGCATTAGAGGATGCATTAGAAGTTATCTTAAGAGAAATTGATGAGACACATAAAAATTTATTAATCAGTTCTCAAAAGGCGATTAGTGAAGCTTTAAATAATGAAGAATTAGATTTATTTAAAAAAGCTAATTTGGCTCTCAGGTATTTAAGTCTATTAAAGGGTAAAGAAGATATTATGCAAAAATCATCGGATAAGCTATTTAGATTTTCTCTTTAGGAAACTTTAATTAATTTTTTCAATGTTAGAAAATTTAAATACAAATTCAGGCTCGCTTACCTTACCATTTAACGTAAAACTTTGCTCGTCAATACAATGAGTTTTATGTGGTAATAAATTTCCAGAAAATTTTACTTTATCACCATCTGCCATTTGTGCCGCCGAATTAAAGACTGGTGAATTTGGTTCAAGGAGTGTATTTGATCCAATATCTGATATTTCATTATTCCATGTATCAACAAATATATCTTTGGCTAATTTTATGGATAATACACCCTTACCGTCAGAATTACTATCTACATCATTTATTGTGCCAATCCAATTATTTACCCTAAATTTAATTGGTCTTAGAAGAGCACACAATTCTTTGCCTCTAGTGCTTAAATACCCACCTCTTTGCATATCATTTGTAGCGCTCATGGCAGAGTTTTGGGCTTTTATTACGATTTTTAAGAATTTTTTTTGTTCAGGTGGTTGTTGTAAGGTTTCAACTGTTTTTGTTACTGGTAAATTATTATTTATTTTTGGTGTAATAATATTTTTGTTTTCTTTTTTTTCAATTGCAACGACTTTCTGAGAAGTATTTAGAAATCTGTCAATTAAAGGTTTTAATACTTCTTTTTCTGATAAACTTTCTGCACCATCAATATCTTTTAAAAATGCTGAAGCTATATTACCTTTTTTTGTACCAAAATTATCTTTCAAAATTTGAGATAATTGACTTTTGCTAGCATTTAAATACGTATTTAGCTCAGCCAATTTGTTTTTATTATCAAAGTAATTAGTCAAATAGCCATTAACATCATTTAAAACTTTGCTTGCTTTGCCCTGATTGAACTTTCCATCTAGTACAGAATTTGTTTTTTTAATATTAGACTGAATTATTTTTATAACTTTATCATTGCCAAAATTTTCTCTTAAAAGTGTTTTTAATTTTTTTAAGTTATCATTAAGACCATTAATCGTATTGTTTTTATCTTTATTGGCCTTTGCCATTCTAGATTGTTTTTTACTTTGCTCAAAATTTACAAATGTTTGATTACTCGTTATGTAAGATTTAAGATTTTCATAATTTTTAATATCACTTTGCTTCCACTTTTTATCTATTGCTGGTTTTTTTGAAAACAATTCTGTTAACTTTACAAGGTCTATCTCACCACCACTTTTTACGAATTCTGTTACATCATTATAAAAGTTTTGAGCCTCACGTTTGTAATTAGTAATTTGTTTGTTGAGCTTTTTCTGGGCAAGTTTTCTTTTACGCTCTTTTTCAGCTTGCTTTTTCTTTCTGGCTTTTTCTTCTGCTAATTGCTTCTTTCTTCTCTTCTCTTCTTCTATCTTTTTTTTACGTTCTGCTTCTTCTGCTTTCTTCTTTATCTTTTCCTGTTCCGCTTTTAATCTTTGTTCACGTTCTAACTCTGCTTGTCTTTGTTTTTCTTGCATTGCTTTTTCTTCAGCTGTCCTTTGCTTTTCAGCCTCATCATCTTTTACTCCACAATCTAATCCTCTGCGTTTTGCTTCTTCGACATATCGCTTTGCATTTGGATAGTTTGACCATTTATATACGTAATCATAAGAGTCTTTTTCCCTCGAAACTATCTTTGCACTATTGCAAATATGTAGATCGGTAAAACCAGCCATTCTTGTTTTTTCTTGTTTTTTGAGTTTATTAGCTCTGTTTAGATCTCCTAGTTTAAAACATTCATTAAGACCTCTACTTTTTGCCTCTAACACATATGCAAGGTTTCCTTCAGATGCTCTATTGCATATTATATTATCTTTAATATTTTGTAATGAAGTTTTATTTTCTCCTTTGCTCACTTCCTTTTTAATATTATGCGCTACTCCACAATCTAAGCCACGACGTTTTGCTTCTTTAACGTAAGGTAAATAAGTAGAGCTTGTTCCCCACGAACCCGTATAAGATACTGCTTTTCCACATATGATATCATCCGGTAGGTTATTAGATTTGTTAATAGTAGTTTTGGGTACATCTGAAATATTTGCTGATGAAATAAAATTTTTCCATTGTTGATTACATTCTTTTATTAGTGTATTGCTACGTTTTAACTTAAATTCCTTCTCCCATGACGTACCCCAACTCGTTGCATAATATGGACTTGATCCCCTAAAAAATTTGTAATCTGGAGGACTATTAGGAAAGTTAGTATTACCATAAACACATAAATCTCTCTTACTTAAAACGTAAGTTTTTCTTAGTTTACTATCTTGGATAATACCATTGTCAGTTATAATAATTGAATTTCCGTTTACTTTACCTTTCCAAAAAACTGTTCCATATTCTTCTGATTTCTTATATTGACTCGCTTGTTTTGATCTATTTGTGGGAGTATTAATGCCAGGACCAACGCCCGTAGGACTTAAACTTACTTGTGCGTAAGCATTATTATTCATTAGTTCAAGCGTGAAAGTAGCACTCAAATAAAAAGTAAATATAGTACAAATAAAAATAAAACTATTGATCATTTTAAAATGATACATTTCATAAAACAAATTTCAATTTTAAAATAATTTTAGACTGAAGCCTATGAAATAATTTATAAGCTGCCCTTTTTCAAATTCATGTAATTCCTATAAGCATTATCGATATCAGGTTCTAAATCAAATGTTTTTAAAATACTAGATAAGTAGTTTGTAAAATCATCATCAGCTTTTCCCCTATTAATATATTTTGGTCTTTTTCTATTTAAAACTACACGCCAAATTACTACTAATTGTTGTATAATAGCTAATACCTCTTTGTTAACTTTGGATTTTTTAAATCTCTCATCTTTGACAGATTTAACGAGTAAATCATAAACCTTGTCAAAATCCTTAAGACAATCTTTAAAATGTTCTACTGTAGATTTTGGATTATCTTCTTTCAAAGCAAGTTTCTTTTCTATCTCAAAATGATTTGATGGTAATTTTACAGCTAATGGTAATTGATTAATTAAGTCTATGGAATTTTGAAAATTACTTTTTATTTTACGTAAATCAGTTAAAGCTTTATCAACATTCATAAGACCAAATTTTGAACCATCCTTATAAACCTTAAAAGCTAATTGTATAGATTTTGCAGATGATATGCATGCTTCGTAACTAATAGGTAAATGAGATGCACTATATCCATTAATTTTAATCTCTGTCCTTTTATTATAATTATTAATAATTGAAGCAATTTCTTCTAACTGTTTGTCCACTAAGATATCCTTGCTTTTTCAGTTATTGAAGTTTTCCCAAAACAAAAATCTTCCCAATGCTGAGCTAGTACTCTTCTTTCTTCTATCCAATCATATCGATTATACATTTCGGAGACGGAACCATCATCAGCGTGGCTCTGTTGTGACTTGATATATTTAATGTCATAGCCTACTTGTCTTGCCCAAGTACCAAAACTTGTTCTAAAACCATGAGCATCTGGTTCTCTTTCACTGTTTATATGCTGATAATCTCTAATATTTTCTTCAATAATACTTTTAAGCTGATTTCTAGGAGATTCTTTACTTATATGAGAGTTTTTATAAGGAAATACATAATTTCCCTCATTACTCTCTTTTAAGTGCTCCAGAATGGCTTTAAATTCGCTTGTAACAGGAATATTATGAGGTTTTTTATTCTTAGTTACTGTAGATGGTGCATTCCATTGTTTTTCTTTAAGATGTATTTGGTTCCATTTCATAGAACACACTTCATATACTCTTTTTGAGGTTATTAGAGATACAATTGTGGCGAGTGATTGAGGAGTATTTTTTGCCAATAAAATATCTATAATTTCTGGTATTTTCTCAAATTTTAAAAAACCATGTCCAATAGCTCTATTTTTTTTACCAATTATCAAAGTACTTTTAGCTGAAGGAACAGGATTATTATCTATCCATTCGTGGTCAATGGCATAATCAAATATTGCTTCTAACTGCCCTCTCATTTTTCTTGCAGTTTCGTTTATACCCTTTTCATAAACATTATTTATACAATCTGTTAACTCTTTTCTTGAAATTGTATGAATTTGCTTATTACCAATTACAGGATAAACATAATTTTTTGGTACATTCATAGTCTGTTGGGCATAAACTTTAGACCATTTTTCTTTAAAGTTAGTAAACTTGTGCCATTCTTGATGTACATCAATAAAAGTTGGAATATCTTCTAAATTGTTAATTTTAATTCCTGAAACTAATTTTAGGTTATTTTCAAAATCATCAAGATTTTTGGTTAAATTTAATGTGCTGTCTAACTGGTCAATTAAAACACCTTGTTTGATTTTTATAGAAATAATCTTAGATAACAGTTCAGCTTTTCTGAGTGAGGTATCAACACCAAATACACCCAAAGTTAACCATTTTTTTGCTTTAAGCCTAAAAACTTTTTTTGTTTTATTCACTCTTAAATAAAGATTTGGGATACCAATAATTTTATGTTCACCAACTATATCGCATTTTTCAATACTCTTGGTTTTGTTATCTAGTATCATCAAAAATCCTCATTTGGGACTATTTTGGGACTACTTAATACTAAAATATGATGATATAATTTGCAATTAGATAATACATTATGTTATGGAATTTATCTAGATTTATTCAATAAAAACAATTGTTTATTTATATTTTGATATTAAATAAATCTAATTAAGATAATTTAGACGACTCCCACCCCATCCGCCATTAATATATTTATAACATATTGATTTGAAATATATTAATCTCATCAATTATATATTTGGAAGCATTTCTGGGACTACTTGGCTTTAAATATTTTAGCCTTTGAATTAGATATAAATTAATTTAGCTTAAAATTTTTACTCGTGTTTTAATTTAAATTTAATTTATTAACATACATTGCTAACAAAAATTTAAGTTTATAGTTCTACAATTTCCAAATCTTATAGTCACCCAACTATTTTCAGAAATGTATTAAACTTTATTATCTTTGTAATAAAACTCTAATAAATCTGTAATTAAGTAAGACTTTAAATTAATAGCTTTCAAGGAGAAAAAGATAGTGGATTTGGTATCAAAAATTATAGAAAAGTTTGTAGATAGATATTTTGAACAAAAAGCAGTTCCAAAATATCTGTCAGGCATAAAAAAACCTAGTTAGTGCAAATCATAACAAGGGTGTGAAGATAAGTGAGAATTTAAGCGTTATTTTGTGCTTCTTGTTCTTTTTTTGATCTTTCTCTGAAACTTTTGCAATTACAAAAATTATAGTTCATAACTTCTATACTTTTTAGCATGCTTAATAAGTTCTGACTTATATTCTTTAGCAGAATTACAAACTTGTTTAAATTCTAAAAAATATAATTTTTGATTTGATAAAGCAAAGTACCCATTAACGTGTAGTTCTCCATTTTTGCATTTTTTTCTTTAATGCCATGTTAAGCATTTAATGTGGAAACAATTGAATTAGAATGATCTTTATTCATGTGTTCAATTATTCTAAAAGATGCATTTAATAGCCATTCAGGTACATTGCTATCATTCATTTAAATATTTCTAATTAATTATTCCTTATTTATCATATCACGCATTTCAATAAATTCATTACGATATAGCGGTCATATTTTAAAAAGAATGTCCCAACCAGTAACAAGCACCATCAAGTTTAAAAATGCTATTATAGCAGGGGCGACGTACCCTTCAGCAGACGTCTTTACGCCGTCAACAGAACCCCAATAACTATGTATAGTTTGAAAGCATACAACAGCGCCAATACATGCCTGCACAAAACCATAGACAAATAGTAACCAAGCGCCTTCGATTGAAGTGAATAAAGCAATAGCTAGGGTGACTGCAAAGCCAGCAGCAAAAGTACCAACAAGTCTTGTCATAATTGCGCTGCCTTGACCGAAGCCATATTTCTCAATGTACTTGCGTGTTTGAAAAATACATTGATAAGCATAAACCAAATTTCCAAATATTATAATGGCTATGAGTGAAAAAATTAGCATTTTTGTTTAGATCTCCAAACCTCTCAATTGGGGGACTGATTTTCCATAAAATTAACATCCATCCGAAGCATAATGACTAAAGAATAACAAAAACTTGGCTGGGTAAATACCTGATATAAATATAGGCTTATTTAATTATTTGTAAATAAGTTGGTAGAACAACTTATAAACATTGATCAAGGTTGATTAGGAAATAAGTACAATAATACTTATTTTTATTGAAGTTTACTAAAAAACATATTGTTCTAAAAAAATATATTTAGCGTAAAAGTGATTGCATCATCATCCGATAGCTGCCCAAATGCAGACGTGGTCGTGCGTGCATTATAAAACTGGCTGGTCAATTTGACACTGGTGACATCATTTATCCGTCTCGACGCTTCTAAAGAGACAAAGGATTGATCCGTTTTACGATCCACGGATGCCAAAAATAAGAAATTACTGTCTGCAATGTCATTAAATACAAGCCTTAGACCCGCAACACAAAATTGATTGGCTGCGGCCTGTGGACGGTCGTCATGTTGAATTTCACCAATCAAGCCAATATCCCATATTGTTTCAAATGCTCCGTAATAAGTATATTCAATCCCCGCAACAGCCGCCGCAAAATCATGAGCGCCAATTAAGCTGCTTTGAGTGCCATGAAGGCTTTCCCATTTAAGCAATGTTACATTGCCCGTATATTGAGCTTCAAATCCTATTGATTTTTGTAAAGCGTAATGGGGGTTTAATGCTCTTCCATTACTGTTGACAGACAAAATGGGATCACGAGCGGTACCGTAAAAAACACTTCCAGCTAGATCCCAATCTCCAGCAAAGCTAGACAAGCGTGCTGCAAAGTCATCTGCATACTTGCCTTCCTTACGCGCATATTGTGCAGAACTTACAGGAACTCCACTACTCGGATGCGCATCACTATCATTAAATGTTTTTTCTCGAAAACTAGAAATATACCAAAGCTGCAGGTCACCAATATCTAGATAGCGTTCAGCAGATATAGATGGTGCCCCAAGTTTACCTGATTTACCCTCATTTGCTGCAGCATCGGACTGATTAATAACATCAACAACATTTTTACTTTCTGCCTTACCCCAAAATTCCTGACGATTTCCAACAAAAAAATCAAATCCTGCAAAGGGGCTGCGAAAATAAGCTTGTCGAGCTTCAGTAATACGGCGACCATTATCTTTTTCATCTCCACGGAAAATGAATTCACCCACAATTCGATTTTTCTCAAAATCATGAAAGGCATCAATCTTTACTTCCCCCGAGCGCCCTTCTGAAGCAGTACCATCAGCATTATCAGGATAAAAATCTAGCCGTGATGAAAGCTTGCCATTAACCTTAACACCAAATGCCGGTTGTGTTAACAAAAGGACAACAGCAAAGCAACAAGCATAATACGTAATCATCGTGTCCGTTTCAATGCGGATTTTTCAAAATCACGTTCAGTCATACCGGTCTGAAACTTCCAATCGGTAAACACGAGTTCCGTTTTCTTGCCTGTCTGGTGATTAATCATAACTAAACGATTAGACCGCCAGAATTTATCTTGATATTGATTATAATCTTCATAGGTCAAGGTTTTCAAAAGTGCGTCTTTACGGTCATAGAAATCAATTTTGTGTACACGGTACTCAGACTTATCCATCCAAACGATCTGTCGCTTATAGCCACTTTTGCGATCAACCGGATCATATTCAACAACAAAACAGTCAAGACCATTCAACTCTTCATCACGCAGATATTTATAGGTGTATTTTTCAACTTCCTGACTGGCGATATCTTCATAAGAAAATTCACTACCCATAAAAGGACCTGCCTTATTTGAGGATGCGATACGCTTAACGCGTTTCAGAGCTGGCAAATATAACCATTGGTCATCCGAGTCAGCCTTTTTTGTATGCGAAAGGAAAGCTGTGCCTCGCACATCCCCAGGACTATCAAATATCACCAGAGACTTATCACCTTCGTTATCACCCTCAAACGTTCTATTACGGATCGCACGTTCAGTTGATTGGCCATATTTATCCATTAAGATCATTTTTATCTGGGCGGTTGAATTACCAAACCCCTTGTCGCGGCTATCGGCTTCAATCGCAATCTCTAGTCCTTTTTCAGGTGAGGCAATTGCCGCCGTGGTCATAACGGCAGAAGCGATAGTGACAAAAGTGGTTACAGTAGCGAGTTTCATTTTAGTCTCCTTAGTCAACATCATGGCTTAAGAATTTGCGGTGCTTCTTTAGCACCCATTACCGGTGTGGTTTCTTTTTTATTCTTATCAAGGGCAATCAGCAATGCAGGAAGTAAAGTCATATCAGCAATCAAAGCTATAACAAGGGCTATGCCTGTTAATATTGCCATATTGCTGTTCACGCCAAAAGTAGATTGAGCCAGAATAGCAAAACCAGCTGTTAGTATCAGGGTTGTGACAACAAGTGCCGTACCAACAGCATTGAAAGCAGAAATGACAGCATCATGCGCAGACAGTTTTAATTCGCGACGAGCAATCTGATATTTGCTAAGAAAATGAACACTATCGTCAACCACAACACCAAGCGCCATACCCGCAACAACAGCGACAGCCATATTGACCTGCCCCACAAGCAAACCCCAAAGACCAAAGGCGAGAGCCGCAGGTAGCAAATTAGGTATCAAGCTGATGATACCAAGCCGCACATCACGTAAGGCAATTAGAATAACACCACTAATCAGAAAAACTGCAACAAGAGTTCCTAGCAGCATACTTTGAATATTACGTTCGGAAATATAAGCAAACATTACAGTAGGTCCGACAGCTGTCAGGTTAAAATCAAGCTCATCCTTAAGGTAGCTCTCAGCCCGAGCAATCCAGGCACGAAGTTCGTTCGTGGTCATATCGTCAATTGTGACAATAATCTGTGTTGATGATTTGCTGATATCAAGTTGATTGTTCAAATCCAAACCAAATGGCAAGGATAACTCATATAAAAGTAGGTATTGGGCCGCAAGTTCCCTTGTATCGGGCACTCGGTAAAAAGCCGGATCACCAGCGTTCAAATCACGATTAAGACGCTTAAAAGTGTCCGAAATAGATTGGACATGTGTTACCATAGGCTCGTTACGCGCCCAAGCGGTAAAATTAGATACTTTTTCAATAAAGACCGGATCGCTAACACCATTGGATTCGCCAGCAGGCAAACTAAATTGTACCTGATTGACGCCGGTTAGATTGCTACTGATCCAGTCGGTATCCTGACGATACTGTACTGAGTTGTCAAAATATTTAACAAAGTCATCATTGATTTCATTGAGTGGAATAAGTGACAGAATACTAACTGAGATAATAACGCTGGCAGTTAGAACCGACTTAAAACGCGAAGCGACATATACACCAAGCTTTCCCATTTTATCATCAAGCTTTGCCAAAGTAGCTTTTGATTTTAGCGGCACAAAGCTTATGAGAATAGGTAATAAAACAATTGAAAATATCCAGGCAGCCATTACGCCTATTGCTGTTATATTACCCAGATCGTGAAACGGTGGGGAATCTGAAAAATTCATCGACAGAAAACCCAGAGCCGTTGTCAGACTAGTTAGAAAAATAGGTTTACCATTAACTCGTATACTGTAAAGCAAGCTGTCGCGTTGACTATGCCCAGCCCGCATTCGGTTGAACATACTTACCAATAAATGGATTGAATCGGCGACCGCAAGTGTGGTGATAATGGTTGGTGCACTAGCCGATGGCGGTGTTAGGCCAATGCCCATCCACCCTCCAGCGCCCATAGCCACCATAATACTTGGCACAACAACAAACAGCACCAAAAATGTTGCCATTAGCGATCTAAGCAATAAATAAGCAACAATTAAAATGACCAAATACATCGCCGGCACTAATGTTGCCATGTCCAGCATTGATGATTCCAAAAAAGCGTTATTAAGAAAAATAACCCCTCCCAAACGAATTTTAACGTTATGTTTGGCTTCGATCTCGGTAGCCATTTTGCGTGCAGCGGCCGCCACAATGGCAACCTCGTCAGCGTTCTTTCCCGGCATTTGAATGGTTGCATTTACTGATGTAGCCCGATGTTGCTTATCATGAATTTTTCCTGCCAGAGCTGGGTCTGTCGTGCTAATATTATCAATCAAAGCTTGTTCATTAGTGCTTATTGAAATTGCATCAGTATATAAATCCCTGACAATCAAATCATCACCTTCAACCTCGGTATGCTGATAATTTGAAAGGCTATCAACTCGGATGGAAAAAGGAAGTTGCCACGCAATTTCAGTTAATTCCTCAACAGCGGCCAGCACCTCAGGCGTGTTAGCTTTACCTGAAATTGGATCAACGGCAAAGTTAACGTTATCAATCTTGGTATAAGTCTGCTGGATTTGTTCAAATGCTTTAAGTTGAGGGTTTTCTTTACCAAAGAATACTCTGTAATCATTATCAAAGTAGAGAAATTGGGCGCCTGCGGTAGCAACCAAAGTTACAGATGTAATAAGACCTAAAACTAGAAATCTATATTTAAGAACCCACTCGCCATACGAACCATTTTGCTGTGACATCAAAGTACCCTTTAAAAAGAAAAATTAAGCTGAAAGTTTTGTTGATAAACAATATTCAAGAAATAAATACTTCAATACTCAAAGATATAAATATAGCTAAATAATTTAGGTTTGACAAATAAATAGGCAGATATTTATAGATTTGTGGCAGTCTCGCTTGCAAAGATAATAATCCTACTGACTACCCATCAACCCATCCGTCATTCAATTAAATTTTAATTAACATTAAATCTTATAATTTTATTGTTAAAAGCTGAAGCCACGGGCTGATACTGGCCACAAATCTACAACTTTCTTATCATCAATTACAACATACCAATCGTGAAGATTACAAGTTGGGTCACAATGTCCGGGAATTAAAAAAACTTTATCATTTATTTTAAGAGAATTAGTAGGATCGAATAACACACCATGTTCATCAGAACATTTTATATATTCTAATCCATCATTAGCTATTAAAGGTAACCCGCTATCTACCGACATTGATTTTAAACCAGCATCTACAATTGCATGCTTTCCTAATGTATTAGACATTACGCCAGATAGAACAAATAGTGAGTTATTAAAGTTATTAGTATTATTTGTTTCATAATTATGTTTTAGGGATGAATAGTGAGCATCCATAAAGGCATATGAACCAACTTGTATTTCGTCATATACATCTTCGCTGACTTCTAAGTCAAAACAACCTGTTCCAACACCAGTAATAATTGGACTATATTGTTTAAAAGTTGTTTTTAAATGTCTGATTTTTTTAATTGTTTTTTTTACTTGTTTTTTTCTTAAATCAAAATCTTCAATATGTTGTATCGAGCCATTATAAGCCTGAAATCCTACAAAACTTAAGTTTTTCATTCTTTTAAGTAAATTTAAAAGTTCATTAATTTGATCAAATGAACTTACACCACATCGATTTGCTCCACAATCATACTCTATATATATATCAATTTGTGCGTTATTTTTTTCTGCAGATCTTTGAATATTTGTAATGTTTTCTGCATCATCAACACAACAACCTAATTTTAATTCTTTTGATGCCATTTTAGTTAATCTATTAATCTTATATAAGTCTGTAACTTGATTAGTTATTAAAATATCTTTAATGCCACCTCTTACGAAAATTTCTGCTTCACTAACTTTTTGACAACAAATTCCATGAGCGCCACCATGGTTGATTTGATAGTTTGCGACATCAATTGATTTATGCATTTTTGCATGAGGTCTAAGTTTGACATTATTTTCTAGAATAAAATTTTTCATCTTTATAATATTATTTTGAAAAACTTTGAAATTTATAATTAATGAAGGCGTTTGTATATCTTTAAGTTCCATACCAATGGTTGCTGGTATATTAAACCCAACTTCATATTTTTCAAAATTCATAAAAATCTCTGATACTGTTTGTAATGATAGTAGTATAATTAATTAAATTGTATTATCTATATAATATATTTATTTAACATTTTGGATTTAATATGAAATTTTTACATACAATGATTAGAGTAACCAATATAGATGAATCAATAGACTTTTTTTGTAATAAGCTTGGTTTAGTTGAAATTAGAAGAAAAGATGTTCCAGAAGGCAAATTTACACTAATTTTTCTTGCGGCTCCAGAAGATGAAAAAAAAGCAAAAGAAACGCGTTCTCCAGAAATTGAACTAACATATAATTGGGAGCCAGAAAAATATGATTCTGGAAGAAATTTTGGTCATCTAGCGCTTTCAGTTAAAAATATTTATGATACTTGCCAAAAATTAATAGATACAGGCGTAACAATTAATAGACCTCCGCGAGAAGGAAGAATGGCTTTTGTTAAATCACCTGATAATATTTCTATTGAATTACTTCAACAAGGTGAAAATCTTGAAATAAAAGAGCCATGGTCAAGTATGGAAAACGTTGGAACTTGGTAAAATCCTTTTCCACTATTTGAAACAAATATTTCAAAAATAATATTTTACATTATGTTAATCCATTAAGATAAATAGGAGAGTTTTAAAATGTATAAAGTTCTAATAATTATGTGCTTATTATTATTTTTATCAAACTGCAATCAACATACTAAGATCTCAAAAAAAGAAAATATAGTATTACCTCCTATAACCTATCAAGAAAAACCATTTGAAGTTAAATGGAAAATTGAAAAAAATTCTATAACCAAAATTCCTTCTAATATAAAAGATAAAACAAAAGATATTTGTAAAAATCATAATAAAGTAGTGTTAATCAAAATAAAAACTTATGCTGATGACACAGCCAAAGGTACTTTTGATTGTCGAATATAGACTAAACGCTTAACAATTCTAACTGACTTATAATATCTACAACTGTATCTATTTTATCATCCCGCGTTTTTAGATTTTTTTGAATAAAAAGTTTTTGATCAGGTCTAATTTTTATTAAATTAGATTTATCATTTATCCATTTAAATAGTTTATCTGTATCTTTGAAATAATTATTTTTAAAACCAATTAAAATACCTTTGGGTCCGGCATCTATAATTTTTATTTTATTTTTAAGGCATTTATTTTTAATCATCAAAGTAGCTAATAAATTATTAACTTCTAAAGGTGGAGGTCCAAATCTATCAAAAAGCTCTTCAGTAAAATTATCTATATCTACTTTGTTTAATAGCTCACCTGCCTTCCTATAAAGAGACATTCTGGTAGAAAGGTCATAAACGTATGTTTCTGGAATAAGAACTGGCAGCCCAAGAGATATCAAAGGAGACCAAGTTTCTTCAATGGATTTACCACCCTCTTTATATGAACTTACGGCATCTTTTAACATATCTTGGTACAACTCAACCCCTACCTCTTTAATTTGTCCTGATTGTTCATCACCAAGAAGATTACCTGCCCCTCTAATATCCATATCATAACTTGCTAGGGAAAAACCTGCTCCAAGATTATCAAGTGTTTTTATCACATCTAGCCTTTGCTGAGATTTCTTTTGTAAAATTTTATTTTTATCAATTGTAAAATAAGAATAAGCACGAGTTTTACTACGACCAACTCTACCTCTAAGTTGATATAATTGAGAAAGGCCAAACATATCAGCTTTATGGATTATTATTGTATTCGCATTAGGTATATCAATTCCAGATTCAATTATATTAGTAGATATCAAAATATCTGTGATACCGTCTGAAAATAAATTAATTGATTTATCTAGTTCATCTATCTTCATTTGCCCATGTGCAACACTAATAGATAAATCAGGAACCATTGTTTTTATTCTATCATACAAGCTATCTATATCTTTAACTCTAGGGCAGACAATAAACGTCTGCCCGCCTCTATTTTTTTCTCTATTCAAAGCATCTAATAGTACAACTTTGTCCCACTCTAAAACGAAGGTTCTTATTGATAATCTGTTAACAGGAGGAGTGGTGATTAAGCTAAGTTGTTTAAGTCCAGACAAAGATAATTGAAGTGTTCTTGGAATTGGAGTTGCTGATAGTGTCAATACATGAATATTTCCTTGAAGTTCTTTAATTTTTTCTTTTTGCGCGACTCCAAAATGTTGTTCTTCATCTATAATTAGCAATCCTAAATTATTAAAATCTACGTCGTTAGAAAGTAAAGCATGTGTTCCAATTACAATATTAACTTCACCAGTTTTAAGGTCATTTTTGATTTTTTTTCTATCTATTAAACTAGTCATTCGTGACAAGGAAGAGATGTTTAATGAGGTTGTTTTAAACCTTTCAGAAAAACTTTTATAATGTTGTTTTACTAAAATTGTAGTTGGTGCTACTAAAGCCACTTGGTAACCAGAATTTGCTAAAATAAAAGATGTTCTTAATGCAACTTCAGTTTTGCCAAAACCGACATCACCACAAATCAATCTATCCATTAATTTGCCAGTTTCTAAATCTAAAATTACATCATTGATAGCCCTTTCTTGATCATCAGTTAACTGAAACGGGAATTTTCTAGAAAATCTTTTATAATCTTCAGTAACAAATAGTTTTTCTGTTGATATTATTTCTCTTTGAGCTGCTACTCTTATTAATTTCTCAGCCATATCCTTAATTTTCTTTTTTACATTTGCCTTTCTATTTTGCCAATTAGCGGCACCAAGTTTATCAAGATCTCTTGAAAAATTTGAATCACCTACCCTACTCAATAAATTCATGTTTTCAACAGGTAGATATAACTTGTCTCCTCCACTATAAATTAACCTCAGGCAATCATGGTCTACACCAGTGGAAGTAATCATTTCCAATCCATCATATAGGCCTATTCCATGATCAATGTGTGCTATTAAGTCACCAGCTTCAATGGTATTTAAGTCTTTAAGAAAATTTTCTGTTTTTCTTCTCCATGATTTCTTCTTTTTTTCTGGCATTCCAAAGATATCACGATCAAAAATAATTAAATGGTCATTAACTTCAAAACTTTCTAAATATGGGGAATATGTAAAATTGAAATTAGTTCTGAGTTCATCATAAATTAAGTTTTTAATTTCAATAATATTAAATTTGATATTACTATTATTTAGATCTTCTTCAAAAAAAT
>CABZSR010000018.1 GCA_902528415.1 uncultured SAR116 cluster alpha proteobacterium | reverse complement strand
TTAATTTCTTAATTCTTTTATAGCGCTTGCAATATCTTCGTCTTGTATGTTTAAGGCTTCTCTTTTTACTCTTAGCTCATGTGCTTTCTCTAGTACATTTGCATGCGTAAAACCTATAGGTGGGTCAAATTTATAACTGGCAAGTTCTATAAGTAAACCTAATGGTTCTCTAAAGTAAATTGAATCCATAAATCCCCTATCTTTAATACCTGTATTTGCAAAGCCATTTTCATTTAAATTTTTTTCAGCTATACGAATAGTGCTTTGACTTACCCAAAAAGCAACATGGTGAACACCCCCACATTCATTCTTTATTTTTTGTTTGTCTGGAATTATGTTTTCGTTTGTGAAAATGGTCACAGTAGTACCGTCTCCACAATCAAAATATAAGTGATTAGTATTTAAGTCATCCAAATTTGGCTGTTCAAAAATAAACTTCATTCCTAGGATTTTTTGCCAGAAATTTATTGATGTTTCTTTATTAGCCCCATTTAATGTAATGTGATGTATGCCTTGGGCTTGTATTATACTTCTCATTTTCTACCTTTTGAATTATTTCTAATATAAATAAAATTCATAAGAAACTTTTAATTTATCCTAGTGACAAATTCAATCTTCACAAATAATTAATTAGAGTTATTAAATAGAAATTAATAATTTTTTGGTAAGTTCTCTATTCATTTATTGGTTTATAAATTAATATTTAATTATTTAATTTCAGTAGTAACAAATGACAAAAATTTCATCAATTATGATTTACGGAATTAGTATTTACTTATTATTAATTCTTATCATGTTTATTTTTCAAAGATCATTGTTATATCAACCATCTAGAGAGAAACTTGATGTTTCTTACTATAATAGTTCTGGGTTGAAAAAAATTAATTTCACTACTCAAGATGGAATTGTTTTGAAATCTCTATTTAAAAAACCATCTAAAAGTGAGAATAATACTATAGTTGTATTTCACGGCAATGCAGGCCATATAGGCCACAGAGTCCAAAAATTTAAACCCTTTATGGACGCAGGCTATGGTTTGTTATTGCTTGAGTATAGAGGCTATGGAGAAAACAAAGGTAAACCTACAGAAAGTGGTCTTTACTTGGACGGAAAAGCAGCTTTAGATTTTTTAACTAATTATAATATTCCTGTAAACAAAACTATTCTATACGGAGAGTCTTTAGGATGTGGGTTAGCTGTGAAATTTTCAACAGAAGAAAGTTTTAAAGCAACTATTTTAGAGGCTCCTTATACATCCATTGCAGACGTAGCTATGCGCCAATACTGGTATCTTCCTGCTAGGTGGTTAGTTTTAGATCGTTATGATATTATTAGTAAAGTAAAGAATATTAATTCACCATTACTTGTTTTACATGGTTTAAAAGATAAAATAATCAGTGTAGAGTTTGGTAAAAGGGTTTTCAATTCTGCTCCAAAACCAAAAGAGGCCCTTTATATTCCTAATGCTGGGCATAATAATCTTTATGAATTTGATACATATAAAAAAGTAATAACTTTCCTAAAACAAAATTAGTAAGTTTTATAAATGTAATCTATTTATAAAATTAACTTCGAATTCTTTCATCTATATAAATAAAGTGATAAGATGAAAAAATGAACAAACTAACAACCAGTGATTCATTATCTTTAAGAGATGAACTTCATGCTAGACCTTATATTAAGTTAGGCAACAATCTAAGAACTTTTCACTTTGCGTATTTAATAAAAGACAATGATGAAAAAAATGCTTGGAATTATCTAAGCAAATATTTAAAGAAATTAAATTTTCAAAGTTTACCAAAAGAGCCGTCAAAATACTGGGTGGCTGAGGGAAAAGATTTGATTATCCGATATGAATGTCATACAGAATTTATATCACTAACATTAATATATCCTGGTAAAATTGAAGGTGATAATAAAAATATACCAAAATTATTTGATGTAAAATTCTTAAATTTATTGCCAAAAGTTTTTTTAGAAAAGTTTCCTGGACAACATTTTTTGTCATCATGGATTGAAATGGCACAATCTAGTCATAATTTCAAACCAATTGATATTGAGAAATTTTTTTTCCACGATAATTTTGCAGGCTCAAACGTTGCTGAAGATGGAGCTAATGTTTTCATGTCTTTTAAATCTGACAGGACTGATTTTCTTGGTTCTGGATTTAGAAGAGTATTTATACAAAATAAAAATCTTAGAACAAGAAGAACCGGAAGGCTTCTTCAGAGAATTGTTGAACTTGAGACTTACCAGGTACTTTCTTTATTAGGCTTAAGTCAAGTCAGAGAACAAAGTTTTCATTTAAGTAATCTTGAGAAACAAATCACAGAAATTACAAAATCAGTTTCTAAAACTACAGAGAAAAATTTAGACAAAAAATCAATAGCTTATCCAGATTTTCAAAAAGATTTAAACCAACTTTCTTATGTTGTTGCCAAAATAGAAGAAATAGATTCTTTTACCAACTATCGTCTATCAGCTACAGCCGCTTATTACAAACTAGTAGAACAAAGGGTAAAAGATTTACGAGAAGAGCGTCTAGAATCCTTTCAGACAAATGATGAATTTTTAAGTAGAAGATTACAACCTGCTGTTAGGACTAGTGAAGCTTTTTCAAGAAGATTGGAGTCATTAGCTACAAGAGCACAAAGAGCAGATAATCTTGTTAGAACCCAAATAGAAATGGGCGTTCAAATTCAAAATAAAAATTTATTGGAGTCCATGGAATTAAGAGCAAGAGCTCAACTTAGATTACAAGAAACCGTAGAGTCTTTATCAATTGTTGCGATAACATACTATATTGTTGGTCTGTTGAGCACTTTGATTGACCCAGTAAATTTTGATAAAGTGTTTTTTAGCAAACAAGTTTTTCTAGCGTTTTGTGTTCCAATTATTCTTCTCCTAATATGGTTCATAGCAAAAATGGTACGAAAGAAAATTAATAAGATTAAATAGTATATGGACTATAGTCTAAAAAAATAAAGTAAAGGTGTCCCCCCAATGAAAATATATAATCATTATGTAAATGGCAAAGAAATGGAGCCAAATAGTAAAAAATATTTTGAAACAGAAAATCCCTACACCTGTGAAAAATGGGCAAAAATTGCTAAGGGTGATTCACACGACGTTGATATAGCTGTAAATGTTGCAAAAGAAGCCTTTGAAAAAAAATGGTCTAAAACCAAACCTACGGAAAGAGGAAAATTACTTGTAAAACTTGCTGAGCTTGTTGAAAGAGACTTTCAAAGATTAGGTGAAATAGAGGTTCAAGATAATGGTAAGTTGATTGCAGAAATGGGTGCTCAAACAAAATATCTTGCCGAATGGTATAGGTATTTTGGTGGTCTTGCAGATAAAGTTGAAGGATCAGTATTACCCTCAGATAAACCTGGTATATTTAATTATACAAAATATGAGCCATATGGTGTTATCGGAATGATTACAGCGTGGAACTCTCCTTTACTACTTTTATCTTGGAAACTTGCTCCAGCATTAGCAGCAGGAAATACAGCAGTAATTAAGCCATCTGAGTTTACTTCTGCTTCTACTTTAGAATTCATGAAATTAATTTCAGAAGCGGGATTCCCCGACGGTGTTGTTAATTGTGTTACAGGTATGGGTATTGATGTTGGACAACCACTTGTTGAACACAAACATATTTCAAAAATTGCATTTACTGGATCTGATGTTTCAGGTCAAAAAATCTATGAAACAGCTGCAAAAAAAATTATGCCTGTATCTTTAGAACTCGGCGGTAAATCACCTAATATTGTTTTTGAAGATGCTGATTTTGAAGCTGCAATAATGGGTGTAATATCAGGAATATTTGCAGCAACAGGACAGACTTGTATAGCAGGGTCTCGTTTATTAGTTCAGGATTCTATTTATGAAAAGTTTGTGAAAAGACTTGTTGAAGTTGCAAGTGAAGCAAAAATAGGTGATCCAATGTCACTTGATACACATGTAGGTCCTGTAACAACTCAGCCACAATTTGACAAAATCATGAGTTACATAGAAATTGCAAAATCAGAAGGTGCAAAATGTGTTCTAGGTGGAAAAGCTTACTTTGGGGAGAATGTTAGAGGAAATAGATTTGTTGAGCCAACAATTTTTACCGATGTTAATAATGAAATGAGAATTGCTCAAGAAGAAGTATTTGGTCCTGTTTTATCTATTATTCGTTTTAAGGATGAAGAAGAAGCTATAAAAGTAGGTAATGATGTTATATTTGGTCTAGCAGCTGGTGTATGGACTAACAATATTGGAAGAGCGCTTAGAATGTCAGACTCTCTGAGAGCTGGCACTGTTTGGGTTAATACTTATAGAGCCGTTAGCTTTATGTCCCCTTTTGGTGGTTACAAAAGATCGGGACGCGGAAGAGAAAGTGGACAAGAATCTATAAAAGAATTTTTACAGACGAAGTCTGTATGGATAGCAGAACAAACATCCATTTCAAATCCTTTTATTATTAGATAATAAAAATTATTATAATTTTAGAAGTCATAGACTACTTCTAATAATTTATCTCCTTCACTAATTACATCACCTTCTTTAATAAAAATATCTATAATTTTTCCTCTTTTTTTAGCGGTAATTGGGATATGCATTTTCATGCATTCTATCACTAATAAATCTGTGTCTTCTTCTATAATTTGATTTTTTGAAACTAATATCTTTATTAATGTTCCAGAAACTTCGGAGTAAATCATTATTTAACCTTATTCATATTCTATGGTCTCATTGTTCTACTAGTTATTCCTATTTTTCTCAAAGGTGCTGCTAAATCGGCAAATTCACACATAATTTTACGTGTATTCCTTGGATCTATAATTTCTTCTATCAAGAAAGTTTCAGCTGACCTTAGAGGTGATCTCAATTTATTCAATCTCGTAGTTATTTTTTCTAGTTCAGCTTTAGGATCGTTTGAATTTTCTATATCAGACCTGTAGGCAGCTTCAATCCCTCCTTCAAGGGGCAATGATCCCCAACGAGCTGAAGGCCATGCGCATCTTGAGATATAACTGCTACCTCTTTTATGAGCGGCGCCGGCTACACCAAAACAATTTCTCATTATTATTGACAACCATGGTGTTGTAGTTTGCCAGATGGCCGACATAGCTCTAACACCTTCTTTAATTGTACCTTTTTTTTCGGCATCTAAACCAACTTGAAAACCTGGACAGTCTACTAAATAAATAACAGGTAAATGAAATGTTTCAGCCAAATCAACAAACTTTTGTACCTTTTTACATGTATCAGATGTCCAACAGCCACCATAAGAATATGGATCACTAGCCATTAGAGCTATTGACCATCCATTAATTCTACAAAAACCTGTAACAATTGACTTACCATATTCTTTTCCAATTTCAAAAAAAGTATTCTTATCCACCAATTCTTCAATTATTGGTCTTATTTTATATACAGATTTAATATCTCTTGGAATGGCATCAATCAACCATTCTGACGTTCTGTTTGGATTATCTTCCGTGCTTAATTGTTCAGTCAATTGATAAACTGAATTTGGTAAATAAGATAAAAATTTTTTTGCAGAGTTAAAGGCCTCTTCTTCTGAATCAACAGCTGCGTCAACTGCTCCTGATTTTAATTGAATTTCATACCCACCCAATTCATTTTTTGTTAACTTTTGACCTATCTGTTCAACAACGGGTGGACCAGCTACAAAAACAGCAGATTTTTCTTTAACTATGACCGAATAATGAGAGCATGCAAGGTGTGCAGCTCCCAGACCTGCAACGGAGCCAAGCCCTAGAGCCACTCTTGGAATAGTACCCATACTTTCCACAACTAAATTCCAACCCTCGACTTCAGGTACATTTGCTCTACCTGTAGTTTCAATCGTTTTAACTGACCCTCCTCCACCAGAACCTTCAACTATTCTAATCAAAGGTAGTTGAAGAGATAATGCCATCTGTTCACATTTTAGATGTTTTTCTCTAATTGAAGCATCAGCAGAGCCACCTCTTAAAGTAAAGTCATCTCCTCCTACAACAATATTTCTTCCATCAATTTTTGCATTACCAAAAATAAAGTTAGATCCAGTAAAATTAACTAAATCATTATTTTCATCGTAAGTAGCTGATCCTGAAATTTTTCCTATTTCATGAAAAGACGACTCGTCGGTAAGAATATTTATTCTTTCTCTGATTGTATAGCGACCAGCATCATGTTGTTTTTTTACTCTTTCTTTGCCACCTAGATTTTCAGAAAGTTTTTCTCGAATTAATTTTTCTTCTAATTCTTGTTTCCAACTCATTTTAAATTGTCAAACCCTATAACTTAATTTTTCACAAAATTATAAATTTTATGTTGTTTAACATTCTAATGTTTTCATAAAAATTTAATATAAACAACATCAAAAAAGTTTCCATAAAATGATAACTATTAAGTGTGTTTAATAACACAACACTTTATAATATTTCTCAATGTTAAATATAAAAAGTTAGGTTACACGTTATTATTTCTTTGCATTTTTTAGTGAATTTAATAACTTAAAGTTATAAATTTAAGTAAGGATTACATAAGAAATGGAATTTGATATTGAATCAAATATTTCTTTTATAGAAGATAAAATAAATGCTTTAGGACAAATCACTGATCAAGAGAAACCTTATACAAGGCTTGTATTTAGTAAAGAATTTTATGATGGACGATCGTGGCTAAACGACCAATTTAAGTCTCTTGGCTTATCAATTTCAACTGATGAAGCAGGTAACTTAGTTGGTCTTTTAAAGACAAATAAGAAAACTGAAAAACTTGTTATAATGGGGTCACACATTGATACCGTTCCATCTGGTGGCCTTTATGACGGTATAGCAGGAGTTGTTTCAGGTTTATGTGTTATGAATCATATAATTAAGAATAACATTAATTTACCTTTTGATTTAGCAGTCTATGATTATTTGGGAGAAGAATTGAACGATTGGGGAACTTCATGTATTGGAAGTAGAGGTATTGGAGGAGTTCTTAATCATGAAATTTTGTCTAGAAAAAACACATCAGGTTTAGTTTTAAGCGAAGAAATTGATAAAATTGGAGGGAATACTAAACTCCTAAATAATCCACTTCCAATAACAAAAAATATTTTAGCATGTCTAGAACTACATATTGAACAAGGAAAAATTCTAGAAGATAGAAAAATCGATATAGGAGTTGTTAGATCTATACCTAGTATTTCTAGATTTAGTGTTACGGTCAAAGGCCAAGCAGGTCATAGCGGTACTATTTTAATGAACCAAAGAAGTGATGCTTTAGTAACTGCTTCTGAAATAATTTCTTTTGTAAATAAATCTGCAGTAAAACTATCTCGAAAAAGTAATCAACATTTTGTTGCTACTATTGGAAAAATAAATGTTCATCCAAATTCAGCTGCTATTATTCCAGGATTAGTTGAAATGACAATTGATCTTAGAGCAACAAGTAAAAATTCAAGGCAGGAATTTTTAAACATTTTGGAGAAAAAAATTGCATTTTTAAATGACACCTCTTCTTGTAATATTAACATTAAAGACATAGCCTTTGCACCATTTGTGGAGATGAATAAAGATTTAATCCAGCTATTTAAGAATTCGGCTAGCTCACTTGGACTTTCTAATAATATTATGGATAGCGGTGCAGGTCATGATACAGCACAACTATCAAGAGTAGTCCCAGCTGGAATGATATTTATCCCTTGTAAAGATGGACTTAGTCATTGCCCAGAAGAATATGCAGAAGCTTCTGACATATCAAAAGGTACAGCAGTTTTATGTAAAATGGTAGAAAATATAGCCGCATTAAATCAAAGTTAAATAATTAAAATTATGATAATTTCGTTGATTTACATATCTCACGAATTCACAATTCATAAATTCAATTCTAAATAATAAATTTATGTGCAAGCTTTTTTTACAATCATCCAAGTTTTGTTAGTAATTTTATTAGTTTCTTGTTCATCTTTAACTTTATTCAAAATCTCTTTTTTTAAACAAATTTTGAATAGTCTTTCTCCACCACCATTTTTCAAGATTTTCCATGCACAATTCATTGCTTCTTTTTTAACATCTAAACCTTCAACCTTACTTTTTTTTTGAATAAAATTTCCACATTTTAATGGATCAAAATAGCCATAACTTACTTTAGACAAAAATAATATATTGATAAAAATTATACAAAATAATGTTTTTTGAAACATGGATCAGTCCTTACATTCCTAATGGTCAGTTTTTTTACTTTTTATACATGCTGGAGTTATTGTACCGTCTGGAAGTATTGCTTCACATAAACTCATATTGTCTGCATTGACGTTTTCAAGTATAGCATCTCTGAGATTGGCACCATCAAAATTTGAGTGGGTTAAATCAGAATTTGAAAAATTGACACCTTCTAAATCAGCATTCCTAAGGTCAGCTCCAATAAGTAAACTATTAGATAAGTTAGAGAATTTAAAATTAACACCATGCAAATCTGAACGAGAAAAATTACTACCAGAGAAATTAGAATGATCTAACTTCGATCCATGCATCGAGACAAATTCAAAATCTGAATTTTCAAAATTTGAATAGCTCAGATCACTTTCAGTTAAAATTGCATTCCTAAAAATAGTTTTTGGTGCTTTTACACGATGTAGGTAAGATCCTTGAAGTTCAGCTGCTGTAAAATTTGCTCGTGAAATGTCCGATAATTCAAAATCTGAATTTTCAAGGTTTGCAAAAGTAAAGTCTACATCTTTCGCAATTGCGTGATGAAATGAGGATTGTGTCAAATCACTTTTAACAAAACTTGAGTTTGTTATATCAGATTCATAAAAATCTACCAAAACCATATTAGTGCTGTTAAAGATTGTCTTTATGCTTCTTGAATGAATGAAATTCGCTCTATATAAATATGACCCCAAAAAATTTGATCCTGATGTATCCAGATTTTGATAATCTCTGAAACGTAAATCGCATAATTCACAATTAATTTTTTTAACTTTCATTATTTTATCTTTTATTTCTTTGCCATTCACATTTAATGAAAATATCATTATCAAAGGTATTAAAAGATATTTGAAGTAGGATTTAAAAGACATTTTCTTTCCTCTAATAATACAGAAATTCAAGCACTTGTTTTAGCCTGTTATTTCTTTCTACCATAGTGTCCCATTTTTCTAGAGCAACATCACCAGTTCTAAATTCCCTATATAAGGAGTTATTTTGGAGATGTCTAAACGTTGATGTCCAATTTGGATATGGTTTAAACCAATCAGTATATCTTCCCCTTAGCTGATTTAAAACCTCTTCCTCTGTTAAATCACTTGCCTCAGCAATTTTTTGTCTGGTTTTTTTACTTAAATATGTATATTCCGGCATCCTAGGAGTTATGAGTATTAATACAGATTTATTAATATCTTTTGTAGTTTGTTTAGAAAAAAAATATTGAATTCCTGGAATATCTTGCAGTATTGGCACTCCATCTCTAACATTTTCTGTTTCTTTTTCACTAAGTCCACTTAATATTAGAGTATCTCCCCGCCTCATTGTAACTGTAGATTTAACTGAAGTTTTTGATCTATTAATTTGATATGTAAATGTAACATTTGAGCTGGGTGTTACAAGAAATGTTCTTTCAGCTTCAACATTTAATTTGACAAAACTATCTGAAACCATTTCCGGGTTAATCTTAAGTGTAATACCAATTTCATCTTCAAGACTAATTTCTGAATCTTCACCTGAACCAACTGCACCTGCTTGAATTTTATTTCCCGAAAAAAATTTGGACTCATTTCCTTCATATGCAACTAAGCTTGGTCTTGCCAGTATTTCATTTCTGGTAGCATTTGCATTTGCTATATTTAATGAGTAAGTAATTGCAGGTATTGTTATTGCTTGTACAAATCTATCTTGTGTAGCCGCAGCGTCTAGAAAGCCATCTGCATCGTTATCAATAACAGACTGATTAATATTACCTGAGAAATAAGCGTCAAGTGAGTTTGTAGTATTACCAAATTGTAAAGTTAGACCGTTAAGAAGGTTTACACCACTTGAGGTTTGAGCATTTTCAATAGAATTTATTATAACAACATCTGTGATTAACATCTTGTTATAATCTGTGTCAACATTACTATCTTTTTCCTCTGTTTCCTCTGTCTCTTCTGTTTCCTCTGTTTCTTCTGTTTCCTCTGTTTCTTCTGTTTCTTCTGTTTCCTCTGTCTCTTCGGTTTCCTCTGTTTCTAATACTTGTTGGGTTTTTATTACATTACTTTTTTTAAACTCTCTATGAAATAGATCCCAACTTCTAATTCTTTTTTGAAGAAAACTAAAACTTTTATTATTAGGAAAATTTTTTTGATAAATTAATGAAAATTTCTTCATTTCCTTTTCATCATCAAGTGAAGCATTTAATATAATTTGATTTTTTAAACATCTTTCTGTGTATTCCTCCAAATCACAAAGTCTCTTAGCTGCCGCTGAAGCAGAAACTGGGTCTTTTGAAAAATATGAGGCATAAATAAAGTTTTGTAATAAATTTGTATTACTATCCTCATACATAAGAGCGTTTGCGAAGGAAACTTTAGCATTTTTAAATTGTTTTTGATCTAGATATAATAAACCTAGTTGATACCTAGCAATCCAATTACTTTCATCAAATTTAATTGCTAATTTATAACCTTGTTCTGCTAAATTATATTTTGTTGAATTTTGATTTAGAGCGATAAGGTGATATGTGTAACCATTTAAAAACTGAAGATAAGAGTTGCTAATATTAAGTTTTAAACCTAAGTTAAAAAACTTAGATGCTTCTTCTAACTTATCTTGTTTTAATTTTGAAATCCCCTTTTCTGCTAAAATTTTCCACTCAGCATTTCTGGTTTTGATATCCAACTTTGCAAGACTTGTTTGATTTGTTAGAGAATTATTTAAAGTTAAATCTTTGGTTGTATTACAACTAGTTACGATAAAGAGTGTAAAAAATATTACTAATAGGATTTTTAACTTTATAAATAATTCTCCTTTCATGGTTCTTAAGTGCTAATACCCATACTAACTAAGTTGGCTATTTTCTTATTAAACGTAAATCCAGGTATCTTAAACTTTTTTCCTGCAACCTTAACTTTTTCGTTACCAACTTTTAGTTTACCAAAGGCCATTGCTACAAGCTTTACTGATGCTTTTCCTGATCTTTGGTCAATCTTCCAATTGGTTGCTGCCATAGTTATTGTTATACCAATATCATAAATATTAACTGCTGGAATCCCTTTAAATACTCGAGGGTTTGGTTTAACTACAACTTCGCAACCGGATGCAGCTGCACTCATTAGCTTGTTAAATTGACTATCAGTAGCTTCACCTGCATAACCCCCAGCAGGATTATTAGGATCACCTTTTCTAATATCTGCTGTTTTTCTTGCTCCTCTCATTGGTCCTTTTGTTGCTGATTTACCACGAGAAGCAACAGCAGATAAAATGTCACCAGCACTCACGCTTGGAATTGGTGGAGTGGACATACTTGCTCCAAAAGTATGACTAAAAGTAGTTTTAGCTCCGCTACTAAACATACATTTAGCACCAATTTTTACATCTTTTCCAAATAATTTTATTATAAATATTTGCTTTGCACTCAATACTGCGCCTAGTTCTCCAGTACTAGCTTTTGCTAAAGTGGCAACTGACATTTTACCAGTAACACCCGCACCAATTCGTCCTTTTGGTCCAATACAAAATTTCTTACCCATTATTTTTTGACATCTTCTAACTTCTGTTGACTCCTCTTTTCTGTAAGAAAGAACTTTCTTTTTAGGCGCAGAAGTTGTTCCGGCAGCTGCTCCTGCAGCTGCTCCTGCTGCTGCTCCTGCAGCTTTTTTAACTTTGCTAGGCTTCTTTTTCTTTTTGGGTTTCTTTGGCTTCTTTGGCTTACTTGCTTTTTTCTTTTTAGGTTTCTTTTTCTTAGCCTTAGCCTTTTTCTTTTTCTTTTTCTTTTTATGTTTGTTAGCTAATTGAATATATTTTTTTTTAAATTCTTTTTCTTCAATTAAAATATCATTTACGATATTCGGTGTTTCAAGTTTAAGATCTGAAATTATTGTTTCAGATTGACTTAGATTAATTTCTACAGCTTTTACATTTGTGGAATAAAAAAGCAAAATTATGAATGAGATTATAAATAAATTCATTTTTATTCCTATATGTATATATTTTTTCATTACTCCACCTCACAAATAAATATTTAAATTAAATGTAAAAGTTTTATTTCAATAGGTAAATAACTATTTATATTAATTTTGATTTGATTATGATTTAAGCAATATTTGAAGTCTAAAAATTTAACTTATTTGTCAATAAAAGTCTTTGTCTGCGTAATTAGGTTGATAATAACAAAAATAAGACTTCATGAATGGATCCTTGCCCAATTATCTTTTCACTTACAAATATTGCTTAATTTAATACCCAGAGGAATATTTAGAAATATCTGATGCTTAAAAAGAACTTCTTTTATTTTCAAGATTAAAAAAATTTCAAAGCATTAATAAAACTTAAATTATTTTAAAAAAATCTATAACATTTACTTTATTTTCTAAATTAAAAATAAAATCTATCATTGTATTAATTTGATTTTTATTAATTTTTTTAGTTGATGAAAAACAACATTTTGAAAATTTTTCTAAATATTCTTTTTCAGACAAAGGTACTTTTGGGTGACCGTAAACATGATCAAGATTAATTTCAATTTTACTTTCATTAACAAGAGTAATAATAAATTTTTGTGGTGAAAGGACTTTTTGATCTAATTTGCCATTCTTAATAATTATAATTTTTTTGGCAAAATTTAATGTATCTTTATTATTTAGATATTTTTTTTCTGTAAAAGTTTCAATATTCAAATGATCATGAATCATGAAACTAGCGCCAACAAATTTAGCACATAACTTTGAATAATTCGTTGTAAGATTGTCAATAATTGGTCTTGCTACTAATTTGTAAACCCCTGGTGGTACATAACATTCAATTGATTCAATGTCGTCTTTATTTAACCCATGTTTTAATTTTAAATCTTTTATAGCGTGGACTAATCCATGAGTTAGTCTTCCACTTGGGAAAGGTTTATGAGCTAATTGATCAATCATCCAAGCTTTGCCAATATTCTCTTGAAGATATGTCATATCATAATTATCATTTTCTATTAATTTGAAGTAACCATATTCTCCATTAAAAACTCGTTTAGGACCAGGGAAACCAGCTTTTGTAAGGTCCATAGAAGCTAGAGCAGCTTTTGCATTAAAACCAACTTGAAGTCCTAGAATTGGTACACCCTCAACATGTGACTGCATGTTTCCACATGTTTGAGAATACATAATACCCAAAGCATTATGAATTTCCTCCATAGAAAATTTTTGCATTTTTGATAAAGCCGCAACAGCCCCAAAACCACTTGCTGTGGCAGGTCTAAAAAATTTTAACTCCCCTCTAGCGCATATACCTAGATATGAAGCAATATCAACACCTAATGCTAAAGATATTAAAAAATCTTTCCCATTTGTGTAATGACCTGAATTGTTAAGTTCTTCACAGTGAGCAAGTAAAGAACTTAAAATAGCTGCCATAGGGTGAACAACTGCACCTTCATGAATACAGTCAAACTCTAGACAATGAATTTGATATGCGTTTATTAAAGTGGTTGCGTCTCTTGAATAATTTTCCCAACTTCCTAAAATTGTACATTCACTTCCATTAGACCAAGATTTTGCAACTTTTTTAAGTTCGGTTAAATTTGCTCCAGTACTTCCAGCTATTCCAACTCCAATAGTGTCTAATAAAAATTTTTTAAGATTTTTAATAGTTTTATTATCTAAATCTTCAAATTTTGAATATGCTATATGTTTAGTAAACAAGTCTGCAGCTTCGATTTTCATTACAATTCCTTAATGAAATTTATTTAATTTACGTTTTTCTAATATTTTGATTTATCTCTATTATATTTGCATTAGAATCAAATAAATAAACTTGGTGAATGTCTGGCATTGCATAAACTTTAGCATCTGAAAACGGTATTTCTAATTTTTCAAGTTTTATTAAGAATTGATTAATATCTTTGATATTAAAAGCTGGGTGTCCACCAATAGTTGGATTATGAATGAATTTGTTTCTCCAGCTAAATAAAAAATCTGCTTTATTTATGTGTATTCCAGAATGATTGTTATCTAAATTAAAAATTGCTAATTGATTTGGATTAATATTTACATCTCCCAGGTCAGGTGGAGCCAACCACTTACCCTCTGTCATATTAAAATTTTTATTAAGGAAATTTACGGATAACCTTACATCGTAACATTCAAGATTTATATGATGAAAATTCCATATATAATTAAAGTCTTTTTGCGGTAATTGGGTTGTTTGGTCTTTTTCAACCAATTCAATATAATTAAGTCCGGGTTCTTGTAGCATTATAGAAAGCCTTGATTTATTAAATGAATAATTAATATTATTTTTATCTAAGTCTTTAGTGATTATATCTAATTCATTTAATGCTATTGTTGGAAAAGTTCTCCTACTTTGTAAAATATTATCTTTGCCTAGTTCATTTTTTAACTTGTATAAACGTAATTCTATATCTCCTCCAAAAACAAAACATTCTTCATCATTATCTGAATTTTCGTTATTGCTAGTTTTATCGTTTAATAAAAAGTTATAAAAATTTTTAGATTTTTCTAAATCAAAAACTGGTATTGAAATTCTTGATAATTTCCAATTCATTTAAATTTTTTAATCTTTATTTAAAGACACTGTTTCAAATTCAGCGGGACTTGTGATTTCTATTAATTCAAGATCATCTGAATGTTTAATTTCCCTATGATGAATTTCAGGTGGTTGGTAAACAACGTCTCCCTCATTTAATGTAAAAGTCCCTTCTCCTTTATACTCAAATTCGACAGAACCCTTTAAAATGTAAACCATTTGAAAATTCAGCTTATGATAATGCCACTCACCATTAGCATGCTTTCCTCCAATCGCCTTAATTACATTAGCACCAAAACCACCAGAAGTTGCTTCTTCTATTCCTAAGTTTTTATATGCAAAAAACCCTCTTAATCCTGATTCAAAATTATTTTCTTTTGATCTTGTAACTTTAAACTTCATATAATCCTCATCTGAATTTATTTATTATCTTAAATTATAATATATTAATCATAATTAAAATAACACGATATATTGGAGTGAGTGAATTTAAAAAGTACAAATTTCTGATTTGAAATCCATACCATGACCAGGTCGATTAGTTGGTTTTAACATTCCATCTTCAGGAATCAAAGGCTCTTTCCAAAGATGATCATACCATCCCATATATTCAAGCCACGAAGGGTTCTCTATTGAAGCTATGATATGTATAGATAGTTCAGGAAACATATGAGGTGCTATTTTAATTCCATATTTGTTAGCTAAATCACAAGTATGCAATAAATTAGTATATCCACCTCTCATTATATCAGGTTGTAAAACAGATATTTTTTTGCTCTTCATGAAAGGAAGTAAATCATGGTGTGTAAAATTATTTTCTCCTGTAGCTATTGGTATTTCAGTTGAATTACAAATTTTGTCATAACCCTCAAAATCATCAGCCATTACAGGCTCTTCGAGCCATTCAGGTCTATACTCTTCAATTTCTTTACAAACATTTATAGTTTCTTCAACTGACCATCCTTGGTTTACATCAATCATTAATCCAATGTTATTTCCTAATGTGCTTCTCATGTCTCTCACATTTTGAATATCTTCGCTATTTGTAAAACAATGACCAACTTGCATTTTGATAGACTTAAACCCCATACTTAAATACTTTTGAGCCTTTTCAATCATACCATCATGCCCTAAACCTCGGTAACAACCAGAGCCATAAATAGGAAGAGGATCGTCTTTTCCTTTCCAAATTTGCCATAAAGGCAATTGTTTTGACCTGCCATAACAATCCCAAAGGGCAATATCTAAAGCTGACATTGCCATAACAGATATACCCATCCTTCCTTGTATAAATGTAGCTTTCCACATTTTATCCCACAATGCCGAAATGTTTTCTATTGTTTCCCCTATTAGCAACGGCTTTAACATTTCATTGATGCACATCTCCAAGGTTTTCAATCCTCCTGCCAATGGATGAAGATGCCCAGTACCAATTACGCCATCTTTTGTTTCAATTTGAACAATTAATAAATCTATTTTTTCTAAAGTTAAAAACCCTGTTTTTGGAGGATCTGTAAAAGGCACCGAAGTTAATTTTGTTTTTATAGAGGTGATAATCACGTGATTTTCTCTTCATTTATTGTTTTTGATAATTTAACCTTTGTAAATCACTTTACTCAAGATATTTTAGTTTTATTTACTTATTTATTCATTCATTATTTGTTGAATAAAGTTTGTGAGGGCTAGATATGGACGCATTAATTGACGGAATAAAGGTGCCAACTTCTCTTTTAGATAATCTCTATGAAACTGATTTAAATAAATCTAACAATTTAGACCTTGAATTTGCTTTAGAAAAAGATGGATACATTTTTTTAAGAAATATTATTGACGAAAAAAAAATTAAACAAGCTCGAGAAGATATCTTTAAAAAACTAAATGAGGTTGATGAACTTTCAAATCCATTCACTGAAGGAATAGCTTCAGGTAATTCAAATAGAGATAAATTATTCAATGATAGAGGAGATTTTTGGAAAAACGTAAGTGCCATTAAATCGCTTAGGAGGGTTACTAATGGAAAAAAATTAGAAAATATATTTGCAAGAATTTTTAAAACTCCGTCTGTAGGTTTTGATTTTATATTTTTAAGGGCTGTTGCAGGAGGTAAATTTACTCATATGCATTGCGACGCTGGTTTTTTTACGCGTAAAACTCATAAAGTTTTAACATGTTGGTTAGTTTTTACTGAAGTTACTATTGATAGGGGACCACTATTTGTAATTAAAAACTCTCATAAATTTATTGATATCAAAGAAAAGTATAATGGGTTTGATGTTGATAAACACAAAAATAAAAAGGCTACAATAGACACACATCCTGTTGATTTTGCCAAAAAAAGAAATACTAAAATTCTTACAGCTGAATTTAAACCTGGCGATGCACTGATATTTGGAATGTACACTGTTCATGGAACACTTGAAAATCACTCTAAAGATAATAAAATTCGTTTAACTTGTGACATACGTTTCCAACCAAAAAATGAACCAAAGGATCCTCGATATTTTGGAGCTAATCCTGGAGGGACAACAGGAGCTGGATATGGAGAGCTAAATAGTGCAAGACCACTGAATGAAGATTGGCATATTAGATAATATATAAAATAAAGAATTAATTTTAATATAAATTTTATTTCATTATTTTGGAAATAAGGCTATTGATTTTTTATGGCTAATATTAATATTGACGAAAGTTGGAAAATAGAACTCATAGATGAGTTTAATTCTACATACATGTCTGAGCTTCGCGTATTTTTAAAAAAACAACTTCTGTTGAAAAAAAAAATATTTCCTCCTATGAATAAAATTTTTAATGCTTTTAATCTAACCCCTTTAGATAAAGTCAAGGTCGTTATAGTAGGTCAAGATCCATATCATGGAGAAGGTCAAGCTAATGGATTGAGTTTTTCAGTTGAAGAATTTATAAAGATTCCACCCTCACTTCAAAATATTTTTAGAGAATTGTTTACAGATTTGAGATTAACTTCACCCCAAAATGGAAATCTGGAGTATTGGGCTAAGCAGGGTGTGTTAATGCTTAATAGTAGTTTGACTGTTGAAAAAGGTATGCCTGGTTCTCATCAAGGAAAAGGATGGGAAAAGTTTACTAACAAAGTATTAAAAATAATTAACGAGAAAAAACATAATATTGTATTCATATTGTGGGGAAAAAAAGCTCAGGAAAAAGGAAGTTTTTTAGACAGAGACCGTCACTTAGTGATAGAGAGCGTCCATCCTTCACCTTTTTCAGTTCACAATGGTTTTTTTGGATCAAAACCTTTTTCAAAAACAAACCATTATCTTAAAAAAAATAATATTCAACCTATTGATTGGCAACTTTAAACAGGAGTATATGTTACGTTTTATATATATGTCAAAAAGCTTGTTGTTATTTGGATATGTTCATTATGAATACAATTAACAACTCAAAAGGTATTATATTAGTCCTTATTGCAATGGCAACTTTTTCAGTACACGATGCAATAATTAAATTTATTTTTAAAGAGGCAGCATTATATGAAATTTATTTTGGAAGGACATTTATAGCTGCAATATTATCTGCTTTATATTTATTATTAACAAATCAAAAAATTATATTTAAAACTGGCTACCCTATATTATCAATTGTAAGAGTTATTTTACATTTTTTAGCTTTTAGTTTTTATTTCATTTCTTTGACCTACATGTCACTAGCAGTCGCAACAGCTTTATATTTTTCAACACCCCTTTTTATGTCTATACTAGCTAAATTATTTTTAAAAGAAAATATAGGTATAAGAAGATGGTTAGCTATATTATTTGGTTTTATTGGTATATTTGTAATTTTAAATCCTGATTTTAGAGATTTTGACTTCAAAAATTTATTACCTGTAGTTTGTGCTTTATTTTATGCTTCATCAATGACTATATCAAAAAAAACTGCTGATAAAGACAATGTTTATACTCAACTTTTTTATTTCTATATCATTACAATTACAATTTGTTTAACCATGTTCTTATTGTCTGGCTCTGGACAATTTAATAGATTTGATGATCCAACGATGCAATTTATTTTTCGAGATTGGTTTTTTAATCCTAATTTTTCATGGAAATATATTATGGCAATGGGAATTTTGGCATCTGTTGCTTTCACTTGTATATTCAAAGCTTACACTTCTTACTCTACCTCGATTACTTCAATATTTGAATACTCATTAATAATATGGTCAGTAATTATTGGATATATTATTTTTAACGATATACCTACTTTAAGAACGTTTGTTGGCATAATTTTGGTAGTAGGCGCAGGTATATTTATTTTTATAAGAGAAGAAATAAAAAAACAAAAAATAACTATTGAGACACCTTTAAGAAGGTAGAAAAATAAGACTTATTTTAAATATATTGGCTAATATTTTATAACTTAAAAAGGATGATAATGAATAATCAACATAAAGGAGTTAAAGCCCTATATAATTTTGTTGATGCATTTAACAGTGTAGAAAAGAATAAGATTATAAATAGCCTTCATTTTCCTCATTATGTTCATTCAAATGGAAATGAACCTATAATATATGAAACTGGAGAAGATTTTTGGAAATCTTTAAAAATACAATTTGATCAAATGATAAATGGTGAATATTGGCATTATTCAACATTAGATAAATGTGAAATAATAAATGGGACTGATAAGACAATACAATGCCTTGTTGAATTTAATAGACGAACTAAAAATAAAAAAAGTTATGGTACGGCTAAAGGAATATGGATTTCTTCTTTAAGAAGAAATATTTGGGGACTACAAATTCGTTCAATGATACCTGTATCGGGTACAATAAGTGCTTTAGCTGGAACTAAAATGAATAATGATTGATAAATCTATAGATTTAAATGAAATTAGTTTTATTGGTAAAGGTTTGTCAAGACCAGAATGTGTTTTAGTTGATAAAGAACAAACATTACACATAGCTGACTGGCGTGGTGGAGTGACTTTAATTTTTCCAGATGGGTTTCAGCAAACAATTATAGCAAACGGTGATTTTAAACCCAAACCAAATGGAATAGCCCTTCATCCAGAAAAAGGATGGTTAATAACTCATCTTGGAGATGATAAGGGAGGTGTTTTCAAATTAGATAATGAGGGCAACCTTTTGCCCATTCTGCTTGAAATAAATGGAAAACCACTTCCACCAACAAATTATGTCCATATTGACAGTATTGGTCGAATTTGGATAACCGTAAGCACTCGAATTATTCCTAGAATTTTAGCTTGTAAACCAAATTTCAATGATGGATTTATTATTTTAATAGATCAAAACGGTCCTAGGATTGTAGCAGATAATTTAGGTTTTACTAATGAATGTCTTATCCATCCCATAACTGGGGATCTATATGTCAATGAAACATTTTCTCGACGCTTATCTAAATTTGAAGTTTTGCCTAATAGTAACTTAATAAATAAAAAAATTGTGACCGAATTTGGAATTGGAGAATTTCCTGATGGTCTTGCTTTTGATACAGATGGTGGTGTCTGGGTGACATGCATTGTTAGTAATAAACTAATTTACGTAAATCAAAATGGCCATAAAGAAACTATTATTGATGACAGTGATTTTGATCACGTATCTAATGTTGAAAATGCTTATCAAAAAGGAATGTTAGAAAGGAAACATCTTGATAATATTGTCAGTCATAAGCTCATGAATATTTCAAGTATAGATTTTGGAGGACTAGATTTGAAAACAGTATTTCTTGGGTGTCTGCTTGGTGATCGGATTTCTACATTCAAATCAGAAAAAGCGGGGCTTCCACCATCTCATTGGAAACCAATAAAATTGGTGAATGAGAATTATTCATGAGTAATTAAGTAGATATTGGAAATTGTTTTGATTAAATCACTAAATTATATTGCTATAATATTTATTTATTTTATGAGTTTTAGCTTAGCTAATTGTAAAAGCTTAGATGATTCTATTAGAATAATTGATGGCGACACTATCATTTTAAATTCTGAAAAAATAAGATTCTATGGGATTGACACTCCAGAAAAGAAACAAAAGTGTAAAGATAGAAATGGGTTATCATACCCTTGTGGTGAGTTTGCTACTAATGAATTAAAAAAGATTATAAGTTCAGGACAATTATTTTGTAAAAAAAGAGCTACAGATAGATACGGTAGATCAATTTCAATCTGTTATGTCAACGGTGTAGATATTAATTCTCTAATGGTAAAAAATGGGTGGGCTTTAGCCTATAGAAAATACTCGAGGGATTATATTGACGAAGAAAAGGAGGCTAAAGATAAAAAAAAGGGGATGTGGGCTGGTAAATTTATAGCTCCTTGGAGATGGCGAAAGCTTAAACGATAAAATATAATTACCTCCATTTAGGACCATAATACCATGTAACTAAAGAACGTCTTGTGCCAAAAGTAACTGGTGACACCCTATGCCTAAGGTATGACGGAAATATTATCACGGTTCTCTGTGGTTGGAAATCAACGTTGGTTTTGATTTCGTCAAATTCAAAATTTCCACCAATATATTCATCACTATCACTCAATTGTATTATGACGGACAATTTTCTATCCATACCGTCTTGACCATTCCAGTTTACATCATGATGCCAGTCATAAGGTCCTTTTTCGTTATGTCTATATTCTATAAATTGTACTTCTGAATTATTTTCAATATCAATTTGGAGAGCTTTATTTGCTTTTAAAACATATTCTCATAATAGCGTTTTAATCCATTTATCTGATGGCCAGCATATTTTACTCCTTCGAATATTTTGCATGGGCCCGTATGAAGAAAAAATAGATGCCTTAGATAATGGTTTTTTATTTGCAATATTTAAAATTTTTGAAATTTTTTCTTTAGATATAGTATTTGCCATATTTGAAATAGCTCTCGCATAATTCTTAATCTAAATTATAAAGCAATTTATTAAAAGTAATTAAGTTTAATTAAACTACAAATTATGCAATGTAACCTTTAGGTAATTTTTTAGGTTTTGGTTTTAGAAGTGTTTTTAAGTGAGCAATTTCTTCATCTGCTTTTTTTAGCTCAGCTTGTTCAGCTTCTCTGACTTCATTATTCATGTTTTTTTGAGCTCTTAATCGTCTCAATTCATACATTCTATCTTCTTCTTCTTCGGTAAGTTCGTTCTCGTCTCTCTCTTCGAGCAATTCAAGTTCACTTTTTTTAACTTCTCCTTCAAGACTTTCTTCAGCTTTTGAATTGTCCGCTGATGCAATAGCCTCATTAATATCTACTGTTGGGGCTTCTGCAGGTTCATCCGCTGATGCAATAGCCTCATTAATATCTACTGTTGGGGCTTCTGCAGGTTCATCCGCTGATGCTATAGCATCGTTAATGTCTACTGTTGGGGCTTCTGCAGGTTCATCCGCTGATGCAATAGCCTCATTAATATCTACTGTTGGGGCTTCTGCAGGTTCATCCGCTGATGCAATAGCCTCATTAATATCTACTGTTGGGGCTTCTGCAGGTTCATCCGCTGATGCAATAGCCTCGTTAATGTCTACTGTTGGGGCTTCTGCAAGTTCATCCGCTGATGCTATAGCCTCGTTAATGTCTACTGTTGGGGCTTCTGCAGGTTCATCCGCTGATGCAATAGCTTCATTAATATCTACTGTTGGTGCTTCTGTAGCAGATGTCTCTAAAGCACTATCAATCTTGTTTGTAATTTCTTCAGTTAAGCCCACATTTTGATTTTTTTCTGTATTATTAGTTTTATCGATTAAGTCTAAGGATGAAACAGGATCGTTATTTTCATAAATTTTTTCTCCTACAACTTCCTTACTATCCACCATTGCTCCTAAACTTGGGTCAGGTGTTTGAATAACTTCTTTAGGTGCTGGAGGCGTTTTTGGTTTTGCATTTAAGAATGGAACAACGTATTTTTCACGTGCTATCTGAATATCCGTTTTAAGATTTTTTATGCGTGTATCCCAGTCTTGCATTTACTTACCTTGATTTAATCAATATTTAAAATAATAGCTGAAATTATACAATTATTTTAAATAATCTCAAATTATCTTCAAAAAACATACCAAGTTTTACATTTCTTATTTATTATTTAATATTTATATATCTAAGTAATAGGCAGAAAACATGAATGATGACAATTTAACTCAAAAAAAATTAATTAAAAAAATAATAGATGATGCATCTGGCGCAGTCGCTATACGATTATGTGCAATTGGAGTAGATTTAGGTATTTTTGAAAATTTAGCTCATAATGGTCCAGCGACCAGCGATGAACTATCGTCAAGAATGGAACTTAATGAAAGATATATAAGAGAATGGGCACTCGGTTTATTTTCATCCGGCTATCTACATTTTGATAAAAAGGATAGAAAAATTTCTTTAAATCCAGAATATATCCCAGTGCTTGTTGAAGAAGGAGGTAAATTTTCACAAAAGGGAATAATCCAACTACTTAATAGTACATTGTTACCATACCACGATCTCTTAGACGCCTTCAAAAATGGTGGTGGTATTAATTATGATAAAATTGACCAGGGATTTTGGGATGGAATAGATCAAACAGGATGTACCAGATATAGGCATTTCTTGGTGAAAGATTGGATTGATGAAATGCCAGAATTAAAATCTAGGCTTGAACAAGGTTCTGTAACTTTTGCAGATTTTGGTTGTGGCTCAGGAAGATCTACAATAGAGCTAGCTAAAAAGTTTCCGAATAGCCAATTTTTTGGTTTTGATTTATTTGAACCTAACATTGTAAAATCTCAAAGAAATGCTGAAGAAGCTGGTGTTTCAGAAAATTTAAAATTTATTCAATGGGATGTATCAAATAAACTTAAAGAAAAATTTGACTTCGTTGCATGCTTTGATCTCGTTCACGACATGATAGACCCTTTGGAGGGTATGAAAACAATAAGAAGTGCTGTAAAAGATGATGGGATTTTTGTCCTTATGGATATAAAATGTGAAGATGACCCAGCTGATAACAAAGGACCAATGGTTCCTTTTTTGTATGCCATGAGTTTACATTTTTGTATGACAACGTCTTTAGCAAATAATGGCGCGGGTCTAGGTACAGTTGGACTACCCGAAGGAAAAGTAAAAGAGTACTGTAAGGAGGTTGGATTTAAAACAGTTAAGCGAATAGAAATAGATCATCCGCTTAACGCTGTTTATGAAATTAGACCAAATTAGACTTGTTTAAGTCTTTCGTTCTGAGGAAACATGTAGCGGCTTGCTTCTTCGTCAATCTCAACTTTAAAATTGTGATTGTTTGAGACATTTATATTAGTTGCTCTTTGACTAGCTGGTCTTTCATTTATCTCTATCATAAGCCTATTTAAATTAACTCTTTTTTCTAATTCCCCCTCACCAATTACTTTAGGCAACATTCTTGTCCAGCCCCATACACACATATCAACAATTGTGTATTTGTCACCTAGCATATATTTGTTGTTTTCAAGTCTGTCATTAAGAATGTCATAATGTCTTTCAGCTTCGAAAATATATCTATTTATAGCATATTTTATTTTTTCAGGGGCCATGTGCTGAAAGTGAACAGATTGACCAGAATATGGACCAATTCCAGTTGCCACAAACATTAACCAAGACAGAAGGTCTGCTCTAGATTTAGGACTATCGTCAGGAATAAATTTTCCGGTTTTTTCAGCTAAATATAATAAAATAGCATTACTATCAAATATAACATTTCCTTCATCAACAATAGATGGCGCCTTTGCATTTGGATTTATTGCTATATATGATGGCGTATGCTGTTCACCTTTTCTCGTATCAACGGGAATAGCTTCGTATTCTAGACCCATTTCTTCTAAGCATAGTGCTATTTTCATAGGATTAGGACCGGTATTATAGTAAAATTTTAACATTTTGTCTCCACCAATTAAAAATTAATAATCATGTTTAATAGAATAAATGAGTAAATCAACATTATTGTTTAAATAGTCTATAAACGCCACCATCATATTCATCATTGATTATAATTATAGAACCATCATTCATTTCTGCTAAGTCTCGAATTCTACCAATTTTATTTTCTAAAAATATTTTTTCATCTACTACATTATTATTTTGTAATGACAAAATATGTAATCTTTTAAATTTTAAGGAACCAATTATTATTTTATTTTTAAATTTAGGAAACATTTTACCGTTATAGATTAACATTCCGGAAGGAGCTATAGAAGGTATCCAAACTTTTACCGGATCTTGATAACCTATTTTACTAGTGCCTATTCCAATTTTTTTTCCACTTCCATATTCTTTTCCAAAAGTAATTAAAGGCCAGCCATAATTTTTTCCTTTCAAAACAATATTAAGCTCATCTCCTCCTTGTGGACCATGTTCATGCAGCCAAAGTGTCGACTTATTGGAATTAAATATTAATCCTTGAGGATTTCTGTGTCCTGCAGAATAAATTTCAGGAAGAGAACTCTTAAATGCTTTATTGTCAAAATATGTTCCATTTTTTAGAATTTTAACAACAGATCCAGAATGATTTTTAAAATTTTGAGCAGTATTCCTACTTCCTCTATCACCTATTGTAGCATAAATATGATCATTTTTAATTGCTAACCTACAACCAAAATGACGACTGCTACTTGATGTTTTGTTAGAAACAAATAATGATTTTTTATTTTTTAGTTTATCATTTATAAAGTCATAACTATTTACAGCAGTTGCAGATTGCGATTTGTTTACCAGTTTACTAAAACATAAATAAACCTTTATCCTTTTATTTTTTTGCTCTATTTCAATATCTAATAAACCACCTTGGCCTGAATTAAAGACTTCAGGTGCTCCCGTTATTTCAAACAATTTTTTTTTAAAAATATTAAGTCTATAAACTTTACCAGAACGTTGGGTGAATAATATTTCTTCTTTATTTAAAATAGAAATTCCCCATAAATTAGAAAGGTTTGGACTAATTTTATCTAGAAGAATTTTAGAGTGGGAAGAGTGTGATATAAAAATAAATAAAAAAATTATATAAACATATTTCATTTGTCATTACCTCTTTAACTAAGCAAATAATTATTTTGAAGATATTTTTTACTATTTATATTAAAAAAGTTAAATAAAATTTAATGAGGATTAAATGAATTTACTTGTTGCTGATATTGGCGGAACAAATGCGCGCTTTGCTTTCCAAGCTGATAACACTCAAAAATTGTCTAATTTTTCTTTTTTAAAATGTTCTGACTTCACTAATATTCATGATGCTATAGAATTTTATAAAAATGATAATAACTTAGACGTTAAAAATATGTCTATCGCAGTTGCGTCGACAACCAAAAATGATGCAATCAAATTTACAAATAATAACTGGTACTTTAAGCAATCTGAAATATTTAAATATTTTAAATTGGATAAACTAATTTTTATAAATGATTTTGTGGCTCAATCACTATGTTTTGGCTCTTTCTATAACAATTTATCAGAAGATCAATCGCTAAACGATAAACTTGCTTCAGAGCACAATTTAAAAATAATTAGAAATGGTGTTCCAATAAAAAAAGCTCCTCTCTTAGTAACTGGCCCAGGAACCGGTTTAGGCGTTTGTACCTTATTTCAACTAGATGATAATCCTATTGCAATCGAGGGTGAAGGTGGTCATTCGTCTTTTGCTCCTAATTCAGAAATCGAAATTGAATTACTTCAATTTATGAAAAAAAAATATAATCACGTATCTAATGAAAGACTTGTCAGTGGATCAGGTATTGAAGAAATATTTAATTTTATCCGTGTTAATAATGGACTGAAGCCAAGCAATTTGAAAGCTCCAGAAATTGGCAAAAAAGCGTTAGAAGGAGATTCGGAAGCTAAAGAAACTGTGAAATTACTATTTAGTATTTTAGGAACTATAGTCTCAAGTGTAATTTTAATAAATGGCACTCAAAGTGGGGTAATTTTAACTGGTGGAATTACTCCAAAATTACAAGAAATTTTGAGTATAAGTGATTTTGAAATAAATCTGTTAAATAAAGGTCGCAGACATGATTATGTAAAAAATGTTCCAGTTTGGTTAACTGAAGATAATAATAATGGACTATATGGAGCTCTAAACGCAATTAATAATCCGCATTATATAGATAAATTAATTGTCAAAAGGTAGTATTTGTCTTTAAAATCTGATTGGAAAATTAAAATTTTCAATTATGTGGAGATTAATTTGTTAACAAAAGAACTAATATCATTTTTAAAAAAATTTGATACACCCACCATTTCTAACACTTTAGACATATATAGAGGTTCAAGGTCTGCTGATGGTTATACCAAGTATCCATTCGTGTCAGCAAATCCAAAATTAGAGCCCATAGTTGGAATTGCACGAACAGCAAAAATAAAAGCATCAACTTTACCAGTTCTTTCGCCTGAAAATGTTAAATCAATAAGGCTTAGTTACTATGAATATATAAGTAAGAGATCTGAACTATATCCTGATGCATCTCCTGTTTGTCTTATTGAAGATCTAGACTGGCCTAATCCAACAGGATCATTTTGGGGCGAAGTAAATGTTTCCCTCCATAAAGGACTGGGTGTAGCTGGAACAATTACAAGTGGTTTACTTAGAGATTTAGATGCAATAGACAAAAACTACCAAGTTCTTGCTAATGGAATTGGGCCTAGTCATGCTCATGTACATGTTCTTGAATATGGTTCATCTATAAATGTTCATGGTCTAAATATAAGCGATGGCGAAATAATTCATGCAGATCAACATGGGGCTGTGATAATTCCGGATGAAGCTGTATCAATGATAAAAAATGGAATTAATCATATGACAAAAAAAGAAAAGCATTTGATTGATGCCTCAAAAAAAGACAATTTTAATATTAATAAACTTAGAGAAGCATGGGAAAAAGCTGCAGATGAAAAATGGGAAGGATAAGATATGTTTGAGATAGACTCAAAAGCCAGAAGGCTTTCTCAATCAGAAAAAAACCAATATTTGAACGAAGGTTACGTCACGGGATTACCCGTATTTTCTGAAAGTGCAGTGGAGGATCTTCATAATTGGTATAATGAATTAAGTTCAAAGTTACCTGATCATATTGACATAAATAAAACCAATATGTGGCATAAGGCTAGTAAAAAATTTTATGATCTATGTAGAACATCAACTATACTAGATTATGTAGAAGATCTTTTAGGGCCAAATTTTGTACAATGGGGCGGACAGTTTTTTAGTAAAGAACCAAAGGACGGATCGGTGGTTCCATGGCATCAAGATGCACAATACTGGCCTCTTAATCCATCTAATGCAGTAACAGTGTGGCTTGCAGTATTTGACACAGACGAAGAAAATGCGGCCATGAAAGTAGTCTCAGGAAGTCATAAGGTAGGAAGATTTGTTCATAAAAAAAATGAGGCAAAGAATTTAGTATTAGATCAAGAAGTCTCATTTGATCAATTAGATCAATCAAAAATTGTATCTTTAAATTTAAAAGCAGGTCAAATATCTCTTCATAATGATGCATTACTTCATGGTTCAGAGGCAAACAATTCAAATAGAAGAAGATGTGGAGTTACAATGAGATTTTCCCCTACAAATGTTAAAGGAGATTTAAAAGCTTGGCCTTTTTTTGAGACGCAACTTGCAAGAGGTATTGACGATTATAAGTTGAACCCTACAGCTCAAATTCCTAGAGGTGAAGCAACTCCATTAAAAATGTTTTCATTTTCTCATGAATTTGAAAATCAATGGTAAATCATACACATTCTAACATTTCGATATCTTGACCACTCTTTAGTCTTTTAAGACCAATTGACTTAACTTTAATTTCATTTCTTGCAGTCATCCAAGCATCACTAGAAATTAGAATTTGATTTGCATCTGACACGTCACAAATATTAAAAGCTACATTCACTGTCTTGCCAAGTATATCAAATTGTACAGTTTTGGTTCCAACTGTACCTGCGACTAGAGACCCAGAGTGAACACCTAGGTGTAAATCCCAAGGCATTGATGCTGAATTGGCAATTTCCCTTAACTTATAAGAACAATCAACACATGATTTGACTGGTGAAATTGTATGTGATGAAAGTCCAGCAACTGCTACTATAGCATCCCCAACAGTCTTAATTTTTTCTAATCCAAATTCTTGAAAAGCATTTTCAAAACTCTCAACAAGACTTTGCAAAGTCTCCACAACTAATTCAGGATTATTTTTCTCACAAAAAGATGTAAATCCAACTAAGTCACAAATTAGAATTGCAACATCATCATATCTTCTTGACCTTACTTTTCCTGATGATTGCAATTCATTAGCAACAGAAGTTGGCATTACTGTTTTTAATATTTGCTGAGAGCGTTTTTTGTCTGTTTCAACTCTGTCTAGATAATTTTCTTCTGTATCTCGTAATCTTTTTTTCTCTAAACTAGCTCCTACCCTGGCCTTCAATAACGTCCCATTGAAAGGTTTAGTAATAAAGTCGTCAGCGCCATTAATTATACATTCTGCTGCAGTCTCAACTTCATCCGACGCAGTAACCATTATTACAGGTATTGACCTTTGTAGTGGATCACCTTTTAAGTGTTTAAGAACTTCAAGTCCACTCATGTCTGGCATCATTAGATCTAAAAGGATTAAATCAAACTTATTTTCGGTTGCCATTTGAAGTGCAGTTTTACCACCTTCTGCAGAAAATATATTTTTATAACCGTCTTTTTTTAATCTTCTTTCAAGCGTGTATCTATTATCCTCAATATCATCAACAATTAGAATATTTGCTTCTTCTTTATTAATCATTTCAATTTCCTAATTGCTTAGAAATTTTTGACAATAATCTATCAATATCTACAGGTTTAGTGTCATAGTCATCACACCCACTATCTAGTGCTCTTTTTTTGTGTTCTTCCATCGCGTGAGCTGACAAAGCTATAATTGGAATAGATTTTAATTGATCATTACCCTTTATATGCTTAGTAGCAGTCCATCCATCCATTTTAGGCAAACTTAAATCCATTAAAATTAAATCTGGCTTTTCAGAGGACGCCATTTCAACGCCTTGCTCACCATCTACAGCAACAACAATTTCAAAACCCTTTCTCTTTAAGCGTCTTGACAACATGTAAACATTATCTTCATTATCTTCTACATATAAAATTTTTGTCATTTTTTTTCTCCATTATCCGTAGAAGCTTTTAAAACATTGCCAACTTCATTAACAATTGTTGATAATGTATCATCACTTTTTTCAAGAATTTTTTGCGTTTCGCCTGACAAAAATTTTCTTTCATCGTCACTTAAATCAGCCCCTGTTAAAACCAAAATTGGAATTGAGCTTAATTCAGTTTCTCTAATTGCCTTTAAAAACTCAAAACCATTCATTACAGGCATCATTAAATCTAATAAGATTAAATCTGGCTTTATCTCTTCTTTTTCTAACACCGACATGCCAATTTTACCATTCTCAGCTTCAATGATTTTTACATTTTGTTTTTCTAAAATTTCTCGTATCGTAAATCTTAAACTATCATCATCTTCAATAAGACAAATTTTTAAATTTTCTCTGTCACCAATTAAATTTGTAATTGATTTCATCAAGTATTCTTTTTGAACAGGTTTAGATAAAAAGTCTGCCGCTCCGAGAGAAAATCCTTTATTTTTTTCATCTAAAATTGATGCCATTATTACTGGTATATTTGCTACTATAGGATCAGCTTTTAAAGTTCTTAATACTGACCAGCCATCCATTTCTGGCATGAGAATGTCTAGTGTTATTACGTCTGGATTAATATCTCTTGCTAAACGAATGCCCTCTTTCCCATTGGGTGCAATTACTACTTTATAGCCTTCTTTGAGCAATTGTCTTTTCATTAACTCACTTACTGTAGGATCGTCATCTATTATTAAAACAGTTTTTCCCGAACTATTTTCTATTGAAAAAACGTTTTCTATAAGTGAACCTGTTTGCTGTTTGAAATTTTTTACTGAATCTGACGCTCCAATAAAATCGGCAAGAAAGGTAGCAGTAAACGTTGTACCTTTTCCTAATTCACTGTTAACAACAACATCTCCACCCATCAAAATTGCTAATTGTTTTGAAATTGTAAGCCCTAATCCAGTACCACCATATTTTCTTGTAGTTGAACTATCAGCTTGAACAAATGAGTTAAATAATTTTGCCATTTGTTTATCAGACATTCCAATACCTGTATCACTGACGTCTATTGAAATTAAATCACCACCAGATTGCGTAATTTTATTAACTCCAACTGTTATTTTTCCTTTTTCTGTAAATTTACAAGCATTAGAAATTAAGTTTAAAACTACTTGTTTTACTCTAGTTTGGTCAGCAGTAACAAAATCTATATCTGTTTTATAATCTATCACTAATTCATTATCATTTTTTTGTGCAAGTGGAGAGGATGTTTTCATAACATCATCTAAAATTTGATTTAACTCAAATGTTTCATTGAATAATTCAACCCTACCAGCTTCAATTTTTGATAAATCCAAAACATCATTAATAAGAGTAAGAAGATGCTTACCGGCATTAAAAACTCTGTCTAATGGTTCTTCAAAATCATCTAACCCATCGTCTGCAGCATCTTCTTTTAACATTTCCGTTAAACCAATTATTGCATTTAAAGGTGTCCTTAGTTCGTGACTCATATTTGCTAAAAATTGACTCTTAGTCTGATTGGCCGCATTAGCTTTCTCTCTTGCTACATCTAATTCTGTAATAGTTTTATTTAACTCTTCTTCACGTTTTTTTAGTTCTGTTATATCTGAAAAAATTGTAAAAATACCTCCGTCATCTAAACGCCTAATAGTCGCTTGCCAATATGAACCGTCATAAAATTGTGGAGTTTCAAAAGTTTTAGTACCTTTAATGTTCTTTCTGTTTTCTATTGCATTTTTAAAAAAAGTTTCCTTTTCTTTTTCACTATCAAATCTAAAAAAATTATACTTTTTTTGACTTTCCTGTTGTTCTTTAAAAGTCATTCCAGGAACATAATTTTTTATTCCCGTTCCTTTATGAATATTATAAGCTAATGTATTAGCTCTTTCTAAAACGTCATCTTTATTCCACAATGAAATGCCGTGAGGCATACTATTTAAGGCTTCTGACATTTTTTGCTCAGTTTGTCTCACTAATTCCTGTGCTTCTTTAATTTGCTTTTCTTTTTCTTTCAGCTCAGTTATGTCAGAATAAACTAATAATTGCCCTCCATCATCTAGTTTTGTTTCACTCACTATCCAAGAGGTGTCGTCAGTAAAAGATTGTTCAAAAATGTTGTTGTTTCCTGATTTGGATAAGTTTATGCGTCCTCTATAATACTCCTTACTAGTCATTCCTTCAGGAATTTTTAATAAGCCTACTTTTTCAACGTGTTCAAGCATTTTATTCCTATCAACACCCTCTTTGAGATCAAATCCCCATTTTTTTTGAATTTCTTTAGCTACCTTGTTACCCATTACTAATTTATGATCTTTATCCCATAACAAAATAGCATTAGGTGTTACTTCAATTGCATCACTTAATTGTTTGAGAGATGCCTCTCTTTGTTTAATTTCAGTAATGTTTGATAGAATTGAAAACACTCCACCATCTGGCAAACGAGTTGACGTAGACTGCCAAATTGATCCATCATAAAAAGGAGGTGTTTCTGTTGTGAAGACTCCTTTAAATTTTTTTCGTCTTTCTACTGCATTTTTATAATAATCATCTTCATCTGACTTTTTATTAAATGTCAAAAATTTATATTTCTTAGATTGTTTCATATAATCAGAATAAGAGGTACCTACATTCATTTTGACTTTACCTTTACTCCAGACTTCATTTGCATAATCGTTGAACATTACTAATTTCATATTTTCATCCCACATTGTAATTCCGTGTGGCATACTATTTATTGCATTTGAAATTTTTTCTTCAGCTTCTCTTACCTTTTTTTGACTTTCTTCAACTTCCCTTTCTTTGCTTCTAATTTCAGAAATATCTGTCCAAATTTGCAATGTTCCTCCATCATTCAAACGAGTAAAAGAACCAAGAATATCATATTTAACACCCTTAACTTTTATTTTTGCTTCTACTATTTCCCTACCTTTTAGCGCCTTTATACCTTCCTTTCTTTTCTTTACCCACGCTGCAGCACTTAATCCTTCACTCCCTTCTAAAGATCCGGACTTAAATCCTGCTTCAAGCATTTCAAACCTATCCGAGCCAGGCTTTAATTCAAATCCCATATCTTTTTGAATGTCACGTGCTCTCTTATTAGCCATAATTAATTTATTATCGCTATCCCATAGCATGAGCATATTTGGAATTATCTCTATTGCATTACTAAGAATCTTAAGAGATTTTTCACCTTTTTTTATTTCTGTAATATTAATTGCATTTTGTA
>CABZSR010000017.1 GCA_902528415.1 uncultured SAR116 cluster alpha proteobacterium | reverse complement strand
AGGACACATCCCATATCCAATAAAAAATCCATATATATCAATCCTAACAGGATTGATCATATCTTAGGGTTTAATGCAACTGATAGCGATAAACTTCTTGATGAAATTTATAAATTTTCATTTCAAGATAAGTTTCAATACAGGCATAATTATGAAAAAGGTGATTTAGTAATTTGGGATAATCGTTGCACCATGCATAAAGCTAATTCTGATTATGATGTAAGTCACTTAAGGATAATGCATAGAGTTATGCTTGAAGGAGAAGCTGTTTTTTAATTTTTTAAACAGTAAAAAACTTATGACAAATCAATTAAAATTCGGCATTCAAACCAATGGCATAAAACACACTTCTTTTGACGCTATGCCAAGTATAAATGAACGCTTCTTGATGGTAAAAGAGACTGGAATATTTGATTATGTTGACAAAACTCCTGAGGATAATGAAATAGAAAATTTCAAATTAGCCAGTGAAAGATATAATATTCCGATCAGAGCAGGAGGGTGGTTTTATACCATTGGGGATCATAAAGAACTTTTAGAGAAGAACCTAAAGACTGCAAAAAATCTAGGCTCAATTGTACATAATGTACAAATTCAATCATATAATACTGAAGGTAGAATTGTTAGTGATTTAGATGTAAGAGAAGCATATTTAGAAGCTTATGATATTGGGATGAATTTAGGGGTCGTACCTTGTTTTGAAATACATGTGAATATGTGCAGTGAAGATTTTCCAAGAGTTTCTAATTTTGGCAAATTAATAGAAGATAAAGGTATAGAATTTAATATAACCCTTGATCACAGTCATGTGATTTTTAAAATTGATAATAAAAAAGAACAAAAAATATTTAATACAGGTAAAAAAATTGAAAGAGGGGAACTTATCATTGATCCTTTCATAAAGGGTAACATTGTATCAGAATGGATTAATAATGGATGGATAAAACATTGTCACGCAAGATCTTCAATACCTAACAACCCTATTAACATTTTTGGAAAACATCCAAATGGATCAATTGGTAGAGGTATCCAGTATCCTTTTAAAAAACCAAAAAAAAATGAATATAATGAAATATGGAAAGAGTCTTATTTAGAACCTTGGAAGGAATGTGTAAGAAACCTTTTGATATATCATTATAAAGATCCTAAGAGTAAATTAGGTCAAATTTCGACTGAATTCATACCTAATACTGATTATGGAGAGGGTTGTAAGTATTCGCTTTTTGAACAAGCTATCGAATGTACAAACTGGATGAAAAAGACATGGGAAACAGTTAAAAATGAAGAGACTCTAGGTTTATGAAATTGGAGAAACAAATGTTATCTAAGATTCAAATTGATCGTTATCATAAAGATGGTTTTGTTGTTCCAGACTTTAAAATGTCAGAAAATATAATTAATAAAATTGAAGAAAGTCATAATAGACTATTAAGTAATCACCCTGAATTTAAAAATTACTGTCCAGCAATATTATCTTATGATGAGAGCTTTTTAGAATTCTGCTCAGACCAAACTATTTTAAATTATGTTGAACAATTAATAGGACCAGACTTTGCGCTATGGAATTCAAGTTTTTTTGCAAAGCCAGCTATTGATGGTCACGCTACACCTTGGCATCAAGACGGACAATATTGGCCAATTAGACCTTTGGCAACTTGTACTGTCTGGCTTGCTATAGATGATTCGAATCAAGAGAATGGTTGTTTACGTTTTATTAAAGGTTCACACTTAGATAAAAAACTAAAGTCACACAATTTAAACGACAATAAAAACCTGACCCTTAATCAAGAGTTAGATAAAGAAGAATTTAACGAAACTGAGGCAGTCGATTTAATTTTAAAAAGAGGACAAATTTCTCTTCATGATGTCTATTTAGTTCATGGATCTGAGGCAAATAAATCATCTAAATCAAGAAGAGCAATCACGATGAGATTTATGCCAACGACAAGTATTTTTGACCATCAAATGGTTAAAGATAAAAATCTTTTTTCAAAATTAAATGTAAATAAATATGCTGATAGAAAAATTTATCACATGAGAGGTAAAGATGTTTCGGGTAAGAATAATTTGACATATGTTTAATTTAATTAACGTTTAACAAAAGAGGTTTTAATGGATCAAGCTGTAATTCTATCAACTGCAAGAACACCAATAGGAAAAGCGTATAGGGGAACTTTTAATGATACTGATGCTCCAACTTTAGCTAGTTATGCAATTAATAGTTCTATTGCAAAGGCTGGCATAGATCCTTCCGAAGTTGAAGATGTTATTATGGGGGCAGCAGTTCAGCAAGGCACACAAGGGTACAATATAGGTAGATTGTCTGCTGCTGCGTCTGGACTACCAAGTCATGTTCCAGGAATGAGTGTTGATCGTCAATGTGCCTCTGGCCTTATGGCAATTGCAATAGGAGCAAAGCAAATAGCATGTAACGAGATGGATATTGTCATTGGAGGGGGAGTCGAGTCTATTTCATTAGTACAGAATGAGTTTTCAAATAAATATAAATCGCAAGATCGATTTTTAATAAGTAATAAACCCGATATATACATGAGCATGATTGATACTGCAGAAGTCGTTTCAAAAAGGTACAAAGTAAAAAGAGACCAACAAGATGAGTACGCATTGCAAAGCCAACAAAGGACTGCACAGGCTCAAAATAAAGGTTATTTTGATGATGAAATAATTCCTGTTAAGACAATTCAAGCTTTCAAAAATTTAGAAAACGATAAAGTAGATTACAAAGAAGTTGAAATAGCTAAAGATGAATGTAACAGGCCAAGCACTGATATTTTTGGTTTGCAAAATTTAAAACCTGTAATGGGCGAAGATTCATTTATAACTGCTGGAAATGCTAGTCAATTATCTGATGGCTCGTCAGCATCTGTACTTATGTCTATGAAGTTAGCAGAAAAAAGAAATTTAAATCCAATAGGAATATGTCATGGTGTCGCAGTTGCAGGGTGTGAGCCTGATGAGATGGGAATAGGTCCAGTTTATGCCGTTCCAAAATTATTAAAACAAAATAATTTAACAATGGAAGATATAGGTTTATGGGAGTTAAACGAAGCTTTTGCAGTACAAGTGATTTATTGCAGGGATAAATTAGGTATTCCGAATGAAAACCTAAATGTGAATGGTGGCTCTATTTCAATTGGTCACCCATATGGAATGAGCGGCGCTAGATTAGTAGGTCATGCTTTACTAGAGGGTAAAAGAAGAAAAATTAAATATGTTGTTGTTACAATGTGTATTGGGGGAGGTCAAGGAGCTGCAGGATTGTTTGAAGTATTATAATTTACAATCAATTATAAAGGGGGGTAGATGTTTAAAATTTCTAAAAAAGCTAGAAGGCTATCGGAAGATGAAAAATTACAATACAAGAGAGATGGCTATGTTACAGGCTTGCCAGTTTTCGATTCCCAAGCAAAAGATGACTTGAACGAATTGTTTGTTAGCCTTAGCTCACGTCTTCGTAATGACATAGATATTAATCAAACGAATATGTGGCATAAGGCTAGTTTAAAATTTTATAATTTATGCAGAACTCCCGTAATTCTTGATTATGTTGAAGATTTAATAGGCCCCAATTTTTTTCAATGGGGTGGTCAATTTTTTCTTAAAGAGCCCAAGGATGGATCAGTAGTCCCATGGCATCAAGATGCTCAATATTGGCCTTTAACTCCAGCAAAATCTGTAACTGTTTGGTTGGCTCTATATGACACTGATGAAAAAAATGCTGCTATGAAAGTTGTTAAGAGTAGTCATAATGTAGGTATGTTTAAGCATCATACTAATAAGGCAAGTAATCTTGTTTTGGATCAAGAAGTTTCAATAGAACAGATCAAACAAAAAGATGTTGTATCACTAAATTTAAAGGCTGGTGAAATATCACTTCATGACGATGGTTTACTGCATGGTTCAGAAGCTAATAACTCTAATAGAAGACGTTGTGGTGTTACAATGAGATTTGCTCCAGTAAATGTTAAAGCAGACTTATCTGTCTGGCCACATTTTGAAACACAGCATGCTAGAGGTGTAGATAATTTTAATTATAATCCTGTGGCACAGATTCCCAGAGGTGAAGGTACACCCGTTAAAAAATTTCAATATTCAAGGGAATTTGCAGAACAATGGTAATATGCTCATATTGACTGGATAAATAAATGAAATTGCCAGACTCTAAATATTTTGACCATAAAAATTTTGCTGTATCTGACAAAAGCGTTATTAAAAACTTAACTATAGCTTACCGAACTTGGGGAAAGTTAAATCAAAAGAAAGATAACGCAGTTCTAATATGTCATGGATATACAAATCATCACCACGCGCTGGACAAAGATATTGGATGGTTCAACAACTTAATGGGTGCAGGAAAAGCTCTAGATACCAACAAATATTTCGTTATTTGTTCTAATATGTTGGGTTCTTCTTTTGGTTCTACTGGTCCCAAGTCAATAAATGAAAAAACAAATAAACCTTATGGTTCCACTTTTCCAAAAATTAAAAATTTAGATATAATAAATGCTCAAAAACTTCTTATTGAAAGTCTTAAAATAAAAAAATTACATGCAGTATTAGGTTATTCTTTTGGAGGACACTTAGTTTATCTTTGGGCTACAGAGTTTCCAGATAGTTTATGCAAAGTTATATCTATTGCGGGTTCTTTAGATAGATGGGATGTAACTAAAGAAAAAATTGAATTAATTGAAAAACCTTTTAGTGATTGTAAAAATTGGAATAATGGTAATTTTTATGATCTAGACCATAAAGAAATTAAAAATGCTCTAATTAAATATAGAATAGGTGTTTTGGACCATTATGGCTTTGGGGATTATCTAAAAACCCAATATGATGAACAAAAAAAAATTAATATTTTTATTGAAACATCAGCAAAGGGTTGGGCAGATTACTTTGATCCAAACTCATTAATAATTTTACGAAGAGCAAATTATAATTCTTCTGCGTATAAAAAAGCATCTAAAATTAAAGTACCAATTTTAAAAATATTAGCGAAAACAGATAAAGTAACAAATATGGAAAAGGGTTATAAAACTATTGAGTATTTGAAATCACTTAATATAAAATGTTCTCTTATTGAACTTAAGACAAAGTTTGGACACTATGGCCCAATGGTTGATAGTTTTGAATGGTCATCAAAGTTAAAAAATTTTATGGAAGATAATATTCTTTAAATTAAGTAATTAGGATTATTAAATGTTTAAAATTTCCAATACAGTCAGAAGGTTATCAGACGAAGAAAAATTACAATACAAAAATGACGGATATATCACTGCCCTACCAGTATTTTCTGAAGAAGCTAAAAATGACTTAGACAATTTTTTTGTTTCACTAAGTACAAGTATAGATAAAGAACTAGATTTAAACCAAACCGCACAATGGCATAAAGCCAGCAAAAAGTTTTACAATTTGTGCAGTACCCCAGTAATTCTGGATTATGTAGAAGATTTATTAGGTCCTAATTTCTTTCTTTGGGGCGGACAATTTTTTCTCAAAGAACCAAAAGATGGATCGGTGGTTCCTTGGCATCAAGATGCGCAATACTGGCCTTTATTTCCAGCAAATGCAGTTACTGTGTGGTTAGCACTTTATGATACGAATGAGCAAAATGGGGCAATGAAAGTAGTTAAAGGAAGTCATAAAAAAGGTATGTTTGAGCATCGTACTAATAAAGCAAGTAACCTTGTATTAGATCAAGAAGTTTCAATAGATCAGATTAAACAAGAGCATATAGTATCATTAAATCTTAAAGCTGGTGAAATTTCTCTTCATAATGACGGTTTATTGCATGGTTCAGATGCCAATAATTCTGAAAGACGAAGGTGCGGGGTTACTATGAGATTTTCTCCTGTTAATGTTAAAGTAGATTTATCAATTTGGCCTCATTTTGAGGGGCAATTAGTAAGAGGACGAGATGAATTCAAATTAAACCCAATTGCACCAATTCCAAAAGGTGAGGCAACTCCAAGTAGTAAGTTTCAGCATTCAAGCGAATTTGCAAATCATTGGTAAAAGATCTAATATATTCTTTTTTTATTATGTGTTTGAAAATAAAATTTTATTAGTTAGAGGTTAATATTGAAAGAGATTAGTGATTTAAGCAAAGAAATAAATGTGAAGCCATATGCTCCAAACATTGGTGGAGTTATAACAGGAGTAGATTTATCAAAAGATATTTCAGATTATGAGCAAAATTTTATAAAAGAAGCATTTCATAAGTATCAAGTGTTATTCTTCCAAGAACAATTAGAAATCTCTCCTGAAAACCATATAAAACTTGGAAAATGTTTTGGTGATCTTCACATTCATCCTGCAGCTCCAAAAATGAAGAGTTTTCCAGAGATATTTGAAATTCATACACATAAAGATAGTAAAATTTCTAATGGAGCTGAGGAATTTCATTCTGATGTCTCATGTGACACAGAGCCACCATTAGGAACGATGTTACAATTGCATATTCTTCCACAATATGGTGGTGATACGATGTTTTCTAATATGTATATGGCCTATGATTCATTAAGTAAGCCAATGCAGAATTTCTTAAATGGTTTGAGAGCTTCTCATGAATCTGAACATTTTTATAGAAACAGGTATGAAAAACAAGACCAGCTAGATCCTAAAAAAAAATATCCTTCTGCTATTCATCCAATTGTGAGAACTCATCCGGAAACTAAGAAAAAAGCATTATATATTAATAAATTTTTTACTACCAAAATTGAAGGATTATCGAAACAAGAAAGTAATTTGATATTGGAATTTTTATTTAATCATTGCGAAAAAACAGATTTTCAAATTAGATATATATGGAATAAAAATGATATGGCCTTTTGGGATAACAGATGCACTTTGCATAAAGCTATTTGGGATTATCACCCAATGGAAAGGAAGGGAAGACGCGTAACTATTAAAGGAACAATTCCCTTTTAAATTAAAATTTATATTATATTTTTAAAAGATTTTTCATATTAATTGAAACACCTAAACCTTTTTCAGAAGTAATAGTTTTGACTTTACTGTTTATTATAGGTGTGTTCGATAAATTAACTATAGAGTGAAATTTATCAGATTCTTTATATTGATATTCCAAGAGACAAGGTGTTGAAACTGAACAAATTTGAATAGAGTGGGCATGTGCTATTGGTCCAGAAGGATTATGAGGGGAAAATTCTATATCATGTTTAGAAAAAAACTTGTCTAGTTCAATCATTTCATCTGGGCCTCCCGAATATTTAACATCTGGCATCATGACATCGTGAGTATTATTTTTGACAAATTCAAAAAAACCATTCTTCATTATTTGATTTTCTAATCCAGCTAGCTTTATACCTTTATTATTTAATTTTTTCCTGATTTGCTTGAGTTCATAAATATTTTCAATATTTTCCTTTATTGGTGATTCAATCCAATATAAATTATATTTTTCACATTCATTAATTAACTCTAGAAATGAATCAAAAGAAAACCTCCAATGACAATCAATCATTAACTTAATATTTTTATCTATGTTGCTATGAATAGTAGCTATTCTATCCAGACCAGGTTGCATATTTTTCATTATTTCTTTAAATGACATTTCAGGATCAACTTCATCAAATGGTGCAAACTTTATGGCGTTAAATCCATCTTTAATTACTTCAAATAATCTTGTTTTAATACCCTCTAAATCTCGATTGATAGTTGATCTGTTAAAATTAGCATATATTGAGATATAATCATTTTTTGTATTTGAAAACATCTCTCCAATTGATTGACCTTTTTCTCTTGAAAAAATATCCCATAAACACTGCATGATTGAAGAACTTATTGAGGCGTCGAGAATGTTGTTAAAAGGAAGTTTTGGTTTTAAATCAAATGGTGAATTAAATTTTGAATTTAGAATAATTCGAAGAATATCATTTTTTTTTTTCAAAATTTCAAATTCTTTACCTTGAAGAGTTGCTTCCCCCCATCCACACAAACCACTATTATTTTGTAATCTTGTGAAAAGCCAGTTCGTTTTATTACTAACGTTGAACTTAAAAATATCAGCTTTAATAATTTTGTATTTCATAGAAATAAGATTTTAATATTGTTATATATAAACTTTTATATAAAAATTTTTTATTGTAAATATGATCATGTGAAAATCTATTAATCTTTGAGAGATAGAATTGGAATTAAACAAAGAAGAAAAAGCTATGGCTTCGGGAGAATTAGGGGAAGCTGTTAAGTGGGCAATTAATCATCAAATTAAAGTAGGAAATTTTTTTGATGCTAAAAATTTTGTTTCTGTAAGTAACGTACATATGATGATAGATCCAGAATCAGTGGGTATTGATGGTGTTTTATTCCTTGAGAATTTGGTTGGCATGGGAGCAAAAGTAAAGATACCCATGATTACAGATCCTCGAGGTGTAGATTTAAATTACTATACTCCTCTTGGTCAAACAGAAGAAATGGCTAATATCGAACGACGAACCATCAAAGCTTGTACTTCTATGGGCATTTTAATGACAAATACATGTGTAAATTATCAAACGATTATGGCTCCAATTTTTGGAGAGCATGTAGCTTATGGTGATACAGGAGTTGTTATTTACTCTAATAGCGTTTGTGGTGCACGATCTAACTATGAGGGTGGTCCATCTGCTCTAGCAGCTGGTTTAACTGGGAGAACTCCCAGGTATGGTTTGCATTTAGAAGAAAAAAGAATTCCAACCAAAAAATTCCTTGTTAAATTTAAACCAGAAGAACTGACTGATTGGGGATTACTTGGTGCTCTTATAGGAAAAATTTCAGGATCTTATTGGGAAGTTCCAATTATAGAAGGTATTAACCATAATCCAAAATCTGATGAACTCAAACATTTTGGAGCGTCTATGGCAAGTTATGGGTCAATTCCTTTGTTTCATATGATTGGTACAACTCCAGAAGCTAAAAATTACTCTTCAAAATTTTTAAATCGACTTGATGATCATATAATAACTTTAGACGATATAATATCTCTAAAGTCGCAGTTTGGAAAAAAAGGTGATAAAATTGATGTCGTTGTTTTTGCAGCACCTCAGCTCTCAATATTTGAAATGCAAAAAGTTGCTGAGCTATGTATTGATAAATCTTTCAAAGTTCCGGTAATAATTTGTACATCTCCTCAAGTGTACTCTGATGCTTCAAGAATGAAACTCATTGATCAAATTGAAAAAACAGGAGCTAAAGTTCTACAAGGAACTTGCTTTTATAATCAATACGCCAGAGAAATTGGTTTGGCTAACGGATGGAAAAGATTGATGAGTAATTCAGCTAAGATTGTTAATATATTGGGAGGATATGGATATGAACCATCTCTTTCTAGCATGGAAAATTGTATAGCTTCTGCTGTTGCTGGAGAAATTGTATGAAAACTTTACTTAAATGCCATATCGGTATTGGAAAAAAAGTTCAGGGTGAAGTCTTATCAGCAAATGATAATTTTTCTGCAAGATATGATCTAGATAGGTTAAAAGGAATTTTTTCTAGACCTCAACACAAATTAGTTGGAAAGTCATACGTTGATAAAATTTTAGTCCTCAATGAATCCAAAGGTGGTGTTGCCTCAGCATGGATGTTGTACGAAATGTGTGCAAGAAAAATGGCACCTAAAGCAATTTTATTTAATAAGGCAAATACTATTTTAGCCCAGGGCGCTTCATTGGCAAATCTAACAATATGTGACCGATTTATTGATGGAGATATTACTTCACTTTTGTCTTCTGGCCAGAGAGTTACAGTTGATCCTATGAATGGTTTAGTTTCTATTCTATAGCCCAGTAATTAAAATATGATCTTATTTTATATGCACTATTTTCTAATATTTTTTAATAATTCTTCAAGGAAATGGCTTTTGTAACCCTTTCTTGTTATTATACCAGTATCTCTTTTTAGATTGAAATCCTTTATTTTTATTTGTGACAAGCTAGAAGTGTCAGGTGCCAAATCAACAGGTGACGCTGTAAACAATAGCATTGACGAGTTTTGAACAACCTTAAGAGCTAATCTTAAAGAATTTGTTTTAAGAGAAATCACTGGTTTTTCTATGTTTCGAGAATTGAACCAATTGAAAAAAATATCTTCGGTTTGCTTTGCTGCACTGTTCATTGTCCATTTATATTTAGAAAGTTTTTTTACTGATATATCTCTATCAAAAATTGGATGTGATGAAGATGCAAAAATAAGGAACTTATCAGTTCTTAAGTGAATAAAATCAAAATTACTTAAATTTTCGGGCTTTCTAGCAAATATTATATCCATTTCATTTTGTGATAATTTGTTTAATAACAAATCAGGTGCTTCAATATTTAAGTCAATTTCTAAGTTAGGAAATTTTTCAGAAGTTTTAGCTATAGCTTTAGGAAGATCTCCTAAAGACCAAGTAGTACCAGCACCAATAAAAATTTTACCTTTAATACCGTGAGTATAATTTTTTATTTCTTTTTTTGCGTTTTCTTCCAATGCTACGACATTTTGGGCAAATGGGAGTAATAGCTTTGCTTCTTCACCTATAATAAATTCCCCATTTTTTCTTGTGTATAGATTTTCTATTTCGAAATACATTTTTAAATTTTTGAGCCTTTTAGTTATTGCTGGCTGTGTCATATTTAAATTAATAGCAGCAGAACTTACGCCTCTTGCCTCGATTACTGCCAAAAATGTTTTCAACTCAATTAAACTCATAAATATAACTTTATTTTATATATATATAAAAAATATAAATTATATTTTAATTAATAACTTGTCTATCATTTACTTGTTAAATAACTTGGGGAGTGTTATTTGAGTAAGAATTTATTAATATTATTATCTGATGAGCATAACAAGAGAATGCTTGGTGTTAGTGGACATAGCCATGTAAAAACACCTAATTTGGATAGACTCGCTAAAAATGGAACATTTTTTGAAAATGCATACTGTAATTCACCCATATGCGTACCATCAAGGGCTATTTTAGCTACAGGAAGATATAATGCTGAAATAGGTTATTGGGATAATGCAGACCCTTATGATGGTAAAATTCCAAGTTGGGGACATCGGGCTGTACAGGGAAATTGCGATGCAGTGTCAATTGGAAAACTTCATTTTTTAGACGATCAAGCCCCAACAGGTTTTTCTGAACAAATAAATCCTTTAAATGTTGTTGACGGAGTTGGCGATTTATTAGGTCTCATTAGAGAAGAACTACCTGTTCGTAAGGGGGCTGCAAATTACTCAAAAGATGTTGGGAGTGGTGAAACAACATATTCAAACTATGATAAACAAATTACAAAAGATGCAAGCGATTGGATTCTGAACAGAAAAAGCTCAGATAAACCTTGGGTTTTATTTGTTTCGTATGTTTGTCCTCATTTCCCTCTAATAGCTCCTGAAGAATTTTATAATATATACCCTGAAGATGAAGTGCCATGGCCTTTATTATATGAAGAAGACCAAAGAAGTCAGCATCCTTACTATATAGCTATGAGAAAGTGTATGAATTATGATGATTATTTTGATGAAGATAAAGTTAGAAAAGCAACCTCAGCATACTTCGGTTTATGCACATTTTTAGATAATAATATTGGGAAAGTTCTGGCTTCTCTTAAACAATCTGATTTTGCAGATAACACTAATATTATTTATACTTCTGACCATGGTGACGCACTTGGAATGAGGGGGATGTGGGCCAAAAGTACTATGTTTGAAGAATCTGCAGGTGTTCCTATGATTATTACAGGTCCAGATATTCCAAAATCTAAAAAAGTAAAAACTCCTGTAAGTTTGGTTGACATTTTTCCTACTGTGATTGACAGCCTTGGAATAACACAGAATGTTGAAGATGATAACTTGCCTGGAAAGTCTCTAATTAAAATCGCAAATGATAATGATGATTATGAAAGAATAGTTTTATCTGAATATCATGCTGCTGCGTCTCCAGTTGGTGCTTTTATGCTTAGAAAAGGTAAATTTAAGTATGTCTATTTTGCAGAAGGATATCCTGCACAATTGTTCAATCTTGAAAATGACCAATATGAAGAAAATGATTTGTCAAAAGATAAAAAATACGAAGATATTATTAAAGAGTTTTATAATGAATTACTGAAAATATGTGATCCTGAGAAAGTCAACAAGAGGGCAAAAAGCGAACAACTTGAAAAGATTGAAAAAAACGGTGGTGTTGAAAAAATCATATCAAGGGGTGATTTTGGATATTCACCTGCACCTGGTCAAAAAAAAGAATTTGATTAATAATGAGTTAATTTGATGAATGAGGAAAACAAAATAACCAAGGGAGATGTGATAAAAGATATTATTATGGGTATATCTCTTATCATTATTGGTATAGGCTGTTTTTTTACGTATAATCCTTCAGATGCTGGATTAGAGATAGGAACAGATGGAATGACGTTTGCAACTTATCCTCTAGGTATTGCTGTTTTACTTCTTTTTCTTTCAATTATATATCTATTTAATTCATTAAGAAAATATGTGCTTATAACTCAACGTAAAAATGAAAGAATTAATTTTGTTGAGAATATTTTAGAAAATAAGCAACTATATTTTAAAAGATTTGGGTCAGTAATTTTACTCATTATATACGCATCATCATTAGGAAAGCTAAATTTTTTAATTTCAACCGGTATTTTCTTATTTGCGGCCTTTTATCTTTATGACAGGCGAGATTATTTTAAGATGATTATAATTTCGGTAATTGGCAGTGCTTTTTTATACATGCTTTTTGTATATTTTCTAAAATTACAATTATAAAAGGATATTTATGTTTGAAGGATTAATTGGTGGGTTTTATGAATGTCTACAACCACTTAACTTAATTTTATTATTTTTAGGAACTTTCCTTGGTCTATTAGTTGGCGCTTTACCTGGATTAAGCTCTCCAATGGCAATCATTATTTTATTACCTGTGACATATTCCTTAGATCCTCTGCCTGCATTATTAGTAATGATTGGTGTATATGTAGGCACCAAATTAGGAGGCTCTTTTGCTGCCATACTTTTGCGAACTCCCGGGACACCTGCTTCAGCCTGTACCGCTCTTGACGGGTTCCCGATGGCAGAAAAAGGAGAGGCAGGTTTAGCCCTTGGATATGCAACATATGGCTCTTTTGTTGGTGGCTTATCAAGTTGGATTATAGCAGTCACTTTTATTCCAGTAATATCTGCCATTGCTTTAAAATCGTCAAATGCAGATATTGCTCTCATTGGAATTATGGGGTTGGTCATGGTTTCTGCTTTCACTAGAGGCTCAATGTTAAAAGGTTTCATTGGAGTTTGCGTAGGCATTTTAATTGGATGTATGGGGATGGACAGAGTTGATACAATTGAAAGGTTTACTTTTGGCTCCCTAGACTTATTGACTGGAGTTCCCTTTGCAGCAGCATTAGTTGGTTTATTTGGTTTTGCGGTTGTTATTTCAGACTTAGCCCTAATGAAAAGTAAAGCTGAAATTGTTGCAACTAAGTTTAGGATAAAATTACCTACCTTTAGACAATTTTTCTCAAGATGGAAAGCTTGGGGAACAGGAAGTTTTATGGGTGCTATCGTTGGAGCTGTTCCAGGAGTGGGAGCAGACGGGGCTACGTGGTTAGCTTATGGTACAGTCAAAAATAACTCAAATAATCCAGAAGAATTTGGAATAGGAAATCCTGATGGTGTAATAGCTCCTGAAACGGCTAATAATGGAACTACTGGAGGTGCAATGGTACCAATGTTGACACTTGGAATACCTGGAGATGCCTCAACAGCTATTATGATCGGTGCTCTTTATCTTCATGGATTACAACCTGGCGTAACACTTATGAAAACAGGTGGGGATGTAGTATATGGAATGTTAGCAGGACTTTTGTTAGCAGGAATTTTTATGTTTTTAATTGCTATGGGAGCAATTAGATTTTTTGTATACGTCTTAAGGCAACATAGATCTTTGCTATTTCCATTTGTAATGATTTTCGCATCTTTAGGTGCTTTCGCTAGCTATGGGACTATTTTTCCAGTTTTCGCAGCAATATTTCTTGGTGTATTTGGTTTCATAATGGAAGAAAGAGGCTTTCCTGTCGTGACGATAGTATTAGGGGTTATTTTGGGCCCAATTATTGAGTTTAATACACGTACCGCATTAATGCTGTCTGGGGGTGACTGGACTACATTTATATCAACTTGGCCAAGAATTATCTTTCTTGCCATAATTATTTTCCTTGTAATTAACGAAATAAGGCAAGGGATAAAACGCCAATCAATGGCAAAAATCTAACTTTTATTAGGAGGTATAAAATGAGATTTTTAATTATATTTTTAGCAACAATCGGAATTATGATGCAAACATCATTTGCAGGTTTCCCTGATAAAACAATAAGACTTATTGTTCCATGGAAAGCTGGAGGTGGTACAGACACAATAGCAAGAGGTTTTGTCGGTGCATTTGCTGATGCAGCTGGTGTCGATGTAGTAATTTCAAATGTAGTTGGTGGCGCAGGTTCCAAAGGTGTCATTCAAGTACAGCAATCTAAAAATGATGGTTACACTTTACTTTTAAACGGAACTGATACAATTATTGGATTGAATACATTTAAAAAAATGCCTTTTACAGCAGATAGTTTTGAGTATGTGGGCGGAATGTATACCACTCCGACTTATGTTTTAGCTAACAAAAAACGAGGTTATACATCTCTTTCAGATGCTATAGAGAAGTCTAAAAAGAGACCTGGTGAATTAATAGCTGGGGTTGCAGCAAAATACAATGCTCATGACGTTATGGCTCATGCTATAAACGGATACGCAGGAGCAAAATTTAGGATAGTTGCTTTTGGAGGAGGAGCAAATCTAAAAAAAGCAGTTTTGGGAAATGAAATAGATATTTGTATAATTCATGCTCCGGTTGCTTTGGCTGCAGTGAAAGAAGGAATTTTAGATGTTATTGGAACTGGAGGTTCTCTTCAAAACATTACTTATCCACCAGCAAAAAATATGAAAACTCTAAAAGATTTGAATATACCAGCAGAAATAGGAGTAACTAGGGGTTTATATGCTCCTAAAGGAACACCAAAAGCTGTCATGGAAAAATTATCTCAAATTATGGAAAAAGCAGCTAAAAGTGAAAAATTTACTAAATTTGGTAATAATTTTGGTTTTTCACCAGTATGGTTGACTGGAAAAGAGTTTAGAGCTCTTCATGATGATGGTATGGGACAATACGCTGATATTAAAGCAAAATTTATGTCCAAATAAATTTAATAAGAGGGAATTAATATTCCCTCTTATCTCTCATTATAAATTTTTTATAAAATAAAAACCGCATGTTTAAACCTTTAAAAGACATTACGATTTTAGACTTAACTCAGGTTTTGGCAGGACCCTATGGGTCTTATCAATTAAGCTTACTTGGTGCAAATGTAATTAAAATTGAAAATCCTAACTTAGGTGATTGGGCAAGAATGGGTGGTGATGATAAAGAACTCTCTGATGATTTAATGGGTAGTAGTTTCATTGTACAAAATGGAAATAAACGTTCAATACGTTTAGATTTAAAAAATAAAATTGGTAAATCAACATTTAATGAATTTGTTAGACAGTCAGATGTTGTTATGGAAAACATGACTCCAGGTAAATTTAAAAAGTTGGGCTTTTCTTTTGATAATCTAAAAAAAATTAATCCAAGTATTATTCTATGTTCAATTTCTGCATATGGTCAAAATGGTGATCTTGGCAATAGATCTGCTTACGATCATGTTGTACAAGCCGCTTCGGGTATAATGTCTACAACTGGCACTGAAATTTCGGGCCCTCTTAAAGTTGGGGCACCTTATATTGACTATGCTACCGGTCTAAACTCTGCTTTTGCAGTGACTGCCGCAATAGCAAATTTACGTAAAGATAAGTCAGCTAAATGGTTAGATATCAGCATGTACGATACTTCTCTATTCTTAATGTCGAGTTTAGTTTCAACTACTTTAAATTCAAATATTAAACTTAAACCTAATGGAAATGAAGCTTGGTCAGGAAGTCCCTCATCAGGCTGTTTTGAAGCATCTTGCGGGAGCCTATTGTCAATAGCTGCAAATACTCAAAAACAATTTAAAATGATGTGTGAAACTCTTTTTGGAAAAAATATGGAAGAAAATTCTAAGTGGTTTGATCTTAAATATAGAGTAAAAAATAAAAATCTGTTGAAAAAACGTATAGCATCAGCAATTAAATCTGATACTGCGGACAAATGGGAAACTAAATTAAATTATAATCATGTACCAGCAGCTAAGGTGAGAGACTTTCAGCAAGTAGTTTCAGAAAGTCACTTTAAACAAAGAGAAAACTGGATTCATACTAATTTAAAAAAAACTAATAAAAAATATCTCGTCCCATCATTAAGTTTCAAAATCAAGGAAAATAGAATCGACAATTTAACTTCGCCTCCAGAAATTGGAGAAAATACTGAAGAAATATTAAGTGAGTTTGGTTTTAGTAAGGTAGAGATATTAGATCTATTTATAAAAAAAATAGCATATTAGCTTTATTAAAAGTCGGATATTCAAAATGAAACAAAACATAAAAATTAAAAAGGTAGAATTAACCCTTTTTGAAATAGAATTATTAAATATTTTAGAGGATAGAGGGGGCATTGGTATTAAATATTCACCTGGTCAAAAAGGTAAACATATTCGATTTGGAATTAAAATCTTTGATAATTTAGGTAATGTAGGCGAATATATTCCACCAAGGGGGCGTGCAAAAGTAATAATGTCTGCCACAGAAGCTCTTTCTTATTATATTTTAGATAAGAATCCATTTTTCAGAGATAATATATATAGACAATTAAGAGGTCTAACAAAGCATATTGGTGAGGTAGGAATTGGAGCAATAGACATAGCTATACATGATTTGATCTGCAAACACTTAAATATTTCTATTTCAGATTTTCTTGGTGGAAATACCAAAAAAATTAGGGCATATGCTAGTACAATGACTGGTGATCGTGAAAAAAATGGTCTTTCATCACCTGAAGCATACGCAGACTTTGCAGAGGAGTGTTATGAACTTGGCTACAAAGCATTTAAAATGCATGGCTGGACAAAAGGTGATGTTGAAGAAGAATCAAATATGATTAAAGCGGTAGCTAAAAGAGTAGATGGAAGAATGAAAATTATGTATGACGCTGCATGTCACTTAAAAACTCTAACAGATGCCCTTGAGGTTGGTAAAGTATGTGATGAACATAACTTATATTGGTATGAGGATCCATACAAAGATGGAGGTGTATCAATTAACGGAAATGAAGTTTTATCAAAAAAATTATCTACTCCGATTTTAGTTGGTGAACATATGAGAAATTTTGAAACATCAACTGACATGTTAGTAAACGGAGCTTCTTTTTTTTCGAGAGCAGATCCTGACTATGATGGTGGTATAACAGGATCTCATAAGCTAGCTGTAGCCTCGGAAGGGTTGGGTATTGATTGTGAAATTCATTCATGCGGACCAGCTATGAGACATTTAATTTCAGCAGTAAGAAATTCCAACTTTTATGAGGTGAATCTTGTTCATCCAAATTGCAAAAACGCATGGTCACTACCAATATATTTAGATGGATATTCTGATGAAATTGATTGTATAGACCAAAACGGAAATGTAACAGTGTCAGATAAACCAGGTTTAGGTGTTTCATATGACTGGAATTATATTAAAAATCATACTTTAGAGAAATTAATAATAGACTAAATAAATTTTGTAATTACCTAATGAAAATAAATCTTAAACGATACAAACCCTCACCGATACCATCCATATTCCCAATACCTGAATATTTAGCAGATGAAGAATTAAAACAAATTTATAATGAAACAAAACAACACCTTCAAGTTCCTTGGATGGGTGTAGTAACAATGGCATTTGCTCATTATCCCTTATTCTTTAAAACCCTTTGGAATGGCATCAAAGAAATTGTCTCTTCTCAAGAGTTTGTATTTGCTTGTAAAGAGTTAAGAGATTTTACTGAAGAATTAGTAAAAGAATTAGAACCTAAAATTATTTTAAATGAATTAGAAACAAAAGGTTATGCCAAGCAAGAGATTGAAAGTATTTTAGAAATAAATGAAATTTTTTCTCATGGTAATATGCCATATATAATTATAGCCTCTATTGCCAGATTACTTTTAGAAGGAAATGAAATAAGCATGAAATCAAATTACAAGAAATTCAAAGGATGGCACGGCCCATCAAAAGAAAAAAAATTGATTTTATTGGAGCAACATCATGTTGATGAAGAAACTTTTAATACTTTTGAGTCAATCAAGACTACAATTAATTTGCCATTTTTAAATACTGATTATAGAGCGTTTGCTAGATGGCCTACTTATTTTAATCATGCTTGGACTGACCTTAAAAATAAAATTCAAACTACCTTGTATGAAAAACAGATTTCTTTGGTTCATGATTTTGCAATAGAAAAAGCTTTAAGTTTACCTAATCCAGCTAGTTTAACATCTGCAAAACTTATAATCGCTTGTAAAAATACAAATCAATATGAAGAAATTAAAGAAGTGGTTTCTTTGTTTCAATGGCTTTTACCAGGTTTAGCTACAAATGTATCTTATTTGCGGGCACAACTTAATGGACTAAAATTGAATAGGAAGTAGATTAAATTAAATTAAGTCAATCGTCCCCAATACTTTCTAAACCTGTTGAAATTAATTTTATAAAATATCCATAAAAAATTGGAAGAAACGCTACTGAAATTGCAGGTCCTATTTTTTCTGCCTCAGCGTGGTGATTGCCAATCATAATAAAACCTATTATTAATCCAATCCATCCCATATACACTGATCCGTCACCAAAATTCTTAATAAAATGTTTTGATTTGCCTTTAGCTAATACGTAACCTAGAGCGCCTCCTATAACAATCAGCATAGAAGGTAAGTCTAAAAACTTAGTATGATCTATTGATACAGTAGCACCTCCAACCATTCCAATAATAATAATTATTCCTATTATACGCATCTATCTCTCCATCAATTTATACAAATAATTGATACATTGCTTTGTTCTTATTTAGATATATAACATTAGATATATTACCTAAACGTTATCAAGCTAAAAATTTTTTTAAAGAGAAATAGGTTTGAAAAATTATAGATTTGAAGACTTAAATATAAAAGCCCCATTTTTAAAAGCTTTGAACGAAGGGGGGTATGTTTCACCAACACCTATTCAGAAAGAAACAATTCCTTTAGTATTGAAAGGGCTAGATTTAATGGGTATGGCCCAGACTGGAACTGGAAAAACGGCTGCCTTCACATTACCAATTTTACAAAAACTTAATGCTAAACAATCAACCGGAAAAAAAAGAGATCCAAGAGCTCTTATTTTAGCCCCAACAAGAGAACTTGCAATACAAATAAATGAATCAATAAGAAAATATGGTCAGTATATTGCTATAAAACACACTGTTATTTTTGGAGGTGTAAAAGAAGGTCCTCAGGTCAAAACTTTGGCACGTGGGGTAGATATAATAGTTGCTACTCCGGGAAGATTGCTTGATCTTATTAATCAAGACGTCTGTTCATTGAGCAAAATACAATTCTTTGTCTTAGATGAAGCAGATAGAATGTTGGATATGGGATTTATTAAGGATATTGAAAAAGTAATAAAATTACTCCCAGAGCGCAGACAAACGCTATTTTTTTCAGCCACAATGCCTGAAACCGTTATTAAATTCTCTGAAACTATTTTGCAGTCACCAGTAAAAGTAAAAGTTAAGTCAACTTTAACTCCAGTTGAAAGAATATCCCAATCAGTCATAGTTATAGAGCCTCAAGACAAAGTTCTTCAATTAATAACATTATTGAAAGACAAGGTATTTGAGACAGTAATTGTTTTTACTAAAACCAAGCACAAAGCTAATCGATTATGTCAAAAATTAATCAACGTTGGTATTCTAACTGAAGCAATTCACAGCAACAAATCTCAAGCAGCTCGTCAACGAGCTTTAAATTCTTTTAAAGATGGTGAAATTAAAGTTTTAATTGCAACAGATATCGCTGCCAGAGGTATAGATATAGAAGCTATATCTCATATTGTAAATTTTGACATACCATCAAATCCTGAAGATTATGTCCATAGAATTGGAAGGACAGCAAGAGCTGGAGCTTCTGGAATTGCTGTTACATTTTGTGAGCCAAGTGAACGACTTAAATTATTTAGAATTGAAAAACTTATAAATTTAAAATTAGAGGTTATAAAGTGCCATCTCTTAAATCCTAAAAATTTAATTGGGTTTAATGAAGAAGTTGGTAATAAATCAAGCGATAATAAAAAAAACTTTAATCAATTCGAAAGTAAAAAATATAAGTCTTCAAAACTATCTAATACAAAGGCTAAATCAGAACTGAAAAGAAATGCGAAGAAAAATAAATTAAAAGAAAAAAGAAAAAAATCCAAAAAGAAGTAATTTTTCTCTATATTTTAAAAATTAATATATTCAATGTGATTTAAATAAATAAGGATTTAACTTAATGAGTTTAATAGGGACCTCTGTATTAGTAAATTGGGGTGGTGTTCTTGAAGAAAAGGAGATTGACTATAATCAATGGCATAGTATGGAGCATATGCCAGAAAGAATTTCGTTACCTGGATTTTTGAGAGGTTTTAGAGCCCAAGGAGAGCCTGGCACTCACATAGAAGACAAGTATTTCATGATGTATGAAGCGGAAAAAAAGGAAATATTTGTCTCCAAAAACTATTTAGAAAGACTTAATAATCCTACAAAATGGACAAAAGAAATTTTGTCTTCTTATATATCACCATCAAGAACAGTTTGTAGTGTAATTGCTAGTAAATCGCGAGGTTTTTCAAGTTTTTTAGCAACTATAAGATTTTTAGACCCTGATATTGACACTGAATTAAATGTTGAAAAATTAAAGCTGTCTATTCCACAAATAATAAAATTAGTTGGTGTCACTGGTATGCACGTTCTTTTAGGAGATACTACTTTTGGACAAATGAAGACAGAAGAAAAAAAATACAGGTCTTCTCAAGGATTGGATATCCAAGTTGTATCACAGGCAATTATTATAGAGGGTCTAAATTATTTAGTATTAAGAAAAGCAGTTGAGAGTTTTGTTGTTGAAAATTCCATAAATGTTAAAATAAACATCAAAATAAATTATTATTGTTGCCAACATATTTTAACCAAACAAGATGTACTAGTTGTATGAAAAATATTTTAATCATTGGGGCGGGCATCGTTGGAATTTGTACTAGTATTGAATTAATTAAAAAAGGATATTCTGTTACTCTAATGGATCCTAACGAACCAGGTTCTCAAACTTCGTATGGCAATGCAGGAGTTATAACAGATTCTTCGTTGATGATTATAAATAACCCTCTATTATTAAAATCGTTATTTCAATTAATCTTTAAAAATCATACTTCATTTAGGTATTCTAAATCTTTTGTTTTTTCAAGATTAATATGGGTTCTCCATTTTCTAGCTTTTAGTCATAAAAACCATATGAAATTTGCTGCTAAGGCATTAAGAGAGTTACAAGTTTTATCATTAAACACTCATCAAAAATTAATTAAAATAACTAATTCAAATAATATTATCTCAAAACCTGGTTGGTTAAAACTTTTCAAAACAAGTGAGAGTTATAAAAATTATTCTCTTGAACTTAAAATTTTGAATAAACATAAAGCTAAATATACAATCCTGAATACAATGCAAATTGAAAAACAGTTTCCAGATTTAGAAGGGAAATTTTTTAAGGGTATTTTATTTAAAAATTCAGTAAGGGTTAAATCTCCATTAGAATTATCGCAAAAATACTTTGATTATTTCATAAACTCTGGTGGTAAGTTTGTTCAGGAATCCTGTAAAGATTTAAGATATGTAGAAAATAAATGGCTTGTTTTATCTGATAAGAATAAATCTTATTTTGATGAAGTTGTTGTCTCGACTGGGCCTTGGTCTAAAAAAATACTTTTAAACTTAGGTTATAATATTCCATTAGCTTGGGAAAGGGGATATCATCATCATTTTTCCACAAAGAAAAAAATTTCAATAAATCCAGCAATCCATGATGTAGAAGGAGGATTTGTTTATAGCTCAAATGGTAGTGAAGTCAGAGTTACCTCAGGAGTAGAATTAACTTTTTTAGATGCTATTGAAAATGAAATTCAAATAAATGAATCAATTCAAAAATTACGCAAAATTATTCCCTTAAATAAGAAATTAATTGATAAACCTTGGTTAGGATCAAGACCAACTATTATTGACAGTTTGCCTATGATTGGTAAGGCGCCTAAGCATAAAAATTTATGGTTTAACTTTGGTCATAATCACATTGGATTATCTACATCAGCAGGATCAGCAGTTATTCTAAGTGAAATGATACAAAATAAGAAGACTGGCATCAACGCTGATCCATTTTCTCCTAAAAGATTCAGTTTATAATTTTTAAATAAGTGACAAGCCACCATCAATTTTTATTATTTGTCCTGTAATATATGAAGCTGTTTTTGATAATAAAAATGCAACTAAACTAGCAACTTCCTCAGGTTTAGCAAGTCTGGAAATTGGAATTTTGCTTATTATTTGGTCCCATTCTAATGACGATAATGCAGAATGACTTCCATCCTTTTGCGTATATCCTGGAGATATTGAATTGACTGTTACATCATGTTTAGCAAGTTGAAATGCCAAAGTTTTTGTAAGTCCCTCAAGAGCTCCTTTTGCAGCGGCTGTAACAGGAAAAATATTATCATTTAATCCAATATTTTTATTCACAAAGGAGCTAATAGTTATAATTCTTCCATTATTAGATCTTTTAAAATCTTCTATACTTAGATTTATTATTGTTGAAAAAGATATTGCCATTGTTTTAATGGATTGATTGATTTCATCATTATCAAATTCACCAAATTTTTGTTTATTAGCATAGCCAGCATTTGCAATAAATTGGTCTATATTACCTGTTTCCTTCCTTGCTAAATTTACTAAATCTTCTAGAAATTCTTTATTAGTTAAGTCTCCACATAAAGAAATAACGCTAGCACCTTTCTTTTTTGCATACTCTGAAACTAATCGTAAACCCTGCTCATTTGATTTAGTAGTTAAAGTAAAAGATATATTTTTAGATGCTATTTTTTTTACAGTGGCGGCTCCTATTCCTGATGCTGCACCTGTGATAAGTATAGATTTCATAAGTAATTTCATAATAAATTAAAATTATGTATATTATTCAATTATTAACACATAATTACAACTCTCAGTTTTGTACTAAATTTTTTGATCCATATATAAGGCTTCTATAATACAATTATAAACTTCTGGAATTAAGTTGTTTTTGGGCTCTTTTTTTGTCGCTAAATATACATCTGCCCGGACCCATTCTGGCAATTTTATTTCTTTGAAAATTACATTTTTTGGAGAGTTTTGTTTTGAAGAGCTTGCTAATAAAGCAACACCTAAAGAAGCCTTCACAAGTCCTAAAAAAACACTTGGTTGACTAACATATTGTACAAAATTAGGTTTTACTCCACTGTTTAAAAATAAAGAAGATAGTAGCTCAAAGCTATATCTTCCAACAACCGCATCATACATAATAAAATCAATATTATGGAGATCATTAACTGTTAAATTCTTTTGAATTGATAATGGATTATTTACATTTACCGCTAAAAAATATGGTTCACTTACAATCCTTGAATAATTAAAAGAATTTAGATCTTTAGGTAATCTAGTTAATCCAATATCAAGATTACCTGCATTTAGTGCGGGGACCTGTTTATAGCTCATATACTCCTTAAAAATTACTTTAATTTGTGGAAGTTTTTTATACAGCTGACTTGCAATTAAAGGCAAAATATCATTAGCCATAGATGGTACAAAACCAAGAGAAATAGTACCAACCAAATTATTTTTACTACTCATTATGACATTTGAAGCGTCTTCAATTCTTGAAAGAATCTCCGAAGCATGTGTAAGAAATAGTGTACCATTTTTGGTCAATTTTACTGAACGGCTATTTCGCTCAAACAATTTTGTTTTAAGATTATACTCCAAGTTAATAATGTGCCGGGTTACTGGTGGTTGAGACATATTTAAAACTTTAGCAGCTTTCCTAAAGTTTAATTCTTTAGAAACAGCTACAAAGCACTTTAATTGTTCTATGGAAATTGAAGTATTCATAAAAGTAAAACCATAATAATTGATACTAAAAAACTATCAATTTAAAGTCAATTTAATTGATAATGTGTACTATATTAGCAATAATAAATTTTAAAATTTTTAATTATAATAAATGAAAACATCATCAATATTCATTGCAACAATATTAGCAATATGTGTTTCTTTTTTAGGAGCTGTAGATGGCATTGTTGTGAGGATATTATCGTCTGATCTTCACCCATTTTTAATTGTTTTTTATAGAAGCCTATTTGGGTTAATAATTATCATTCCAACTTTTCTAAGAGACAAAAGTGTTTTTAGATCCTCTTATCAATATCTCCATATTTTTAGAGCTTTCCTAAAAATATTAGCTTTAACTTCTTTTTTTCTTGCCTTTAAGTCTGCTTCACTTTCAGACGTTGTATCTATCTCTTTTGTTACTCCACTTCTTATTATTCTTGGCTCAATTTTATTATTAAATGAGATTCCAACAAAAAATCACATAATTTTTTCTTTAATTGGTTTTATTGGCATATTAGTAATTTTAAAGCCTGGGTTTGATTATATTCCACCCGCATTATATTGGGCTTTAATAGGAGCTATTTTAAGCGCATGTATACAATTAATCTTAAAAAAAATGTCTAATAAAGATAAACCTGATACACTTACTGTATGGAATCTTTTATGCACAGTTCCTCTAGCATTTATTCCTGCTTTATTCTTTTGGACTACTCCCTCATTTGAAATGTTTCTTCTTTTAACAATACAAGGGTTGATTGGGGTTTTAAATATGATTTTTATTACAAAAGCTATGTCAATGGTTGATATAAGTTATTTAGCTCCTTTCGATTTTTTAAGATTGCCTATAATATCTACTCTTGCTTTTGTTTTTTTTGATGAAATTCCAAGTGCATCAACTTTATCAGGTGCTTTGATTATATTCTTTTCCAGTTTTTTAATATCTAATTTAGCTTCAAAAAATAAAAAATGATTTTGATACAATTATAGTATCAATAACCAATATTTAAATATAGACAATTCTTTTCTTTAACATGATAATTTTATTTGGAGGTATTATCTTGTCAGTATTTCTAGGTGATGGTGAATATAAATATAAAGTTGTAGAAAATTGGCCCAGACTTCCAGAGAATTGGTCTTTCATGGATGTTGCTGGCGTTGCCGTAAATAGCAAAGATGAGGTTTTTGTATTTAATCGTGGACAACATCCAATGATTATTTTTGATATTGATGGTAACTACCTTAGATCCTGGGGAGGTGATATTTTTTCTAGACCTCATGGTATTCATATTGGTCCAGACGATTACATATATTGTACTGATGATGGTGACCATACGGTAAAAAAAATTAGTCCTGAAGGTAATTTAATTTTTCAAATTGGTGTTCCAGGAAATCCTGCTGACTTCATGTCAAACTTACCATTTCATAGATGTACACACACTGCATTATGTCCAGACAATAATATATTTGTATCTGATGGTTATGGAAATGCATGTGTTCATAAATATTCACCAGATGGAAAATTAATCAAAACCTTTGGTGAACCTGGTTCAGGTCCAGGTCAATTTAATCTAGTTCACAATATTGTTGCAGATGATGATGGCTGGATATATGTAGCTGATAGAGAAAATCACAGGATTCAGGTTTTTAATACTGAAGGTAAATATGAAACCCAGTGGAATAATCTTCATCGACCTTGTGGTTTATTTATGCCTAGAGGAAAATGTCCAGTTTGTATTGTAGGAGAGCTTGGTCCTGGTCTTTTAGTAAATAGGAAATATCAAAATTTAGGTCCTAGGTTGAGCATATTAGATAACAATGGAAATTTAATCACCCGCTTAGGAGGTGAAAATGGTCCAGGTTTTGAACTAGGTCAATTTTTAGCTCCACACGGTTTAGCAGTTGATACTAAAGGAAGTATTTATGTAGGAGAAGTTTCTTATACGAATTGGCCATATAGTTTTGGTGACGAGCCGAAGCCTAAACATTTAAAAACTCTTCAAAAATTAGAAAGAGTATTCAATTAAAAATGAAACTTTAATTATGTTAAGAAAGGAGGAAAATTTTTTAATTTAATTTTAATAAATAAACTTTGGGAGGAAATAAATTATGAAAATTAAAAGTTTATCACTTGCTATTTCATCTGCCGCTATTTTGGCATTTAGTAGCTTGCTTTCTCCAGCTTATTCTGCTGGAAAAGATATAACAATTGTAATTGCTGAAGAGCCAGATATTGTTGATCCTTGTGAAGCAACAAGATCAGTAGTTGGAAAAATTGTTAAACAAAATGTAACTGAAACCCTTACGGAAATAAATCCAGCTGATGGTTCGGTAACTCCTAGATTAGCAACTTCTTGGAAACAGACAGATAATCTCACTTGGGAATTTAACATTCGTAAAGGGATTAAATTTCATGATGGTGAGGATCTTAACGCTAAAGCGGTTGTAAAGTCAATAAATCGTGCTTTAAATCCTAAGTATGATTGTGAGATCAGAACTAAGTTTTTTGGTAATATAAAATTAACAGCTACTGCAACAGGAAGTCATACTATTTCTATTAAAACTGAAACACCACAACCTATAATGCCAGCTATGATGGGTACGATGACAGTGGTAAGTCCAAATACTCAAGAAGCAAAAGGTGTACGTGATCCTAAAGGCACAGGTCCATATCTTTTCAATACGTGGACACCAGGTCAATCCGTAACTTTAAAAAGATTTGATGGGTATTGGGGTGTTAAACCAGAGGTTGAAAATGCAACATATGTGTGGAGAAATGAGTCTGCAGTCAGAGCTGCGATGGTAAAAACTGGTGAAGCTGATATTGCAGCTAGCATTGGTGTTCAAGATGCAAATGACCCAAAAATGGACTTTAGTTACTTTAACTCAGAAACTTCTAGGTTACGAATTGATATGACTAGAGCTCCATTGAATGACATTAGGGTTAGAAAGGCAATGAATTTAGCTATTGATTTGGACGGACTTACCGGCACTATTTTTCCAGAAGGTGTTGTTAAAATGACCCAGATAGTTGTGCCGAGTATTAATGGGCATAATCCAACTTTAAAGCCTTGGCCGTATAATCCAGCAGAAGCAAAAAAATTAGTTAAGGCAGCTAAAGCTGATGGTGTCCCAGTTGACAAAGAGATTGTATTAATTGGAAGATTAGGTATTTATCCTAATTCTACAGAAGCAATGGAAGCTATGCATGCTATGCTTACTGAGGTCGGCTTTAATATTAAAATTAAAATGATGGAAACTGCTGGTTGGTTGAATTTTTTAAGTAGGCCATATGCTGAAGACAGAGGTCCAGCCTTGCAACAAAGCCAACACGATAATAACAATGGTGACGCTGTTTTCTCAATGTTTAATAAGTATGCATGTAAAGGAGCGCAATCTACAACATGTGACAAACAAGTAGATGCTTGGATAACTGAAGCTACTGCTGCAATAGGTGACAAAAGAAGAGATACCTGGCGTAAAGCTCAAAAGAAATTACATGAAGAAATAATTCCAGATGTTCAAATGTTTCATATGGTAGGATTTTCACGTGTAAACCCTAGAATTAAATTTACTCCAACTATTTCAACAAATAGTGAAATTCAGATTTCTCAGGTAAAATTTAATTAAGCTCAAAAATATTATTCCAACCAGATAAAATTCTGGTTGGAATTTAAAATCTAATTTAATGTTTTTATATGAGAAAATATTTATCTAAACGAATATTATCAAGCTTGTTGGCTATTACCGGACTTTTTGTGATGGTTTTTTTTCTTGCTCGCCTTACTGGTGATCCAGGACATTTATATTTACCTATTGATGCACCCGTAGAAGTGAGAAAAGAGTTTTCTGAAAAACATGGTTTTAATGATCCCATTTACATTCAATTCGGCAGATTTTTAGAAGATTTGTCTGAGGGTGATCTTGGTTATTCATTAAGAAAAGAAAGGCCTGCGATTGATATCGTTTTAGAGGCTATCCCAGTTACTCTTTCATTGGCAGCTGTAGCTATGACCATTGCCTTAATAGGTGCTATACTAATCGGCTCATTAGCAGCATATAAACCTAATGGTCTTTTTGATAGGATTTCAAGAGTGGTTTCACTTACTGCTGCAAGTGCACCAGATTTTTGGATAGCGATAACAGCAATTTTGATTTTTTCTGTTTCTCTTGGATGGTTGCCAACATCTGGAATAGGAGGATTACCATATTGGATAATGCCAATTGGCATTTTAGTCATAAGGCCCTTAGGTCTTTTGGTGCAGGTTGTAAGGGGATCAATGATTACTACTCTTAGTTCAGACTTTGTTAAAACAGCAAGAGCTAAAGGTGTTAAAGAAAAAAAAGTTATCTTTAAGCACGCTCTTCGAAATGGATTGTTGCCCGTAATTACCGTTGCAGGTGATCAAGCTGCTGCAATTGCCAATGGCGCTGTTATTGTTGAGACGATATTCGGATGGCCTGGAATAGGTAAATTAATGATCGATTCTATTATGCAAAGAGATTTTGCAGTAGTTCAGGCTTCAATTTTAGTAACCGCGATAGTTATTTTATCAATTAATATTATTATTGATATTACTTACGCTATTCTTGATCCAAGAATAAGGCATAAATAGCATGCAACTAATCTTACAAAAAAAAGTATTTTATAATAAATTTAAACAGATCTTTTCAATGTTTCTTAATGATAAATTAGCCTTGATATCAATTATTTTTTTAATTTTTATGGTTTTTTTAGCTTTATTTGGACCTTCTTTAATTAATGATTCTTTTACAAAAATGAACTTAAGACTTAGAAATTTAGAACCTTTTTCTTTTGATCATAACTTTATGTATTTTTTTGGCGCAGATGCCCTTGGTAGAAGTATGATTGCTAGGCTAATAATTGCAACTCAAAATACTATGTTTATAGCAGGTAGTGCTGTCATATTATCTATGACTTTGGGAGGCGCGTTAGGGTTAATCTCAGGCTATTTTGGAGGTAAAACAGGAAACTTAATAATGCGAATAGCTGACATCATTATGAGTTTCCCATCACTATTATTAGCTGTAATTGTATTATATATGTTTGATCCAGGGTTATTGAATTTAGTTTTAGTTCTCGCATTCACAAGAATGCCCATATATATGAGGACAGCAAGAGCTGAGGTTCTGGAAATAAGAGAGAGATTGTTTGTTTCAGCTGCAATATCTATGGGAGCATCAAATTCAAGAATTATTTTCAAACACATAGCGCCATTAACAATTCCAACTTTGATAACTATAGCTACACTGGATTTTGCTTTTGTTATGTTAGGTGAATCTGCTTTAAGTTTTCTTGGTGTTGGAATACAACCTCCAGAAGTTACATGGGGCCTAATGGTTGCCCAGGGTAGAAATTATCTCCAATTGGCTTGGTGGCTAGCTTTTTTCCCAGGTTTAATAATAATGTTGGTTGCCTTATCACTAAATTTATTATCTTCGTGGTTAAGAATTGTATTAGATCCAAGGCAGAGATGGCGCTTAGAAAACATCGGAGATAAAAATGAGTAATAATGTAAACTCATTATTAAAGGTTTCTAATTTAGCAGTTTCTTTCGATACTGTGGAAGGATCTATAAATGCAGTGCAGGGTATAGATTTTGAACTAAATAAGGGGCAAACGTTAGCAATAATTGGAGAAAGTGGTTCTGGGAAAAGCGTTACTGCTTCTGTTATTATGGGTATTTTATCATGTCCACCTGGCAGAATTAAAAGTGGAGAAATTTTTTTAAATAAACAAGATATATTAAAACTCTCAGAGATAGATAGAAGAAAATTAATGGGAAACAAAATTGCTATAATTTTCCAAGATACATTATCTCATCTTAATCCAGTTTTTACTGTAGGAGCACAAATAGCAGAATGTTTTGAGGTTCATAAAAATTATACAAAAAAAGAAAGCTGGGACAAAGCAGTCAAGTTATTAGATAGAGTAAAAATACCCAACCCTTATAAAAGAGCAAAAGATTATCCGCATCAATTTTCTGGAGGTCAAAGGCAGAGAGTCATGATTGCAATGGCTCTTGCATTAGAACCAGATATAATTATTGCAGACGAGCCTACAACAGCACTTGATGTAACAATTCAGGCAAAAATTTTAGAATTGTTAGCCGAACTACGAGATGAAAGAAATATGGGTTTGATACTCATTACACATGACCTAGGTATTGCTGCAGAAGTAGCAGATAAAGTGATTGTACTAAAGAATGGTAAAATAGTAGAAAAAGGTACTTTGAAAGAAGTATTCATAAAACCAAAACATAAGTATACAAAGGAATTGATGAACTCTATTCCTGGTAAATTTAATCAAAGGTACAAAAGAAGTGATAACATCGATACTAATCCAATTTTAGAAATTAAAAATATTTCTAAGTCTTATGACACTTTAGCTTGTGATAATATAAATTTTAATCTTTTTCGTGATGAGATCATTGGAATTGTTGGTGAATCTGGGTCTGGTAAAACTACAATTTCTAATCTTATACTAAGATTAATTGAGCCTTCAAGTGGATGTATTTTATACCATGGACGTAATATTTTTGATTTTGATAAAAAAGAATTATTTAATTTCAGAAGAAAAGTTCAAATTGTATTTCAAGACCCATATGCATCCCTTAATCCAACTATGAATGTTTTTGATATTATTTCAGAACCTTGGATAATTCATAATGATTTTCTTCATAAAAAACTCCATCAGGCGAGGATATCTGAATTATTAACTAGTGTAGGGCTAAAGCCAAGTGATTCAAAAAAATATCCTCATGAATTTTCAGGTGGTCAAAGACAAAGAATAGCTATTGCTAGAGCATTGGCTCTAAATCCAGAAATTATTATATGTGATGAGGCTGTTTCTGCGCTTGATGTTTCGATTCAAGCACAAATAATAAAATTGTTGAAAGATCTAAGAAAACAATTTTCACTTTCATATTTATTTATAGCTCATGATCTACCAGTTGTAAAAGATTTAGCTGATAGAGTAATTGTTATGAAATCTGGAGAAATTTTGGAAGAAGGTAATGTAGAAAAAGTTTTTAATAAACCTGTTAACCCTTACACGATAGATTTATTAAAATCTAGTCCATCTATTGAGAAACTATTAAGTAATTAAAAAATAAAAATTAGAAAGTAATAAAATGAGTAACCAAGAAGAAGTTTGGCAATTAGTAGATCATAAAAAAGACGAGTATATAAATTTTTCTGATAATGTATTTGATAATCCTGAGATTTTGTACAAAGAGTTTAAATCGGTTTCAGAACATACGCAAATGTTACAAAAAGAAGGTTTTAAAATTACAGAGGGCATTTGTAATATGCCTACAGCTGTAATGGGAGAATACGGTAAATCGGGGCCAGTTATTGCTATTTTAGGTGAGTTTGATGCTTTGCCAGGATTAAGTCAAGAAGCAGGTATTGCTGAACATAAACCAATCAAAAATAATGAAAATGGACATGGTTGTGGACATAATTTACTTGGAGCCGCTTCCCTACTGGCTGCAACTGCTGTCAAAGATTGGTTAGAAAAAAATAATATTAAAGCTAGGGTTAGATATTATGGTTGTCCTGCAGAAGAGGGAGGAGCTGCAAAAACATATATGACCAGAGATGGTTGGTTTGACAATGTTGATACTGCAATATGTTGGCATCCAGCTACTTTTAATTCAGTTAATAAACCTATATCTTTGGCTAATTCTAGAATAGACTTTACGTTTACTGGTAAAGCAGCTCATGCCGCCAGTGCTCCTCATTTAGGTAGAAGCGCACTAGATGCTGTAGAATTAATGAATATAGGTGTTAATTATATGAGAGAGCATATGCCAGACTCTGCTAGAGTTCATTATGCATACATGGATGCTGGAGGTAATGCAGCTAATGTAGTTCAGGCTAAGGTTACTATAAGGCATTTAATAAGAGCATCAAATTTGGTAGAACTTCGTTCTTTAGTTGATAGAGTTTACAAAATTGCTGACGGTGCAGCCTTAATGACCGAAACTAGCGTGGAAAAGAATGTTTACAGCGCAGTATCGAATTTATTAGGAAATGAACCATTGGAACAAATAATGCAAAATGAATTTGAAAAAATAGGTCCTGTCATATTTGACAAAAAAGATGAAGAATTTGCTAACAAAATAAGATCTACTTTAACAGAAACTGATATTTTAGACAGTTTTCAAAGAATAGGTATAAAAGCTCCTTTAGATATGCCTTTATGTGATTTTATAGCTCCTTTGAATAATGTTAGTAGTGGAGGAATAGGTTCTACAGATGTAGGAGATGTTAGTTGGGTAGTTCCTACCGTTCAAGCTAGAGTAGCGACATGCGCGGTTGGCACACCATTTCATACATGGCAAACGGTAGCGCAAGGTAAAGCCCCAGCTGCTCATAAAGGAATGGTTCATGCTGCAAAAATTATGGCATCAACTGCATGCGCACTAATAAATAATCCCAAAAAATTAAATGACGCCAAAGAGGCTTTTAAAAAACAAATTAAAAGGTATCCATATCTTTGTCCAATTCCTGATGGTGTTAAGCCTCCAATAATAAAAAATGAATAAATCTTTATAAAATTTAGTTTTTCGTATATTTAATTGTTATGTGATTATGCGCTCTTAGCTCAACTGGATAGAGCATTTGACTTCGAATCAAAAGGTTGGGGGTTCGAGTCCCTCAGAGCGCACCATAACTTATTGTTTAATATTAATTATTTAGAAGAATTGATTTTAAATAATACCCAGAGATTACTCAGTTTTGACACAGATTTGACACAGTAAAAGGAGTCAAAGATGAGTTGTGTACGTAAAAGAGGTAATTCTTGGAATGCTCAAGTAAGAGTATCTGGTTGGAGAAGTTTTACTAAATCATTTAATAAAAAGAGTGATGCAATTACTTGGAGTTCAAAGTTAGAACATCAGTTAAGAAACACTTCACTTCCAGAAAAAAATATCCAGAACCTAAAACTATCTTATCTAATGAATAGATACGCTGAGGAGGTTTCTTCTAAAATAAAGAGTGGAATAACTGAACAATGCCAATTGAGATTAATATCTAAAAGATGGATAGGGGCATGCAAAGTTGTTAACCTAACTAAACATCATTTTGAACAATATAAAGAAGATAGACTAAAAGAGGTTAAATCTGGAACTGTAAAAGCAGAGTTAACTCTAATCCAAAGAGTATTTAAAACTACAATTAAAGAATGGGGATATGGAATATTAGTAAATCCAGTTGCTAATATTGAATTACCAAAGTCCTCAAAACCAAGAACTAGAAGACTTGTTTCAAATGAATTGTCAGACCTTATCTCTAATGCAGAAAAACAAAGAAACAAATACATCTCCACTATCATTCAGTTTGCAGTAGAAACTGCTATGAGAAGGTCTGAGATACTTAAACTAACTTGGAATGATGTAAACCTAGATACTGGAATTGCCTCACTCTATGATACTAAAAATGGGGACGACAGACATATTCCATTAACTAAAACTGCAATACAATTACTCTCAAATCTTACTCAGTCATCTGAGTTTGTATTTCCAGTATCTGCTAATTGTCTACGACTTGCATGGGAGAGATGCAGAAACAAATCTAACATAAAAGGATTGAGGTTTCACGATTTAAGACATGAGGCAGTATCAAGATTCTTTGAAATGGGATTATCTGTTCCAGAAGTTGCATTAATATCTGGTCATAAAGATGTAAGACAATTATTCAGATACACTCATTTAAAACCAGAGAACTTGATTGCTAAGTATTCAACTTTATTCTGAAGAAAAATTACATTATCTAAAAACAAAAACATTTATTGTTCATATTTCAATCATTTTGTTTTTTTTGAATTTTTATTGATTCGTTTTTAATCATATTTACAAAATAAATTTAAGAGAACTATAATTATTAACTAGTAAAGTATCAATATGATACAAATTAAAAACTACATCCTCCTATGTAATTTTAAAAATACCACTCCCCCCCTGTGTGGTATTTTTTTTTGGATTAGTAATAAATAAATCCGTCTAATCTGCGGATAATTAATACCTACAATATCAAAATTATAATTCTTATAAATAGTAATAATTAAATATAGGAAAAAGATAACGCTCTTGTGTTTAAAGTTTATATTGTATGAGATTACAAACCTATTGAGTTACAATTTTATATTGGAACGGATCTTAGTTAGGTAACCAGTTTTTATTATGAAACACCCTAGTTGGAATGGTGTTTAAATAATCCCAACAGGACAAGGGAGAAATAACCCTTACAGAATATGAAGTTTATCTTCATCAGACTCATATTCTGACCGAAGTTAAAGTTGAGAAAGACCTTACTTGGATTTCTAGAATAGAGTGAAGTAAGAGAATGGGATATCGGACTTCTCACCCAACTAAATGAATTGCAAAGATAATACTATTGGTTCATGTAGTTTCTCAGATGAAGATATGAACTTGGTCATCAGACTCAAGAAAACCACTTAACCTTTGCGTAGGTTAAGTGTGTCCAAAATCATCTCCTCAAACATAAGAATTTTGGACTAAAAAATTAATAAGGAAAATAAATGGATATGAGAGATGCATTAACTGAAGTAAAACAATTTTCAAATGATAATAATGAACTTGATGAATCTTTAATAGGTTTATTAAAAACAACTGCTATAACAGTAAATGTTGCTAAAACAATTCAGTCTGGAAAAAAAGTTCAACAACAGTCTAGAGAACTTAAACAAATAAGTGACAGATTAAAGGTTAATAAAACACAAGATGATGCTCAAAAGACTATTGCGGATGGGTTTAGTGTATTGTCCGATTTATTTAATAATATTGAGGATATGATTAAAAGAAATTCATATATTTCAGCATCTAGTGGATTGTTTTCAGATAGAACCTACAACTTAGTTAGAAAATTAGAAAAGAAAATAAGTAGTTTATAACTATGCGGAAAGTTTTAAAAAATGTATGCGGAAGTATAACCGTTTAGTTTATTAAATCTAAAATTATCGAATTAGATTTTAAATTTTTGGGGGAAATATCTTGTATATTGTTTGGTTACGTAATTTTTGAT
>CABZSR010000016.1 GCA_902528415.1 uncultured SAR116 cluster alpha proteobacterium | reverse complement strand
TGAAAGCTTTATTTGATCTTAAAGATGGTGATGCTTTATTTTTTTCGTGTGCGAATGAAAATGAAGCAGCAAATTTAGCAGGGAAAGCAAGAGTTAAGATTGCAAATGACAGAAAATTAATAGAGCACGATATCTTTAAATTCTGTTGGGTGGTAGACTATCCAATGTATGAAAAAGATGATAAAACTGGTGAAATAGAATTTTCACATAATCCATTTTCTATGCCCCAAGGCGGAATGGAAGCTCTTTTAAATAAAGACCCACTAGAAATATTAGCTTTCCAATATGACTTGGTTTGTAACGGAATTGAGCTTTCATCTGGTGCGATACGAAATCATGTACCAGAAATAATGTACAAAGCTTTTGAAATTGCAGGTCATAAACGTGATGTGGTAGACAACAAATTTCCTGGTATGATTAATGCTTTTAAATTCGGAGCGCCGCCCCATGGAGGAATAGCCCCAGGTATAGATAGAATTGTGATGTTATTAGCGGATGAGCCAAATATAAGAGAAGTGATTTTATTTCCAATGACAGGAAAAGCAGAAGACTTAATGATGAATGCTCCCAACGAAATTAACGATGCTCAACTTAAGGAACTTGGGATAAAGTTAGATAAGAAAACAAAAATCAATTAAGTTTTTCAATTAAATTAAGTCTGTGCATAGAACATATTAATGAGATAATTAAAATTACAGCTCCAGTTTGATGTATTGCCCCTAAATATACTGGCACCATATTAATTAGTGTTATTATTCCTAACGTGAATTGTGAGCATACTACGATAGATATGAGCAAAGATAGTTTTTTAACTTTTTTGTCTTCACTCTCGAAGTAATACTTATAACAATAAAACAGAGCGCACAACGTAGTAAATAAAGCTAAATGTCTATGATGAAATTGAGCAGATGCTGGATTTTCAAATGGGTCTAATAATTGATATTCACCATAATTTTCAGGTATTAAATTGTCTCCCATAAAAGGGTACTCGTTATACATCAAGCCAGCATCCATTCCTGCAACAAATGCACCAGCTATAATAGTTATAAATAATATAGAAAACATAAAAAAACTAAAATCTGGTTTGATTTGGGAAACACCTTCTTTAACATCAAGATAAACCCAAATTAAAAGAGATAGTATTAACAAAGCATTAGATAAATGAATTGTTAGACGGTATTGGGAAACAGTTGGGTCATTTACTAGGCCCGACTTGACCATCCACCAACCTATCAAGCCCTGCAATCCGCCTAAAAATAAGATTAAAAATAATTTTGATAAAATTGATTTCGGTATCTTTTTTACAATTAGAAAAAATAAAAATGGAATTATAAAAATAATTCCAATTAACCTTCCCCAAAGCCTATGAAAATATTCCCAAAAAAATATTTCCTTGAATTCTTCTAAGCCCATTCCCTTATTCTTAAAAATGTATTCTGGTGATTTCATATATAATTCAAATACCCTATTCCATTCAAATTGCGAAATTGGAGGAAGGAAACCCCAAAGTGGGCGCCATTCTACCATTGATAGACCAGAATCAGTTAATCTCGTTACTCCTCCAATCAAAATCATTAGTATAACCATAATGATAGTTGACAGTAACCATATGCGAATTTGAACAGATTGTGAGATAGGTTCCATATTAACAAATATTTGTAAATTACTATGTATATGTGTGAATAAATTTAACAAAAACAATATTTAAAAAAAAAAATTTTTTTGTCTTGAAAGTTAACAATAAAACATTATTTAAGCATCATCAATAATGGATTTATTGTTTAATTTTAACTTTTTTAAATAAGGGAGATTAAGGCATGAAGTTTAGGCCACTTCACGATAGAGTAGTAGTTGAGCGTCTTGAAGCTGAAGAAAAAACTGCTAGTGGAATAATTATTCCAGATTCAGCTCAAGAAAAGCCTATGCAAGGTAAAATTATTGCAGCAGGTTCTGGTGCGCGTGACGAGACAGGTAAAGTTCAACCTTTGGATGTTAAAGAAAATGATGTTGTACTTTTCGGAAAATGGTCCGGCACTGAAGTCAAGCTTGATGGTAAAGATCTATTGATCATGAAAGAAAGCGATATTATGGGAATAATGGGTTAATTATTCTCTAAATTAAATAATAATTACTTTATAATTTGAAAGGAATAGAAAATGGCTGCTAAAGAAGTCAAATTTGGCGCAAACGCCAGAGCTCAAATGCTTGAAGGTGTAGACATACTCGCAGAAGCTGTAAAAGTAACATTGGGACCTAAAGGTAGAAATGTAGTTCTTGACAAGGCGTTTGGAGCTCCAAGAATAACAAAAGACGGTGTTACTGTTGCTAAAGAAATTGAATTAAAAGAAAAATTCCAAAACATGGGCGCACAAATGGTTAGAGAAGTTGCATCTAAGGCTAATGATGTTGCTGGCGATGGAACAACAACTGCTACAGTTTTAGCACAGGCTATTGTGAAAGAAGGATCAAAAGCCGTTGCTGCTGGACTTAATCCCATGGATCTTAAGAGAGGGATTGATTTAGCAATTGAAGCTGTCGTTGCTGATTTGGAAACAAGAACTAGTAAAATATCTACAAATTCTGAAGTAGCTCAAGTTGGAACTTTATCTGCCAACGGGGAAGGTGAGATTGGTGATATGATTGCTAAAGCTATGGATAAAGTAGGTAATGAAGGCGTTATTACTGTTGAAGAAGCTAAAACACTTGCAACTGAATTAGATGTTGTTGAGGGCATGCAATTTGACAGAGGTTACTTATCACCTTATTTTATAACTGATGCTGACAAAATGAAAGTTGTAATGGATGATCCATATATACTTTTATTTGAAAAAAAATTAGCTAATCTTCAAGAAATGCTTCCTATACTAGAAAAGGTTGTTCAATCTGGTAAGCCGTTATTGATAATTGCTGAAGATGTAGAAGGTGAAGCTCTTGCCACACTTGTTGTAAATAAACTAAGAGGTGGTTTAAAAATTGCTGCAGTTAAAGCTCCAGGGTTTGGTGATCGTAGAAAAGCTATGTTAGAAGATATTGCAATTCTGACAAAAGGTGACCTAATTTCTGAAGATTTAGGTATCAAACTCGATAATGTATCCCTTGAAATGCTAGGTACTGCTAAAAGAGTGGAGGTAACAAAAGAAGAAACTACTATTATAGATGGTGCTGGTTCTAAAGACGATATTGGAGCAAGATGTAACCAAATCAGAGCGCAGATTGAAGAAACAACATCTGACTATGATAAAGAAAAACTTCAAGAAAGATTGGCTAAATTAGCTGGTGGTGTTGCTGTAATTAAAGTTGGTGGAGCAACAGAAGTTGAAGTTAAAGAACGTAAGGATCGTGTGGATGACGCAATGCATGCAACTAGAGCTGCTGTAGAAGAAGGTATTGTACCTGGTGGTGGTGTAGTATTTGTGAAAGCTATTCCTGCTTTAGACAAAGTTAAGGTAGATAATCCTGACCAGAAAATGGGGGTTGACATTGTCAGAAGAGCTCTGAAGGCTCCCGCTAAACAAATAGCTGATAATGCAGGCCAAGATGGCGCCGTTATTGTTGGAAAACTATTAGAGTCTACAGATGCAAACTTTGGATTTAATGCTCAAACTAATGAGTTTACCGATTTAGTTAAAGCTGGTGTAATAGATCCTACTAAAGTTGTTAGATCAGCTTTACAAAATGCAGCTTCTGTTGCTGGACTTTTAATTACAACTGAAGCAATGGTTGCCGATAAACCTGAGCCAGCTGCTGGCGGTGCCGGTGGTGGAATGCCTGACATGGGCGGCATGGGCGGCATGGGCGGCATGGGTGGCATGGGTGGTATGCCAGGCATGATGTAACCATAATCCTGATTAAAACTATACAACACTTCTAATTAACATTAGAGGTGTTTTTTTATGTTTAGATGTTTATAAATTGTTGCCTACCTGACTTAACTGATATAGCTATATTATAAAATAATAAGAAATAAATTATGAACAATTCTGAAGTACAAAAAATTGCTGAAAAATCGAATTCATGGCCTTTTGTTGAAGCAAGAAATTTAAGAGATAGATTAAAACAAATAGGAAGCAAGTCGGGTGAAGAAAATGAACCGCCAGTTTTGTTCGAAACTGGATATGGTCCCTCTGGATTGCCCCACATAGGGACTTTTGGAGAAGTCGCCAGGACTAACATAGTACGTTTTGCTTTCCAAACTTTGACTGGAAAAAATACAAAATTAATTTGTTTTTCAGATGATATGGATGGTTTTCGTAAAGTTCCTGAGAATGTTCCTAATAAGACTTTGCTAGAAAATTATATAGATCATCCACTAACGAATGTTCCAGATCCATTTGGAAAGTTTGATAGTTTTGGAGCTCACAATAATTCTAAATTGAAAGAATTTTTAGACCGATTCAGTTTCGAGTATGAATTTATTTCTGCAACTAACTGTTATAAAAGTGGTAAGTTTGATAATGCTCTTAAAAAGATTTTATTACATTACGAAGATATCAAAAATGTAATCCTACCTACCTTAGGAGAAGAACGAAAAAAAACCTATAGTCCATTCTTACCCGTTTGTCCTAAGTCAGGAAAGGTTTTACAGGTAAATATCACCTCTATTGATAATAAAAACAATACAGTTAGTTATTTTGACGAAGATTCAAAAACAACAATTACAGTATCCATCTTAGGTGGTGCTTGCAAGTTACAATGGAAATGTGATTGGGCAATGCGCTGGCTTGCCCTTGGAGTTGACTATGAAATGTCAGGAAAGGATTTATCAGAAAGTGTAATTTTATCTAGTAAAATTTTACGAATTCTTGGATCTTCACCACCATCTGGTTTTTCTTACGAACTTTTTCTAGACAATAATGGCGAGAAGATTTCAAAATCGAAAGGGAATGGATTATCTATTGAAGAATGGTTAAGATACGGCACTGCAGAATCTTTAAGTCTTTTTATGTTTACAAATCCTAAGAGAGCCAAAAGACTTTTTTTTGATGTTATTCCTAAAACTACGGATGAATATTTTGCACATTTAAAAAAATATAATGAACAAACAGATAATGAAAAAATTAATAATCCTGTTTGGCATATTCACAAAGGCTTACCCAAAATTAATGATTTGCCTGTTACTTATACCTTATTACTAAATTTAGCATCAGTATGTCATGCAAATGATACGGATACAGTTTGGGGATATGTTTCAAGCTATGCTTCAGATATAAAAAGAACAGATGAAATAGAGGGGTTAATTAACTTAGCCGTTAATTTTTATAAAGAGATGATTGAACCTCAAAAAAAATATAGATTACCTTCAGACAAAGAAAAAAAAGGGATTACAGAATTAATTGAAATTTTATCAACTTTAGATAAAGAAACCTCATCAGATGAAATACAATCTATCATATTTTCTATAGGAAAAAAATTAGACTATCAAAATTTACGTGATTGGTTCAAAGGATTGTACGAAACTGTATTGGGTCAACCAGAAGGTCCTAGGATGGGAAGTTTTATAAAGCTTTATGGCATAGAAACAACTAAAGAACTATTAGAAAAAGTACTTGAAGGTGAATTAGTTAAAGAATAGGTAAAGAATGATCTGGAAATTTATTACTTTTTTTGTCAGAAAACTTGAACCTGAAATTGCTCATCAAATATCTTTAATTGCGTTAAAGTTAGGATTGCATCCAAGATTAAAGCGAATAGAAATTCCAGTTAAAATTAATAACTTATATTTTAGTAATTTTCTTGGAGTTGCAGCAGGTTTTGATAAAAATGCACAGATAATTGAAAAAATTCATCATCTGAATTTTGGATTAACTGAAGTTGGAACCATTACCCCATTACCACAGTATGGAAACCCCAAACCAAGAGTATTCAGATTAGAAAAAGACCAAGCAATAATAAATAGAAATGGATTTAATAATTTGGGAATGGCTCAGGCTATAATAAAATTAAAACATTACAGAAAAAAATTTCCAGTTGGTAGCGATTTTGTTTTAGGTATTAATATAGGGCCAAACAAAGATAGCAATAATAGATTTAAAGATTATGAAATACTTTCTAAAGACCTATCAGAGTTTGCTGATTATCTTACTATAAATATATCTTCCCCTAACACACCAAATTTAAGAGATTTTCATGAAACTGAAAACTTAGAAAAAGTCCTTATATCTGTAAAAAATGGTATTGCCAAATCTAAAAAATTGAAGTTACACTTACCAATATTTTTAAAAATTTCTCCTGATATAACCGAAAACAATTTGAATCTAATAATTGAAACCGCTAATAAAAATAATATTGCAGGCTTAATAATTTCCAATACAACTGTGGATAGATACAAAGATCTTCATCCGGATAATTTGCATGAAGAGGGGGGGCTTTCTGGAAAACCACTTTTTACTAAATCGACCACTTTTTTGGCTTTAGCTAATAAAATAATAAAACACAAAAAATATAATTTATATTTAATTGCTGCTGGTGGAGTGTTAGATGCTAAATCTGCTTATGCTAAAATTTTGTGTGGGGCTCATCTCGTTCAATTATATTCCTCTATGACATTTGTTGGCCCTTTAATTGCTGACAATATTTTAAAAGGGTTACAGCAATTAATGAACAGAGACAAAATAAGTTCAATTAACGATGTTAGAGGTATAGTTGATAATCCTGAAGCTGCGATGAAGATTGCTAATAATGGGATTCTAGATAATTTTCAAACTTAAATTACTTTCTAGTCCCATTTAACTTGACCTTTCAAAAAGCATATTTTATAAACACCCAATTACTTATAGGGGTTAAAAATGTCTAGGGTTTGTGAAATTTCTGGTAAAAATGTTATGAGTGGAAATAACGTCAGTCATGCTAAAAATAAAACAAAAAGAAAATTTTTACCTAATCTTCAAAATGTTAAATTTTTTAGTAAAACATTGGATAAATTCATTAGTTTGAAGGTAAGCGTACGTGCTTTAAGGTCGGTTGAAAAAAATGGTGGTTTAGACGATTATCTAACTAAGACAAAAAATAGAGTTTTAGCTCCAGAAGCGATATCTGTAAAAAAATTAATATTAAAAAATATTAAAAACGAAACTAAACCTTCTTAAATTACTCCTCATTAAACAGATCAGCTAACTGCTCTGTTAAAGCCCCTCCAAGTTGTTCAGCGTCAGTTAAAGTAACAGCTTTATTGTAATATCTAGTAACATCATGCCCTATTCCTATTGCGACCAATTCAACAGATGATTTGCTTTCAATAAAAGAAATAACTTGTTTCAAGTGAAGTTCTAGATAGTTTCCACTGTTTGAAGATAATGTAGTATCATCAACTGGTGCACCATCACTTACAACCATAAGAATTTTTCTTTCTTCTAACCTGCCTAATAATCTTTCATGGGCCCAGATTAATGCCTCACCATCTATGTTTTCTTTCAAAATACCTTCTCTTAGCATTAACCCAAGAGAATTCTTGGATCTTCTCCATGGAGCGTCCGCAGGTTTATAAATTATATGTCTTAAGTCATTCAATCTACCTGGATAAGAAGGCTTGCCGTTATTGATCCATTCTTCTCTGGATTGTCCTCCCTTCCAAGCTTTAGTAGTAAAGCCAAGTATCTCAACTTTTACTCCACATCTTTCAAGTGTCCTTGCCATTATATCAGCACAAATAGCAGCAATTGTTATTGGACGGCCTCTCATAGATCCAGAATTATCTATTAATAATGTTACGATTGTATCTCTAAATTTCATATCTTTTTCTTGTTTGTAAGAAAGAGGAAATAAAGGTTGTGTAATTATTCTTGACAATTTTGAGGCATCAAGCATTCCCTCTTCAAGATCAAAATTCCAAGATCTATTTTGTTTTGCTTGTAATTTTCTTTGTAGCTTATTAGCTAATCTTGAAATAGCACCTTGAAGTGTTTCGAGTTGTTTATCTAAAGTACCTCGAAGTCTGCTTAATTCTTCCTCTTCGCACAGATCTGTAGCATTAATAATCTCATCATATTTTGTAGAAAAAACTTGGTAATTATAATTAATATTATTTTTACCTTGGTTATGACCGGGAAGAAGATTAGAGGCTATTTCACCTTCACTCTCACCATCCTGATCTTCTAAGTCACCTTCCTGTGCTTCACCATCTATTTCTCCATCTTCATCTTGTGCTTCACTGCCGCCATCTAAGCCTGCATCTTGATCATCTTCATTTTCACTTTGGGCAGAAGAACCATCATCTTCACTTTCATCTGTGTTACTTTCATTACTCTCGTCTTCATTTTCGCCAGATTTATTTTGATCTGTCTCACCTATGTCTGCTTGTAGAGCAGTCAACAATTCTTTAGTTTTTTTAGCATAATTTTCTTGATCTTGGGTGTTTTCTGATAATTGATTTAGTAAATTTCCTATTTTACTATTAATCCAAGGACGCCATTTTTCAAGCGATAAAGAGGTGTTTGCTGGTGAACTACATCCAGTAATTTTTTCTCTAATTACTAACTGTAGTGCGTTCATTAGAGCTTCTTTATCGTCTCCGCCTGGTATGGGCAAAATTGTTTCTTTAAATTTTTCTTCAACTAAATTTTGCAGATTATTCTTTATACCAACAAGATTTTTTGACCCTACAGATTCTATGCGAGAATCTTCAGCAAATTGAAATATTTGAGATGATAGATCTGATGATGGCAAATACTTATTATGCACTATGGGATCATGATGCTTTATTTTAAGAGCAATTTTATCAGATTCACCCCTTAATCTTGAAAGCTGCGTACTATCCAATTCTTTCAAAATTTGAGGTAATCTAATTTCTTTTGACGATAAATAACTTGAACTTCCAGAAAATTTAATTTCTCTTTCACTTTCAAGATCTCCAGAAACAGCCTTTAAAGTAGAGGCAGTTGCATTTTGGAATTGAGTATTTTCAGATTTATTACTCATTTGCGGATTTAAAGATCTACAGTTTTGTCAACTTTAATTAATTCTCTTCCAAAACATCTTTGATAATATTCTGACAATATTGGTCGTTCCATTTCATCGCATTTATTAAAAAAAGTTAATTTGAAAGCTAAATCTATATCTTCAACTATATTTGTATTTTCTGCCCATGTTATAACAGTTCTTGGAGACATTACTGTTGAAAGGTCACCTGAGATAAAACCATTTCTTGTTAATTCAGCTATAGAAACCATGGATTTGATAGTTTCTTTTCCTTCTTTATTTCTAAAATTTGGTACCTTAGATGCGACTATTTCCTCCTCTGCTTTTGCAGGTAAATAATTTAAAGTGGAAACAACTGACCATCTATCCATTTGACCTTGATTAATCTGCTGAGTTCCATGATACAAACCCGTAGTGTCACCTAAACCTACTGTGTTAGCTGTCGCAAATAATCTAAAGTTTTGATGAGGATTGATTACTCTATTATTGTCAAGGAGTGTTAGTTTACCTGAAACCTCTAAAACTCTTTGAATAACAAACATTACATCTGCTCTACCTGCATCATATTCGTCAAAAACAATTGCAACTGGGTTCTGTAATGCCCAAGGCAAAACACCTTCCCTAAATTCTGTAATTTGTTTACCATCTTTTAAAACAATAGCGTCTTTACCTATTAGATCTAAACGACTAATATGACTATCGAGATTTACTCTAACACAAGGCCAATTTAATCTTGCAGCAACTTGTTCTATATGAGTTGATTTTCCAGTACCATGATATCCTTGTATCATCACTCTCCTATTATAACAAAACCCTGCAAGGATTGCTTTTGTAGTTATTTCATCGAATAAATAAGACTGATCAATATCAGGTACAAATTTAGTTTTTTCTTTAAATCCTAAAATTTTCATATTACTTTTAAAGCCAAAAACCTTTTCGGAATCTATAACTGAAGTTAGAGAAGTGGGAAAGGTTTCTGAGTTAAAGTCCATATTGTTAGTTAAACTAACTTCATTCATGATAGTTTCTCCAAAGCAGGTTCATTTGTTTTTTGTAGTTTTTGTAAATGATTTTAAAATAGTTTTGTAGGCATTTGTTATATTTATGAACGTATCTTTATTTTTTGAACTTTTTTCACTTTGGACATCAGGATGCCATTTTTTTGCTAAAGTTTTATACCTAGATTTAACCTCACGTAATTTACTATTTGAATTTAAACCTAAAATTTTAAAGCAACCCTCTAGTTTTTTATCGACGACTTTTTCTTTAATTAATTTTTTTTGTCCATTGAAAGCCCTGAAGGCTTCTTCAAAATCATGATTTAAGTTTTTAGTACCAAACTTCCAACTTGGTCTATCCCAAGTAACAGATTTTCGTATTTCAATCTCTAATTCTTTTTCACTTAATCCCGCAAAATAATTCCAAGACTTGTTAAATACTTTTATACAATTTATACACAAATATAAGTATTCATTTAAATTTTCTCTTGATTTAGGTGCAGGATAAATCCCAGTTTCTTCACAACCTGGATTAGAGCAAATTTTCTCACTATTTTGATTTTGTTTTGTGTTAAGCATAACTTTATTTTTTTAATTTACTATAGGATTATCTTTTAATACGTGCAAGATTGGAATGCATTTTTTAAATTTAATAAGTGGGAAGTTATTTTGAAAAGAAAATTAAAGATTGAAGAAATAATTATAAACTATTTTAAACCACATTTTTTTTCTGTTTTAGACGTTTCTGAACTACATAGAGGTCACCAAAATTTTAGAGAAAATGTTGAAAGCCATTTTGAAATTATAATAGTTTCTGAAAAATTTCATAATAAAAATAAAATTGATAGACACAGAATGGTAAATGAATGTCTTAAAGAAGAGTTTTTATCAGACCTTCATTCAGTAGTTATTAAGACTTACACAATTGATGAACACAAATATATATGAGATAAAATTTTATATTTTTTCTGTCGCCATTTCGTTCCATAAACGTAATTGAGAAACGAAATTACCTTTTTTTTGTAGAATCCTAAATCTTATATCAAAAAATCTAAATTCTTGACCAGGCTCTGGGATCGTTTTCGATTCATACAAAACTAATCCAGCAACAGTATTTGCATTTTGGTCAGGAAGGGACCAACTTAGTGACCTATTCAAATCTCTTATTGTAACAGAACCGTCAACAATAAAAGATCCATCAGGTTGTGGTTTTACTCCTTTAACCTTAATGTCAGTTTCATCATCAATTTCACCCACGATTTCTTCTAAAATATCCTCTAGGGTAACAATGCCTCGAAAGTCACCATATTCGTCCACTACAACTGCAAAATGTTCTCTTCTAGTTTTGAAGATTTCTAATTGGTCAAATAACAAAGTTGTTTCTGGGGCAAAATATGGTTGTATCATCAACTCAGATAAGTTTATTGAGTTGATATTTTTAAAATTACGTCTTCTCAAATTTCTAAACAACTCTTTAGCGTGAAGTATTCCTATAATATTATCGGGATTCCCTGAATAAATTGGTATTCTAGTAAAAGGACTTTCACCAACGACCTTGAATATAATTTCTGGATTTTCCTCAGAATCAATCATTGTTACAGCACCTCTATGTGTCATAACAGCTTCAATTGTTACTTCATCCATATCAAGCATGCTTGACATCATTTTTCCTCTTTCTTTTCCTCTACTTTCGTTACCAGCATGTAATCTAATCATTCCTCTAAGTTCTTCAGTTTTGGCTTCCTCATCTTCAATTATTGGACCAGAAATAATCTTGGCAAAACGTTCTGTTATAAAGGTCGCTGGAGTAAATAAAAAAATAAAAAGTCTAATGATAGGGGCTACTGTTAAAGCTAATTTATCTGCATGGCTAAACGCATACGTTTTAGGAATTACTTCAGCAAAAATTACAAGTACAATTGTTAACAATATAGTTACAAAAATTAAATCAAACTCTCCAAAATAACTTATAGCAAAACTGGTTGCGTAAACTGAGGCAACAATATTCACTAAATTATTCCCAATTAATATTGTACTTATCATTTTTTCTTTTTTTGCTAAAATTTTTTCAATTGTAACGGCTCTTTTATTACCTTGAAGTGCTAACTCGTGAATTCTTGCTTCTGAAACTGCAGTCAAAGCTGTTTCGGAACTTGAAAAAAAAGCTGACAAAATAATTAATAATAAAATATTAGTAAAAAAAACAAACAGTTCTGGCATTAAATTTCTTCATTTAAAAATTGGGTTAAAACATTAGCACTCACATTATGTTTAATAAAGGACTCACCAATCCGCTTATTTAATATGAATGTAAGCTCGTTTTGTCTGTTTTTTTTATCGAGTTTGAACTTCTGAATCATTCCGGATGTTGAAATAGATAATTTTTTAATATCATGTAAAGAAGTTGGTAGTTTTGATTTTTGAAAGAGATTAATTACTTTTTTAGTATCATCTTTTGAACAAAAACATAATTTATTTGAGAGCTTAAAAGCTAAACATATTCCTATAGACACAGCTTCTCCATGTATTATTCTTCCATCAAAATTACCAAAGGACTCAATAGCATGAGCAAATGTGTGACCAAGATTAAGAAGAGCTCTTTTTCCTCCTTCTTTTTCGTCATTCTTAATAATTTTAGCTTTTATTTCACAGGATTTAGTTATCATTTTCTGTAACTTAATTTTGTCATAAATAAAAATACTGTCATATTCTTGGTTTAACCAGTTGAAAAATTCTAGATCCTTTATTAATCCATATTTAACAACTTCAGCAAAGCCAGCTCGAAACTCCCGATTTGGAAGTGTTTTAAGTATATTTATATCTGCCAAAACTGCTTGAGGTTGGTGAAAAGAGCCAATTAAATTTTTACCTATTTTAGAATTTATACCAGTCTTACCTCCTACAGAACTATCAACCTGTGATAAAAGGGTGGTAGGAACTTGTATATAATTTATTCCTCTTAACAAAATAGACGCTACAAAACCAGCAATGTCACCAACAACCCCTCCACCAAATGCAATTATTACATTTTGCCTATCTATTCCATACGTTAATACTTTTTCGATAATTTCATTTAGTTGGTTTATATTTTTTGTTTGATCTCCTCCAGGAATATCAATGAAATTCAGAGTTGTTGTTAATTTATTCATAGACTGAACAAACTCCTCAAACTCATTATTAGGACTTGTTTTAACAGAAAAAAAACTGTCATAAATAACAATAACATTTTTTTTATATATAAATTCTTTTAAAATTTCGCCACTACGGTTTAATATATTATCTCCAATAATTATTGGATATGATAAATTTTCTACTTTTCTATTTAAGGAAACGTTTAAGATTTTTGACTTCATTATGTTTCTTTTTTAGTTCTAATTAGATATTATTTCAGTAATTTTTTCAATTATCTGGTTCTGATTAAGTTTATTAGTATTTAATTGGTCATGACAAAGTGAATAGTATTTAATTCTTTTTTTCAAAAGTTCAGAAATTGATTTATTAACATCTCCTCTAATCATAGGTCTTTTTGATCCATCTCCAACTCTATTAATCAGTTTCTGGACAGGAGTGTTCAGCCAAATTACACGCGACTTTTTCAATAATAGTGTTCTTGTATTTACGTTGTCAAAAGCACCTCCACCTAAACTTATGACTGAACTTTTATTAGCATTTGATAAAGTATAAATTAATTCTTTAATAATATTTTCTTCGGCTTGTCTAAAAAATTTTTCTCCTTTTTCTTCAAAAATTGTTTTAATTGTATTGTTAAATTTTTGTTCAATTAATAAATCTATATCATAAAAATCAAAACTAAAATTTTTTGCAATCAGACGGCCAAATTTAGATTTCCCTGTGCCCATCATACCAATGAAAGTTATAATTTTATTATTATTAATACATTTTAGATTTATTTTATTTTTTTTTAACATCAGAATAAATTATCATACTAATTTTTCGGAAACATCATATTTTTAGTAAATTTTCAAATTTTATGTTAAGTAATCACGTTAGTAATAGACAAAAACTCGCCATAATTTAAAATTAAAGTCTTAACTAATTTTGGAATTGTACATGAAAAATTATAAGTTTTTATTAATCGTGTTTGTTTTTATTGTTTTAGGAGTTTTTGTTACAGTGACATATATTGATATGCCTGCACCTGATAAGTTAAAAAACAAAATTATAGATGTAAATGATAAAATAGTAAGGTAGTCATAATTTGTTCAAAAGAGTATTAAATTTTTTTTTAAGTTGTGGTCTTATTTTTCTATTAAATATGGCTGAAATTGAAGTGTACTCCCAAACTACTAAATCAACTAATAAAGAACCTTTGGATAATAATAAAAATTCTATTATTAAAGTAAGTAAATTAGAAAAGCCTTCACTGGGATCACTAGGCATTAAAACAGACGTAAATGAAATAATGGGTCTAGATATTTGGACTAAAATGAAGGCGTCTGATATAATTGAACATTTTAATTACATTCCAGACATACTATTAAGTAAAAGCCTACACATTTTTTTAAGCGATTTGTACTTAAGCACGTCTAATCCACCAATTGGTAATTCAGATAATATAGTTAAATTCTTAGAAACTAGATTATATAAAATTAAAAGTGGTGGAGAGAGCCAAAAATTATATCAATTAGTTACTCAGTTGCCAGGAGGCAAAAGGTGGGATTTTTGGAAACGTTGGCAGACAGAATATGAACTAATAAACCGTCAAGACAAAAAAGCGTGCCAATATGTTAATAAAAAATCAAAAGCTAATTCGGATAACTTCTGGCAAATGGCTCGAATTTTTTGTCTTGCGATAGACGGTAAAGTAAACCAGTCAGAGTTTATACTGGATTTAATAAAATCAAGAGGTTTTTCAGACAAAATTTTTGAAAATTTATTTCAGATTATTAATAATAACGAAAAAACTTTTAATTTGGAAAATGAATATAATAAAATTCAGCCTTTACATGTAATTATGATGGATACTTTAAAGATACCAATTAAAGCAAATTACATTGCTCATTTTGCGGTTGAGTATACAGATTCTCTTTTATCACTTACTTATTTAACCCCAAGTGCTAGATCTTTTCTATTAGACAAAAAAATGAATTATAGTTTTGTAAATGTTAATGAAATAATTGAAAATTATAAATCTGTGGCCGACGGTAATATTGACATAAAGAAAGCTTTATCTAGTTATACAAACAAACCAAATGGGTTTAATAGAGCTAACGTTTGGCTAGCAATAATAACGATGAAAGATGAAATTAAAAAAGCAGAGTCAATAATAACTTTTATTAAATTAGAAATTAAAAATGGAAGATTTAAAGATATTGCCGATTTATATATACCTGTTTTAGAAAAGATAGATAAATCTTCTCTGACAAAAGAACTAAATAATTCAATAAATAGATTGATGATAATTTCCAAACCAAACTTACATCCGGATAATAGTTTAGCAAATATAATAATGTTAGAGAAAGACAAGACTTGGAATTGGGAAATAATTCTAAAAGAAAGAGCATGGCCTATCATTCCTATTATAGAAAAATCAGGGATGAAAGAACCAAGTTCAATTGAATGGCTTGATTATGTAAATAGTACAGATGAAAAAAAATTGGATGATAATAGTTTTATTCGATGGGAAAATAGTTATAGTTTAAAAAACTTTATTTTAAGAAAATCTATAGAACAAGCCGCTGATAATGACAAAAAAGCGCTAACAGTTTTACTTATAGGTAGATTAATGGATGACACTACATTAGTTGATTTTGATATAAACAACATGATTACTATAAGGTCGGCACTTATTAAAATAGGTTTGTTAGATTTAGCTGATAAAATTACTTACGAAATAATGTCATCAAAGTTCATTAATTTTTAAAAGTTTATTGATGAAAAAAAGCAAAGATCAAAATATCGAGTTAGTTAACAAAATAATAAATGTTATTAGTTTAGAAAAAGGCCTATCTAAAAATACTAAAAGTGCATATAGATCTGATATAAATTTAATATTTAATTTATTTAACGACAATAATATCAATGCTCTAGAAGCGAAAGAACAAGATTTTAAAGAAATATTTTTTTTATTAAGAAGTAAGAATTTTAAACCAAGCTCATTAAATAGAAAACTTTCATCACTTAAACAATTTTATCAAATTTTAAAAGAAGAAGGGTATATAAAAACAAACCCCTTGAGTAATCAAGAAAGTTTTAAAAAGCATGTAAAATTACCTAAATCTTTATCAGAAAATGTTATGATTTCACTTTTAGAAAAAGCTAAGTATGATTACGAAAAATCACAAGATTTATCTCTTCAAAAAAATAAATGTTTGCGTACCTTGACAATACTAGAGATTTTATACTCGACAGGTATGAGGATTACTGAGTTATTAGAATTGCCATTATCAGACTTTATAAATATAACTGAAAAGTTGCAAATTAAGGGTAAAGGTAACGTTTATAGAATGGTCGCTTTTAATAAAGAAGCTAAAAGTGTAATAGATATTTGGTTAGATCATAGATCTACCTTACAGGGATCAATAGATAATAAATATATGTTTCCTGACAAAAAGGGTAGCGGGCATATCTCACGTCAAATTATTTACAAAGACTTATCTTGTTTGTCAAAAAGTATAGGCATTGATAACAAGGAAATTTCACCTCATAACATTAGGCATAGTTTTGCGACCCATATGCTAAATCGAGGGGCTGATTTAAGATCTTTACAAAAACTGCTAGGTCATGCTGATATTAGCACTACTGAAATATATACTTACGTCAAATCAGAGAGGCTCGCAGGCCTTATTAAAGATACTCACCCTTTAAATAAAATGAATTTTAAAAATAACGAAGGCTTTAAATATGATTAAACATTTTCTATCTTTTGAAAAACAAATATCAGATCTTGAAGGAAAAATAGAAGAGTTACGTCATTTATCTTCTGGGACTGATATAAACATAGCTGAAGAAATAGGTAAACTTCAAGGGGCGGTTTCAGAAGAATTAAAATCTACTTATTCACAACTTACCCCTTGGCAGAAAGTTCAGGTTTCTAGACATCCTGAAAGGCCTCATTTTCAAGATATTGTTAAACAATTATTTGAATGTTATATACCTCTTTCCGGTGACAGAAATTTTTCTGACGATAATGCCCTTACAGGTGGAACAGCAATTTTTAAAGGTAAAAGCATTATTGTTATGGGAATTGATAAAGGAAAAAATACAGATGACAGAATTTTAAAAAATTTCGGCATGGCTAGGCCTGAAGGCTATAGAAAAGCAGTACGACTTATGGAGTTGGCAGATAAATTTCTTATACCAATAATTATGTTTGTTGATACTGCTGGAGCCTACCCAGGACAAGGAGCCGAACAAAGGGGACAGGCGGAGGCTATAGCTAGATGCATACAGAAAAGTTTAGAAATCAGAGTGCCAACTATATCAATAATTACAGGTGAGGGTGGCTCTGGCGGAGCGGTTGCTCTAGCTGTCGCAAACAATACTTTAATGTTAGAGCATGCTATTTATTCTGTTATTTCACCCGAAGGTTGCTCTTCTATCTTGTGGAGAAGTGCAGATAATGCAGACAAGGCAGCAGAAGCTTTAAAATTAACCGCTCAAGATATGGAAAGATTTGAAATCATTGATGAAGTAATTCCAGAACCTGTTGGCGGTGCTCATAGAAATCCTGAGATGGCTATAAATGCCATAGGAAATGTTATAGAAAAAAGACTAGATACCTTATTATCAATAAGTGAAGAAGAAATCATAAAACAAAAAGAAGATAAATATTTAAATATTGGTTGAATATGTTTTTTTGCTAAATATGTTTGGAATTGCTTGTCTGGCTAATGTAACTTCTTGTAAATTTATTCTTGTATAAATTAAGCCTTCTTTTTTCTTCGCGTCACTCAAAATTTTCCCCCAAGGAGAAATTATCAAAGAATGTCCAAAACTTATTCTTCCGCATTGATGTTTGCCACTTTGAGCTGGCGCAATTATAAATGAACCGGTTTCAATAGCTCTAGCTTTCAATAGTGTGTGCCAATGATGCGGACCAGTAACATTCGAGAAAGCTGAAGGAACAGTAATGATTTCTGCACCATTTTTAGCTAAATCTTGGTATAAATTTGGAAATCTAAGATCATAGCAAATCGTCATTCCGATTTTTAATTTATTTTCTTTTATTTCGCCAATAACAGCTTTATTCCCAGATGAGTAAGTATCTGATTCTCTATAAATCTCACCATTTGGTAAATTAACATCATATAAATGTATTTTATCATATTTACACAAAACTTTTCCATTGGGGCCAATTAAGAAGGATCTATTAGTTATTTTATTTTTTAACTTTATTGGTAAAGAACCAATTAAAATATAAACTGCATTATTTTTGGCCAAAGCCATCAGAGTTTGTAGGCTAAAATTCTTCAATTCTGGTTTTGCTAATTTTTTTGTAATTGTTGAATTTTCATGAAGAGAAGTAGCGCATTCAGGCAAAGCAATAAACTCAGCACCCAAATCAACGGCCTCTTTTATTAATTTCCTTATAATTTTTAAAGTAAGTAGTTCACTCTTAGTTGAAGCGTATTGAAGGCATGCGATTGATAGATGTTTTGATATATTATTTATTGAAAAATCTCCAATCCATTTTCTTGATCAAGTTCATACAATTCATCGCACCCACCAATATGTTGGTCGTCAAAAAAAATTTGTGGTACTGACGTTCTCCCATTTGATCTATTAATCATTTCTTTTTTCTTTTCATAGTTTATGTCAACATTAATCTCATCAAAAGGAATGTTTTTTCTTTTTAATAAAGATTTTGCTTTGTAGCAAAATCCACATAAAGAACTTGTATACATAACTATCTTGTTAACTTTGTTCATGAGTATTCCTAAATCATTTAAATTTTAAAATAGATCTTGTAAACAATATATTAAAGCATCATCAGCAGGTGGCATTTTATAATCTCGAAGCATATTTGGTTTGACCCATTCTAATTTATTATTTTCCATAGACATAGGTACTCCATCCCATCTTCTACAAATATACAAAAGCAATAACAATTGAAATTTGTTATAATCAAACTCACTAAAAGATAAAGGGGCAATACATTTGTTATTTATATCAATATTTAATTCTTCTTTAACTTCTCTGATCAAAGCTTTTTCAGGAGTTTCACCTTCTTCAACTTTACCTCCAGGAAATTCCCAAAATCCAGATAAGTGTTTTTTTTCAGGTCTTTTTGATAATAAAATCTCGCTTTCATTATTTATAAGAGCAATTGAAACAACAATTTTTAAATTTTTATGATCTATAATCGGCATTAATCTGAATATATTTATGTGTTAAATCACACGTATATACTTTTCCACAACATTTACCAACCCCAACATCTACTGACAAATAAACTTGATCTTGTTTTAAGTGTTTTGTTGCTCGAGCTTCTGAATAGTTTTTATGAATCATTCCTTTATTAGTAACTAGTTCATCACCTATGTAAATTTTAATCTTATCTCTCTCCGCACGTTCTCCTGATTTACCGATAGCCATAATTATTCTGCCCCAATTAGCATCTTCTCCAGCAATTGCAGTTTTAACCAAGGGAGAGTTAGCGATAGAAAGGGCAATTTTTTTCGCAGATTTTTTTGTCTTAGCACCTGTAACATTAATGGTAATAAATTTTGATGCACCCTCGCCATCCTTAATAATTAATTTCGCTAATTCTAACATTAGGCTGGATAAAGTAATTTTAAACTCTTTAAGGCGTTTGTCTGAATATTTTGTAATTAAGTTATGATTAGCCATTCGTGTGGCAGTCAATAAAACTGTATCACTTGTTGATGTGTCGCTGTCTACAGTTATTGAGTTAAAACTAGTTTCGTTTGCTTTTGCTAGGAGTCTTTGAAGAATGTCTGAGTGTAAATTGGCATTGGTAAAAATAAACCCTAACATTGTCGCCATGTCTGGTGCTATCATGCCTGAGCCTTTAGTTATACCGACAATGTCAATTTCAATACCATCAATTTTACATGTTCTCATTACAACTTTAGGGAAAGTGTCGGTTGTTTTAATTGCATGTGCGGCTTGAAACCAGCTTTGAGTTTCGCAAGAAGTTATTGATTTAAGGCCGTTTATAATTTTATTAGTATCTAACTGTTCACCAATTACACCTGTAGATGCTGTATAGATTTCGTTAATATTGGAATTTAGTTTTTTTGAAAGATACTTACTTATTTTTAAAACTGACTCCTCGCCTGATTTACCTGTAAATGCATTTGCGTTTCCTGAATTAACAACAATGGCTCTAACAGTAGCTTGCTCTAAAGAACTTAAATTACTTTTACATAGATTTACAGGCGCGCTAGATGTTCGAGATTTTGTAAAAACACCGGCAATCGAACATGATTTTTCAAATTCAACTAGCAGGAGATCATCTTCATTATTAGGAGTGTTTTTTATTCCACAAAAAGTAGTGAAAACTTTTATACCTTCCAGACGAATATCTTTTTTATGATTTTTTTTCATAATAAAATCTATAAGGATTAATTATTTACTTTTTTTGAAACATCTTCAAAGTCAACAATAGTTATATTTTGATTTTTTCTAATTTCTTTTTCTAGGTTGGATAATGAAAACTTCCTAATTCTGTCAACTATTTGTTGTTTAACTATATTTAATTCTTTTGGCTTAGAATTTCTGATATCATTCAGCATAATTACGTGGTACCCAAATTTAGTTTTAACAGGCGCATCTGTTATTGTACCTTTTTTAAGTGCAAATGTAGCCTTCTCAAAAGCATTTACCATTTGTCCTGATTGAAACCAACCTAACTTTCCCTCATTTTTTCCAGAAGGTCCAATAGAATATTCTCTTGCTAACTCAGAAAATTTGGATTTATTTTTTAATTTTTTGATTATTTCCAAAGCTTCTTTTTTACTTTTTAATAAAATGTGGCTAGCATTGAATTCTTTTGATGATTTAAAATTTTTTACATAATTATTATAGTATTTATCTATAGTTTCTTTTCTGATTTGATTAGTAAGAAAATTATTCAGCCAATATTTAGCAATTATTTGATCTTTATTTTTCTTTAATAAATAAGCAACTTCTGTGTTTAAATCTAATTTATCTTTATAAGCTTGTTTCGTAATTAAATGCTGGTTTATAAGTTCGTTTACAATATTTGGATATATATCAGATAGAGCCCTTTCTCTTATTTTTTTAGGTAATCTGTTCAAGGCATCCAATACGTCTTGAGCAGTTATAATGTGGTCATTAACTTTTGCAGCAATAATTTTACTTGGGTTTTCAGCTAAAGCGTTACAAATTGAAAAAGCAAAAAGTAATTTTCCTACAATAAAAAAAATTTTAATAGAAGACATTTTAGTATAATCCAATTATAAATTTAATTTTTTTACAGGTTTTTTTTGTAGTATACAAGGAATGATGTGTTTTTTTATAGTATTCAAAGATTATTAAGAAAATATATATAATTGGAGCTCTATTAAATGTTCAACAAATTAACGTCTAGATTTTTTGGCTCGTCTAATGATAGACAAATAAAAAAATATAGACCTATTATTGATAAAATTAATAGTTTAGAAGAAGATCTTCAGAAAATTTCTGATGATGAATTAAAACTAAAGACTACTTATTTTAAAGATTTATTATCTAAAGAGCAGAACTTAATAAACATTTTACCAGAAGCTTTTGCGAGCGTTAGAGAAGCTGCAAAAAGAACACTAAATCAAAGACATTTTGATGTTCAATTGATGGGTGGCCTAGTTCTTCATGAGGGTAAGATTGCCGAAATGAAAACTGGTGAAGGTAAAACTTTAGTTGCCACTTTAGCATGTTATTTAAATGCATTAGAAGGAAAAGGAGTTCACGTAGTAACCGTAAATGACTATTTAGCTCAAAGAGATTCTCAATGGATGGGACAAATATATGAATTTTTAGGCATGTCTGTAGGCTGTATAGTCTCTGAAATGGACGACCATCAAAGAAGACTCGCTTATAAAGCTGATATTACATATGGAACTAATAACGAATTCGGATTTGATTATCTAAGAGATAATATGAAATATAGTTTAGATGAAATGGTTCAGAGACCATTCAATTTTGCTATTGTTGATGAAGTTGACTCCATTTTAATAGATGAGGCTAGAACACCACTGGTTATATCTGGTCAATCTGAAGATTCTTCAATTTTATATAAAACTATAGACAAGTTTATTCCGTCACTTAAAGAAGATGACTATGAACTTGACGAAAAACAAAGAACTTGTAATCTTACCGATAATGGAATTGGTAATATTGAACAAGCATTAAAGTCTGAAAACTTAATTGAGGATGGAAGTCTTTTTGATGTTAAAAACGTATCTATATTGCACCACATAAATCAAGCTTTAAGAGCTCACAAGCTATTTAAAAAAAATACTCATTATATGGTTAAAAATAATAGTGTAATTATTATTGACGAATTTACTGGGCGTGCTATGGAAGGTAGACGTTTTGGCGAAGGTCAACATCAAGCAATTGAGGCTAAAGAAAAAATTACTGTTCAGCCTGAAAATCAAACTTTAGCAAGTGTAACTTTTCAAAACTATTTCAGAATGTATCCTAAATTGTCAGGAATGACAGGGACAGCCCTAACAGAAGAAGGAGAATTTTCTGAAATTTATAATTTACATGTAATAGAGGTGCCTACTAATTTAAAAATAGCACGAATAGATAGTAACGACGAAATTTATAAAACTAATCTAGAGAGAGATGAAGCTGTAATTAACTTAATTGAGGAGTGTAAAAAAAATAACCAACCAGTTCTAGTAGGAACAGTATCAATCGAAAAATCTGAAATCTTGTCAAAATTGTTGAAAGCTAAAAATATTGATCATGAAGTTTTAAATGCTAAGTTTCACGAACAAGAGGCTCAAATAATTGGCTACGCTGGAATTCCAGGTTCAATTACAATAGCAACTAATATGGCGGGTAGAGGCACAGATATTCAGTTAGGCGGAAATTTAGAAATTAGACAAGCAAAAGAGATTAAAGTAGATGATTTGAACTCTGAGAAAGTTAAAAATTTAATAAACGACATAGAAGAAAAGAAAAATGTAGCTCTTAAGGCGGGTGGTTTGTATGTAATCGGTACAGAGCGTCATGAAAGTAGAAGAATTGATAACCAGCTTCGGGGTAGAACAGGCAGACAAGGTGACCCTGGAAGCTCAAAATTTCTATTGTCTCTACAAGACGATCTGATGAGAATATTTGGTTCAGACAGATTAGAGACAATGTTAGGAAAACTTGGTTTGGAAAAAGGAGAAGCTATTGTTCACCCATGGATAAATAAGGCCGTAGAAAAAGCACAAGGTAAAGTTGAAGCTCATAATTTTGAAATTAGAAAACAATTATTAAAGTTTGATGATGTTATGAATGATCAAAGAAAAGTTATTTTTGATCAAAGAAAAGAAATAATGAGATCAGATGATATTAGTGAAATGATCTTAGATATGCGCCATGAGGTTATAGAAACGATAGTATTCAAATCTATTCCTGAGCAAAGTTATCACGATCAATGGGATTCAGAAACGCTAGCAACCGATGTTAAAAATTATTTAGGTTTAACAGTCCCAATTATTAAATGGACTAAAGAAGACGGTATTATCGAAAAAGAGATCATATCGCGTCTAATTGAATTATCTAATAATTTCATGGCAGAGCGTGCTGTAAAATTTGGAATTGACGTTTTTAGGCAGGCAGAAAAAACTCTATTATTACAAGTTTTAGATCAGGGCTGGAAAGAACATTTATTGATGTTAGACCAAATGAGACAATCTATAGGTTTAAGAGCTTATGCTCAAAAGGATCCCTTAAATGAATATAAAAAAGAAGCTTTTGAGTTATTTGAAAATATGCTTGATAAATTAAGAAAAACTATTACGTCTGTATTGTCGTATATAGAAATTGAACAAGAAAATATTCAGTCAAAAGAACATAATAATGAACCTCAAAAACTCCCAAGTAGCAAAAAAATACCAAGAAATTCAATATGTCCATTATGTGATTCAGGAAAAAAATACAAACATTGTTGTGGAAAACTTTAAGCATAATGATTAAATATAAATTAAAGTGTAAATCTACATATTGTACTGAACAAAATGAATTTGACGGTTGGTTTCAAAATATTGAGGCATATGAAAAGCAAAAGTCATTAGGTCTAATAAATTGTCCAATATGTGGCAGTCATAATATCATTAAATTATTGGCGACACCGAATGTAAGAAAGGTTAAATATCAAACCACTAAAAACACTAAAATTGCAAATGATACGTTAGTCATGAACTCTGAAAGGGGCGTTTTGGGAAATGAAAATTTAAAAAATGTTACAACTATTTTAAGGACTATAAAAAAAGAAATACAAAAGAACTCTACTTTTGTTGGAGATAAGTTTGTTTCTGAGGCTAGATCCATGAAAGATGGGCAAATTAAAGAAAGACCAATTCATGGTCATGGTACAAAAAAAGAAATCCAAGAATTACGAGATGAAGGAATTGACGTAATTAATATTCCTTGGATTCCAGATGATCACTAAGTTATAATTTTATACCAGCAGCACCATAGTTTACATCTATATTAGATGATAATCTAAAATCTCCAAATTCCCTTTTTAAGATGTTGCTAATTTTTAAAGTTGGTACAAAACCTACAAAATTATCTAAGATGATATTATGCTCTTCGGCTTCTGATGAAAGTTTTTGTGGTGAAATAAATTTATTTGGATCATGAGTGTTCTTTGGAACAACTTTTAATATGTTTTCAGCAAAAAACTTTCCTAATAATATACCTAAAAAAGATTTATTTATTGTGGTGAAGACGATCAAACCACCAGATCGGCTCAATTTTGAAATATCTGATAAGAAAATTTTTCTTTCATTTACATGTTCAATAACCTCTGATGCGATGACAATGTCAAATTTATTAAAAAATTTGCCTTTTTTACTTCTAAGGAGTTCACTTGTGGTTAAACATTTGTAATCAATTTCTAAACGACTTTTAAACGAATGCTCTTTAGCTACATTAATAGAACTTTCTGAAGCATCAATTCCAGTTACTTTTGCACCCAATCTACTTAAACGTTCAGATAATATGCCACCACCACAACCAATATCTATACACTCAATCCCTTCTAAAAATTTAGCTTCTAAATTTTTTTGACTAATAACTCTACTAGCATTGTTTTTAATAAATTCTATTCTTGCATTTGATAATTTATGTAGTGCAGAAAAAGGGCCAGATTTATCCCACCACTTGTTGCTTAATAAAGAAAATTGTTCTATTTCTTTTACGTCTACTGTATTAGTCATAATATGGTTTTCATGAATGTTTTAAATTATATATTACATTTTTAAAGGATAACAGAAATTTGAATATTGTGGTATTGAAATTTGGAGGAACTTCAGTTGCAGATATTCCACAAATAAAAAACATTGCACTAAAAATTAAGTTAGAAGTGGAAAAAGCGAATAAGGTTATAGTTGTAGTTTCAGCTATGTCTGGAGTTACAAATAATTTAATAGATTTAGTTAAAAATACTTCAGATATACCACCCTATTCAGAATATGATACTGTTATATCAACAGGAGAACAAATTACGTCAGCTCTATTAGCCATCGCCCTAGAAAAAATATCTATAAAAGCTCGTTCCTGGTTAGGTTGGCAAATACCAATAGTCACGGATAAAACATATGGGAAATCAGTGATTGAAAAAATTAAAACAGATAACATTTCAAAAGATCTAGAAGTTAATCAGGTTGCAATAGTTTCTGGTTTCCAAGGAGTATCAAGTGAAAATAGGATTACTACTTTAGGAAGAGGTGGTTCAGACACAACAGCAGTCGCAATGGCAGCTTCTTTTTTAGCAGCTCGTTGTGATATTTATACAGATGTTGATGGTGTGTATACAACTGACCCTAGAATTGTCAAAAGTGCAAAGAAACTTGATATAATTACATATGAAGAAATGTTAGAATTAGCTTCTCAGGGGGCTAAGGTTCTTCAAGCCAGGTCTGTTGCATTAGCTATGAAATATGGTGTAAATTTAAGAGTTCTTAGTAGTTTCGAAGATTTACCAGGCACGTCTATTGTTAAAGAGGAAAAGAATATGGAAAAATCTGAAATAAGTGGAATTGCCCATAGTTTGAATGAGGCCAAAATAACATTACATGGAGTTCCTGATCAACCTGGTCAGGCCGCGGATATTTTTGGAACATTAGCGCAACACTCAATTAATGTAGACATGATTGTCCAGTCTTCATCTATTAATCATGAAGTAACTGACATTACATTTACTATACCCGAAACTGATTTGATAATTGCTGAAAAAGCAATAAAAGAAGTCCAAAAAAAAATATGTTTTAATAAGTTCACGAGTGATACAAATGTTGTAAAAATTTCTGTTGTAGGAAATGCAATGCGAACGCAATCTGGGATAGCTAAGACAATGTTTGAAACATTGGCTCGAAATCACATTAATATTCATGTTATTTCTACAAGTGAAATTAAGATTTCAGTTCTTATTTCCTCAGATTATTATGAACTGGCAATGAGATCACTACATTCTGCATTTGGTTTAGATACCTAATATCTATTAAGTAAATTTTTTAAAATTTGAGCCGTTAAAACAATTGTTGATTTAAAAGGTATCTCATTATAAAATGAAATATCTTTAGGAGATTGTATGCCCGGTTTAATTGAAAAAGATAAATCAAAATCTTTATTAGACGAAGATTCTACTATTTCAGAAGTGATTACTGAAGCTTTTGATAATGTTGAACTTACTACTATAGGTAAATTGTGTCTTGATGCAAGAGTAAATAATGGTCTTACACAAGAACAGGCTAGTGCCTTACTGAAAGTAAGAGTTAAGATTATCAAAGATTTTGAAAATGGTGAACAGATTGATTTACCGGGCACAGCCTACAAAATTGGATTTGTAAGATCGTATGCTCGATTGTTGAAATTGGATAGCGATCTTTTAGTTCAAGAATTCAAAGAAAGTTTAGAAGTAGACAACTTTAAGGAAGAATATAAATTTCTATCACCAGAAATTAATAATAATAAGATTTTACCAATAGGTGCTGTTGCATCTTTTTTTATTGCGCTCGTTGTTTATTCGGGTTGGTATTATACTGACAGAAATAATGCAATTAACATGTCATCTAACAATGTTTTAGATCAACAAATTGAAAAAATAACGGAAACAGATAAAAGTAGTTATGTAATTATAGAAGAAAATTTTGACCCTAAAAATTCTATTATTTCGAAGATGGAAAATGAAGGTGATGAAATTAAACAGAGTATGCTGGAAGAAAAAGCAAATATTACTGAATTTAAAGAAAATCTTATAAAAAACCCTATTATTTCTTATCCAAATAATGAAAAAATTTCTAGCTCTTCCAATGCAGTTAATACAAAAAATATTGAAACGCAAACTAATGAAATGTCAGCAAAAGCTAATGAGAGAGATCCCAGTAATGAAATGGTACTTAAAGCTATTGGCAATAGTTGGGTAGAAATTGAAGATTTAAATGGTAATATTTTAATGACAAGACTTATGAGACCTGGCGAAACATATGTCGTTCCAAATATCAATGGCTTAACTTTTAATACGGGCAATGCTGGGGCATTATCTTTATCTCAAGGTGATGTTATTGTCCCAAAGTTAGGAGCTATAGGTGAAATTATTACAGCTCGACCATTAAACATAAAGGCATTTTCAAAAGTGCCACTGGCTGCTGAGTAGATTTATTAAGAATAAACTTACTTAAAAAAATCTATAGGACATATCAATGAATATAAGGCCATACAGGCATATAGAACGAAGAAAATCTAGAATGATTAAGGTTGGTAATGTTTTTGTTGGTGGTGAAGCTCCAATTAGTGTCCAGACAATGACTAATACTCTAACTAAAGATATTAATGCAACATTAGAACAAATTAATTTATCTGCAGACGCTGGAGCAGACATTATCAGGGTGTCATGCCCAGACAAAGAATCTACTAAAGCTCTAAAGGAAATTGTTAAATTATCCCCAATACCTATTGTGGCCGACATACATTTTCATTATTTGAGAGCAATTGAAGCAGCTGATGCTGGTGCTGCTTGTTTAAGAATTAATCCTGGTAATATAGGTAATATAAAAAAAGTCAAAGAAGTTATAAGCGCTGCTAAACAAAATGAAACTTCAATAAGAATAGGTGTGAACGCCGGCTCTTTAGAAAAAAATATCTTAGAAAAATACGGTGAACCAACACCTGAAGCTCTTGTAGAATCGGCATTAGACCATATTCGGATATTAAAAGAGCATGACTTCCATGATTATAAAATAAGCGTAAAAGCTTCAGATGTTTTTCTAGCAGTTGCAGCTTATACACAATTAGCAGACCTAGATAATTGTCCTTTGCACATAGGTATTACAGAAGCAGGAAGCCTAAGAGCAGGAACAGTTAAGTCATCAATTGGTCTTGGTAATTTGTTATGGTCTGGAATAGGAGATACCATTAGGGTCTCATTGTCTGCGCATCCTTCTGAAGAAGTTAAAGTTGGTTACGAAATGTTAAAGTCATTAGGATTAAGAAGAAGGGGAGTAACCGTTATTTCTTGTCCTTCATGTGCTAGACAACAATTTGATGTTATTAAAACTGTTCAAGAAGTAGAACAAAGGCTCGAGCATATTTCTGAATCAATCACAGTATCAATTATTGGCTGCATTGTGAATGGTCCTGGAGAAGCTAAAGAAACAGATATTGGATTGACAGGTGGTGGGAAAGGTACTCATCAAATTTATGTAAATGGTATCACGGATCACATAATTAGAAATGAAAATGTTGCTGATTATATAGTAAATTTTGTTCAAAATAAAATTGAACAGAGAAAATTAACTTAGTTCAATTAATTCATATCTTATAGGATTATAATGGAAAAACTTAGAACGGTAAGAGGTGTACATGATCTTTTACCTGACGCATTACACAAACACAAAAAAGTAATAAAAGCGGGATTAAACGTTTCTAGTAAATATTGCTACTCTGAAATAGAAATACCAATATTTGAGTTTTCGGAAGTTTTTAAAAAACCACTTGGCAAATCAAGCGATATTGTAACAAAAGAGAACTACATTTTTAAAGATAGAAGTGATGACGAATTAATGTTAAGGCCAGAAGGAACTTCTGGCGTAGTAAGAGCATTTTTAAATGCTGGATTAGTTCAAGACATACCTCAAAGATTCTCTTATTTTGGTCCTATGTTTAGATATGAAAGGCCTCAGAAGGGAAGACTTAGGCAATTTAAACAATTTGGTGTAGAATGTATTGGAATAAGTAACTCAATGGCAGATATTGAGGTAATATCTTTAGGTTATGAATTCTTAAAGAAATTAAATGTAACAGATAAAATTACTCTAAAAATTAATTCTCTTGGTGACACTGATAGTAGACTCACCTATAGAAAAGTTTTGATGAATTATTTGAATGATTATAAATTTCAACTTTCAAAAGATAGTATTAAAAGATTGTCTGAAAACCCTCTTAGAATACTTGATAGTAAAAATGAAATTGACAAAAAAATATTAATTAATGCTCCGAATGTCTTAGATTATTTGAACGAGGCATCGAAAGAAAGATTTCAAAATGTCTGTGAAGGATTAAATGTTTTAAAAATCAAATATGTAATAGATAAAAATCTTGTTAGAGGGTTAGATTATTATTGTCACACTGCTTTTGAATTTATTACAGATCAATTAGGCGCTCAAGGAACAGTCTTAGCAGGAGGAAGATATGATGGTCTGTCTAAAATGCTTGGTGGAGCAGATGTTGCTGGAGTTGGTTGGGCAGCAGGAATAGAAAGACTAGCATTGATGGTTCAAAGTGAATATGTCAATAATCCTGACATAGTATTAATGGCTCAAAATGAGGTTCATAATCATTTTTTGCTTCCAATAATGAATGAATTGGTTAATCAAGGTTTTAAAGTTGAGATAATTTATACAGGAAATATGTCTAAAAAATTTAAAAGAGCAAACAAAATTAATGCATCATATGCAATCTTACTTGGTGAAGAAGAAGTGGCTAAAAAGGTTATTAAATTAAAAAATCTATCATCAGGCTTGGAGGAGTTAATAGATTTAAATCAAGGAATAAAAATTTTAAAAAAAACATTAAATAATTAACTGGAGCTAAGTTTGAGTTTAAAAAATAATATTGATAAAATTATACAAAGAGAGGCTGAGATTGAACAGTTGCTTGTTAATTCATTCAATTTAAAACCATTAGAACTAGCTGAATTGTCAAAGGAGTTGTCTGACATCAAACCTGTAACTGACCTTGCCAAAAAAAAGGATGTCATGCTGCAAGAATTATTAGACCTTGGTGAAATACTTAATGATAATAAGGCGGATGATGATATTAAAAAGGTTGCTCTTGGTGAGTTTGAATTTTTAAAAGAGGAAATTAGCGTTCTTGAGAGAGATATACAATTTGCATTATTACCAAAAGATAAAGACGACACTCGAAACGTTATCATTGAGGTAAGAGCTGGAACTGGAGGTGATGAAGCGGGGCTTTTTGCGTCAGATCTTTTCTCGATGTATGAGAAACTATCAGCAAAGCATAAATGGAAATTTGATGTCATGGAAGTTTCCGAAACCAGTGTTGGAGGCTATAAAGAGGCTCAAGCCAATATCCTAGGAAATGGAGTCTTTGGAAGATTGAAGTTTGAGTCAGGTGTTCATAGAGTTCAAAGAGTTCCAACTACTGAAACGAGTGGGAGAATACATACTTCTGCAGCTACAGTAGCTGTGCTTCCTGAAGCAGAAGACTTAGAAATTTCTATTGAAGAGAAAGATCTTAGAATTGATGTTTTCAGGTCTAGTGGACCTGGTGGCCAATCCGTAAATACTACAGACTCAGCCGTAAGGATTACCCATCTACCTTCTGGGATAGTTGTAAGTCAACAAGATGAAAAATCACAGCATAAGAATAGAGCAAAAGCTATGAAAATACTTCTATCTAGACTATATGAAACTGAAAGACAGAAGCAGCAAGATCAGAGATCTTCCTCTAGAAAAGATCAAGTTGGTTCAGGCGATAGGTCAGAAAGAATAAGAACTTATAATTTTCCTCAAGGAAGAGTTACTGACCACAGGATAAATTTAACTTTGCATAAGTTAGATAAAGTTTTGCAAGGTGAAGCCCTTGACGAATTAATTGATGCCCTCGTAGTTGAAGATAGAAGCTTAAAGCTAGCATCAAATGAATAAAAAAAAAATTGATGTCTATAATTTGATTAAATACGAAGTTGAAAAATTAAAAAAATTAGGTTTTAAAACTCCTAGTTTAGACTGCAGGTTATTACTTTCTCGAATTCTAAAAAAAAATAATACAGTTTATACTCATCAAGAAGTTTATATTTCACAAAATCAAATAATAAAATTTCAAAACCTAGTGAAAAAAAGAGAAGAAGGTAAACCTGTATCAAGAATTTTAAATAGAAGAAATTTTTGGAAAAGAGAGTTTATCCTTGATGAAGAGACTCTTGATCCAAGACCTGATTCTGAAATAATAGTAGAAACGGTTCTAAAACATTTTTCTGATAGTACCTCATTATTAAAAATTTTAGATTTAGGATCTGGTTCTGGCTGTTTGGGTTTATCGTTGTTAGAAGAATATGAAAATGCATCAATAATCTTTGTAGATAAATCCAAAAAGTCTCTTAATATTGTTAAGAAAAACTCGCATCAATTTAGATTAAAAGGTAGATTAAAATATATTAATTTGGATTGGCATACAGATGATTGGGATACAAAGTTATTAAATTTTACAGATAAGACAAAGTTTGATATAATTGTAACTAACCCTCCATATATACCCTCCAATGAAATTAAGTTTTTGGAAACAGAAGTAAGAGAATACGATCCTATTCTAGCATTGGATGGAGGTTATGACGGTTTAGATGCTTACAGGTCTATAATCCCAAAGGTTAAAAATTTATTAGAGCCTGATGGGAAAATATTTGTTGAAATAGGCAAAGGTCAAGAAAATTTAGTATCAAAAATAGGTTTGCAGAATGGACTTTTTTCTGTTGGGTACAAAAAAGATTTATCAAATATAAATAGGGTGATTATATTTAATATCAAATAATTTTTTTAATGCTTGGCTAAATCAAAAAAAGTTTATATAAATATATAATGTAAGTTAAATTCTTATTTTTAAACCTTAAATTTTGAATTATTGAGCTATTGGTTGAAAAAAGAGCTCCTAACACTTTTATATAAAGTATTGTATTAATAAAAAAAAAGCTTAAATTTTTAGGAAAATTATGAGACAGCAAAATAATGGGCGTCGTCGCCAAAACCGTGGATCTAATCGTAGAAACTTTGGCAACGGAAATTATAATGGAAACTTAAATAAAAATACCGTCATTGATAGCGCAGGACCTGATGGTCGCCAAAGAGGCTCAGTTTCTCAATTAAGTGAGAAGTATATTAGTCTTGCATCTGATGCTGCATCTTCGGATGATAGAATATTGGCAGAATCTTTCCTACAATTTGCTGATCATTATCATAGACTCCAGAAAGAAATAGAAATAAATAACGAAGCGAAAGAAACAAGAATTAAAAATGAAACACAGTCAAGTGAAGATGCTCTTTCTGAAGCTGAAACAGACAAAAATGATAAAAGGCCACCAAGGCGAAAAAGAGGTTTTCAAATTAGAGAAAACGAAATGAAAGAAGCCGAAAATAATATTGAAAACAAAGATCTTAACACAGATAAAAAAGAAAATACAAATAGCAATAATCTATTAGTTTAACTGTAATGAAGTAAATATTTTTGTTTTAAAAATATTAATTATGTTGAATTTTATATTGAAAAATTTTAATAAATCACCACATATATAACTAATAATTACGGGTAAGTGTAATAGATAGTTTAATAAACCAACTTTCAGATAGGTCAAAAAATGTATTTAACTCGGCTTATAAACTAGCCGTAAAAAATAATGAAGTTTTCACTTCTAATCATATACTCTTTATTTTATTAAATGATTTAGAAAAATATATTAAAGATTTTTTAACTAAATTAAATCCAAACATTAGCTTAATTAAAAAACAAATAAGCCTACTTTTAAAAAAATATAATTTTTCAAGCCAATACGAAAAAGCTGACGAGAGTGTAATAATACTTTTAAAAACTTCTAAGAAGTTAATGAAAGAGTTTGGTGATAGAATTATTACTCAAGAAATTTTATTATTATCTTTTACAGTGATGAACGATCAGGTTCAAGACATTTTATCAAACCATAATATTACTTTTAGTAAACTACAAAATGAAATTAAAAAATTTAGGAAAGGCAAAAAAGCTATGAATGACAATGCTGAATCGGGTTTTGATGCATTAAATAGATTTGCAACCAACTTAACGGATAATGCAAAAAAAGGTTCATTAGATCCTGTTATAGGAAGAGATGAAGAAATAAGAAGACTCATCCAAGTTTTGTCTAGAAGAACAAAAAATAATCCAGTTTTAATTGGTGAGCCAGGTGTTGGTAAGACTGCGGTCGTAGAGGGTCTGGCAATTAGAATAGGAAATGACGATGTTCCTGAAAAACTAAAAGGTAAAGAAATATTTTCTTTAGATTTAGCTAGTATTTTAGCAGGAGCAAAATTTAGAGGTGATTTTGAAGAAAGATTAAAATCTTTATTAATTGAAATAGAAAAGCAAAAAGATAAAATTATATTATTTATCGACGAACTCCATTCATTAGTTGGTGCTGGGGGTGTAGATGGCTCACTTGATGCTTCTAATATATTTAAACCAGCATTAGCAAGAGGAGAGTTGCATTGTGTGGGTGCAACCACTTTTGATGAATATAGGAAATATATTGAAAAAGACAAAGCTCTAGAAAGGCGTTTTCAACAAGTTTATATTGATGAACCTGATATTGAAAATTCTATCTCAATGATGAGAGGTCTCAAAGAGAGATATGAATTGTTTCATGGGATTGCTATTTCAGACAAGGCCTTGACAGCTTCAGTAAATTTATCATCACAGTACATTAATGATAGATATTTGCCAGACAAAGCTATTGATTTAATTGATGAGGCAGCTAGTCGTAAACGGATTGAAATTGATTCAAAGCCAGACTCATTAGATGAAATTGATAGGAGGATAATACAATTACAAATAGAAAAAAAAGCTTTAAAAAAAGAAAATAATCAACCATCGAACGATAGAATATTAAAAGTGGACTCAGAATTAAAAGAATTACGAGTGATTTCTAAAAAAGAAACAGAGAAATGGAAATCAAGCAAAAGAATTATAGAAGAAGAGCAAGAAAGAAAAATTCAACTTGAGACATATAGAAACGAATTAGAGATAGAAAAAAGAAAAGGTAATTGGGATAGAGCTGGAGAACTCTCTTATCAAATTATACCAAATTTAGAAAAAATGATATTAGAGTCTAAAGTTTTAGACGATCTGGTAAACACAACAGTAACGGAAGATGACGTTGCTAAAGTAGTGTCAAAATGGACAGGTATACCTGTAGAAAAAATGTTGGAGTTTGAACGTACAAAATTATTAAATATTGAGATGGAATTAAAAAAATCAATAATTGGTCAAGATTATATAATTAGCGCAATTGCTAAAACAATTATTCGCTCTAGAGTTGGAATAAGTGACGGGACTAGCCCTATAGGTTCGTTCTTATTTTTAGGATCAACTGGTGTAGGTAAAACTGAAACAGCTAAAAATTTAGCAGAATTCTTATTTAATAAAAAGGATGCTCTTATAAGAATAGATATGTCTGAATATATGGAAAAGCACACTGTTTCTAGGTTAATTGGAGCCCCTCCAGGCTACATTGGTTATGACGAAGGAGGTGTTTTAACTGAAGCAGTTAGAAGAAGACCATATAGGGTAATACTTTTTGATGAAGTAGAAAAAGCTCACGGGGATGTTTTGAATTTACTTTTACAAGTAATGGATGACGGCAGATTAACCGATAGTCATGGTAAAACTGTAGATTTCACAAATACTATTATAATTATGACAAGCAATGTGGGTGCAAAGCATTTCAATACTAATGTGAATTTTAGTAAAGACAATGCAAAAGAAAAACTAATTAGGCAAAAAGTAATGGATTCTGTTAAATTTAAATTTGCCCCAGAATTTTTAAATAGATTAGATGAAATTTTATTTTTTTCTAAATTAGGCAAGTCCCATGTTAGTAAAATTGTAGAAATACAATTAAATTACCTTAAAAAACGATTAATATCGAATAACTTTTTTATAGAATGGGAGAATGAAGTTACTGATACGATCGCCCTACTTGGATACGATCCTGAATATGGTGCAAGGCCAATTAAACGAAAAATTAGAAGTGTTATAGAAGACGAAATAAGCAAACTTATAATTAATGACGCAGTTAAAAATGGTGATACAATCTTAATTAGTGCTGTAGATAATATTATTCGAGTAAATGTTAAGTAAAATGTTAATTTAACTTAGAGTTCTTATTAATAAGTTCATTTGTAGCAATTTTTTCATTTTGAATTGATTTCTCAAGAGCTATCTTTTGATTAAGAATATTTTGAATGTGTCTCTTATAATCATGTATATCCTTTTTAGAAACATTTTTACCTGCTGGTAATTTTATTTTTACTGGGTTAATTTGTTTATTATTCCTTAATACTTCGTAGTGCAAATGTGGTCCAGTTGACCTGCCACTGCTTCCTACGTACCCTATAATTTTACCTTGTAATACTCTTTTACCAATACGTATATTTTTATTAAATCCAGATAAATGAGCGTAAGCAGTTTTATAAGTTCCTGTGTGTCTTATTCTGATGTACCTTCCATATGATCCATTCC
>CABZSR010000015.1 GCA_902528415.1 uncultured SAR116 cluster alpha proteobacterium | reverse complement strand
TTTTTAACTCTGTTTGTAGGTGCTATTCTTTATCTTTCTAATAGAGATAGTACAACTGAACATTTAGAATTAAGACAAGCATTTTTATTAACAAATAGTGCATGGATATCAATCGCTTTATTTGGATCTTTACCTTTTTTATTATCTGAAATTGATATGAGTTTTACTGACGCTATTTTTGAGTCAACTTCTGGAATAACAACCACAGGCGCTACCGTTATCAATAATTTAGAAGCGACTTCCCATGGAATTTTGATATGGAGAGCACTACTTCAATGGCTAGGAGGTGTTGGTATTATTGTAATGGCTCTAGCTGTTTTACCCATGCTATCTATAGGAGGTATGCAACTTTTCAAGACTGAATCTTACGAAACTCCTGACAAAGTTGTTCCTAAAGCTGCAAGTTTTGCAGCTGGTATCAGTATTGTATATATTACGTTAACAGTTGTATGGGCATTAATGTTATGGGTTGCTGGAATGCCTCTATTTGACTCAATAGCTCATGCAATGACCACTCTTGCAACAGGAGGATATTCAACCAGATCTGATTCTTTAGCAGCATTTAATTCATCTTCTATTGAAGTAATTGTAATTTTCGGAATGATAGTTGGCTCGTTACCTTTTGTTCATTATTTAGCTATAACAAAAAAAGGATTAAAAAACTTATTTAAAGACGACCAAGTAAAATTGTTTTTAACCTTAATAGTTTTTGTTGTTTTGATTGTTTCAATATATTTAAACTTAAATGATATACCATTTCTTGAAGCCCTAAGATTGGCTTCATTTAATGTTATATCAATCATTACTGGAACAGGTTTTGGTACATCTGACTTTAATAATTGGGGTGGTTTTCCTACAACAATTCTTCTTATTCTTATGTTTATAGGAGGATGTGCTGGGTCAACTACTTGTGGTTTAAGAATGGCTAGAATACAAGTTTTAGTTGCAAACGCAAAAACTCAAATTTCTAAACTTATTAGACCTCACGCTGTAGTTGTTTCATATTATAATCAAAAACCAATACCAGAAAATGTTGCTGAGTCTGTAATGGGCTTCTTTTTTTTATATATAATCTCCTTTGCAGTAATAGCCTGCCTTTTAGGGGGATTAGGATTAGATTTAATAACTTCAATCTCAGGAGCCGCATCAGCAATTGGAAACGTCGGTCCTGGCTTAGGAGACATAATTGGACCATCTGGAACTTATCAGTCAATACCTGAACTTGGTAAATTATTTTTATGTGCTGGTATGATTTTAGGTAGATTAGAAATTTTTGCTATTTTAGTTATGTTTTCTCCATTGTTTTGGAAAAATTAATTAGAAGCTAATTAAAACTGGAAAAAATTCTCTCAGTTTTGCAGAATTCACATATGACTTTAATATTTCCATTTTCATCTGAAATATCTATTAATTCCTTTTTACTTAAATTTTTTATTGCAAACTCCACCTTTGCTTGTGAACATCTACACTTATCTTTAATTAGAATTTCGTCATATGTGGTTATATCTACTTCATTAAATAATCTAAATAGAATGTCTTGAGAACTAAGATTAACTGACAAAAATTCTTCTTTTTGTAAAGTTGATAAAAAATTAAGTGAATTTTCCCAAATCTGTTCATTTTCCTCAGTTTCGATATCATCTTTAATGGGCATTTTTTGAAGCATAATGAGACCCGATGACATTAACTTTTCTCGGTTTTTTTTATGAATTGAGTAATAATTAAAATTTGAAAATCTAGTTTCTAATTGCTCTGAATTATTAAAATATAATTCTGCAGATTTAGAAATAGATTTTTCTTCAAGCGCCACAATTCCCTGGTATCGTTTTGAATATTTTCCCTGATCTAGTGTAAAAGAAATGTGACCAGAGCCCATTAATGCATTTAAATTAAGATCTTTTTTCGAGAAACCGTCTTCTAAACCAACATAACCTCTTAAAGAACCATTATTTGTTATATCAGAAAATAAAGTATGGACTTCACTAGAACCTTTAGCTTGGATTGTAAAGATACCTTTATGTTTCATCGTTGATCCCAAGCAAGCTGTGATAGTTAATGTGTCTGCAAGTAAGCTTTCAATATTACTAGGATAATTATGTCGTTTGATTATTTCAGATACAGTTGTTTGAAGTCTAACTATAGAACCCCTAACTTGATTTTTACCTAACTGAAAGGGAATAATATGGTTGGTAAATTTCATTTAAAAAATTTGAATTCCATTAAAATTTTCAATTTATACAAAAGTGCATAATTGCTTTTTGTGCATGAAGTCTGTTTTCTGCTTCGTCAAATACAACAGAACAGTCTCCTTCAAGCACTTCTGAACTTACTTCTTTGTCACGATAAGCAGGTAAACAATGCATAAAAATTGCTTTTTTATCTGCTACTTTCATAATTTTATTATTAACTTGAAAGGGAACAAAAATATCTTCTGGATTTGGATTTGTATCCCCCATCGAACGCCACGTGTCTGTTATAATACAATTTGCTCCATCAGCGGCTTGAATTGGATTATGAGTAATATAAATATTTTTATTTCTTTCAATTGCCCATGACATAGTCTTAGCGTTAGGCTTTATACCCTGAGGACATGCAATATTTAATTCAAAATTTAATAAAGCCGCAGCTTCAATCCAACTTTGCAAAACATTATTACAGTCTCCGAACCAAGCAATTTTCTTATTATCAAAGTTATGCGCATGCTCTATAAAAGTAACTAAGTCTGCTAATACTTGGCAAGGATGACTAAAATCAGTTAACGCATTTATTACGGGAACACTTGAGGCCCTAGCATATTTGATTAATTGGCCATGTCCAAAGCACCTTATAATAACCATATCAGCGTATCTTTCTAAAACATTGGCCGTGTCTTCAACTGTTTCTCTTTCGCCTAATTGCATCTCTTTTTCATTAAGAAGGTAACTTTGTCCACCTAATTGATTTATTCCTACTTCAAATGACACACGGGTTCTTAATGAGGGTTTTTCGAAAATTAAAACTACCTGTTTATTTACCATAAACTTTGGATGAGCTTCTTTTTTCCATTTAAGAGATAATGAAATTAAATCTAAAAGTTGATCTCTTGAAAGATCCTTTAAATCAATGAAATTAGACATGTTTTTCTATGTTTTCTTTAATTCTAAAACTATATCATTAAGTATATCAAAGGCATTATCCACCTCTTCTTTCGATGTGTTTAATGGAGGAAGCAATCTAATTGTATTTTCTGCAGCACCTACTAATAACAAACTTTTTTCTCTAGCAATATTGCTAAAATCTCCTGCAGTTACATCTTCATTCAATTGAAATCCTCTTAACATTCCAGAGCCTTTTTTTGCAAAAATTATAGGATTATTTTGCATATCATTTTTTATAAGTTCGTCCATTTTCTTGTCAAAATAAACAATCATTTTTCTTAAATTACTCAAAAAAATCATTTTCTAATAGAAGTTCTAAAACAGCATTTGCGGAACGCATTGCTAATGGATTACCTCCAAAAGTACTACCATGGGTTCCAGGCACCATCGCATCACCTACTTCTGCTTTAGCCATTACTGCTCCAACTGGAAATCCACCTCCAAGGCCCTTAGCCAATGCAATTATGTCAGGCTCTATGTCCTCTTTTTGATAGGCAAATAAAGTACCTGATCTGCCCATACCTATTTGTACTTCATCTGAGATCAACAAAGATCCATTTTCCTTAGCTATATCATTCAGTAATTTTAAATATCCTTCAGGAGCTTTTCTGGCACCACCTTCTCCCTGAACAGGTTCTACCAAAATAGCTGCAACATGTTTTCCTATAACTTGTTTTAAACTTTCTATATCACCCCATTCTACGTGAGTGAAACCTTGAGCGGATGGTCCAAAACCTTCTCTAAATAATGGTCTGTCATTTGCAGCTAACATAGCTAATGTACGACCATGAAAAGCACCTGTTGCACATATAATTTCTGTTCTCTCTTTTTCACCATTAGCCCAGGCATATCTTCTTGCGACTTTTACTGCACCCTCAGTTGCTTCTGCACCAGAGTTGCAAAAGAAAACTCTATCTGCACATGAATTAGCCACGAGTTTTTCTGCGACTGTTTCCTGCTCTAGTATTCTATAAAGATTAGAAGTGTGCCACAACTTAGAGGCTTGATCTTGAAGAGCTTCAACTAATTTAGGATGACAATGCCCAAAGGCATTTACAGCTATACCACTAGCATAGTCTAAATATTTTTTTCCATCTTCGGCAACTAAAAAGCTTCCTTCACCATGAGTAAATGCAATATCAATTCTACCATACGTTGTCATTATTGATGGACTAATAGTCATGTTTAAACTCTTTTAAAAAATTTTGAATAGAATATACAAACGATAATAAATAAAAAGGAATAAATAAGAAAGTCTAAATAAAATGTTTGGCTAACTTTAATCCTTGAGCTTGGTAATTATTAGTACTACCTGCCTCTCCATATAAAAATGCAGGAATGTTTGCCATTGGTTCGTATACTAATCTACAAACTGTTTGACCTTGTTCAATTAGAAAAGGAACGTCATGAGATCTGACCTCTAATACAGCTCTAGTTTTAGAGGCTCCCAAATCAGTTAAACCAAAGCCTGGATCAAAAAATCCAGCATAATGAGCTCTAAATTCTCCAACCCTTGTATCGTATGCTCTCATTTCAGCTGCGTAATTTGATGGAACAGAAACATACTCTTTACTAGCTAATATATAAAAAGCGTCTGGACTAAGAATTAAGCTACCAGAATTATTGTCACTTTCATTGTTGTTGGATTGATAGACTAAATCTTCAGTAGTTATTTTTTCCCAAAAAAGCTCTCGTTTATAAAAATTTGGTTTATCAATATCTATAAGGTTAGAATGTTTTCTAGCCTTATATCCAATCAACCCATTTTCTCCAATTAAATCTACTGATAAAGGAACGCCATCTTTAATTTTATCAGATAGATCCACTTTGTCTTGACTTCTGACTAATCCTACATGCTCTTGTAAAATCTCCATTTCTTTGTCTGATGTGAAAGATTGTCCTCTTCTGATTCTCAGTTGATTTAATCTAGACCCAGTTCTGACTAAAACAGAAAATGTTCGAGGAGATATTTCTACATATAGTGGCCCTTCATAGCCAGCCGGAACATCTTCAAATTCTAGTGCGCCATCAACTATTAATCTTGTAAAAACATCTAATCTACCAGTTGAACTTTTTGGGTTTGCAGTGCCTGTTAGATCGTCTGCTAAAGAAACTCTTTCTAAAAGCTTTACAATGTAAACGCATCCACATTCTAAGACTGCACCATCTATAAGACTAAACTTGTGCATGGCAAGATCTTTTAATCTACTTGAAACTTTGTTACCTTTACCTGGAAGGAAGGACGCAGGAACGCGCCATGCTTTTATTCCCAGCCTTAAATCAATGGAAGCTGGTTGAATTATGTCTTTTTCAATCTCGTGATCACTAATAATAATATTTTTATTAATTAATTCTAGAAGTTCTTGACTTGATAAAATACCAGGTATTTTTTGAACTTTGTTCATTTTGAAAATTTCCATGAAAATATTATTATTATTTTATGCACGAAGTCGGTAGCCTTTTTTTAGTATATACCAGGCAAAATAACTTAGTCCTAAATTACAAAAAAGTAAAATCATACTTCCTGTAATAGGAGAAGCGTCACTCAATCCTAAAAAACTATATCTTAATCCATCAATCGCATAGAAAATTGGATTACAATAAGCTATTACTTTAAGAGAATCTGGAAGTCTTTCAATAGAATAAAAAGTCCCAGATAGAAACGCTAATGGTTGAATAACAAAGTTTGAAATAATAGCCAGCTGATCAAATTTTTGTGCCCAGATACCTGCTAACATTCCTATTATTGCTAAAAAAAATGCTCCTTGTAATAAAAATAATGTCATCCAGATAAAATGATTAGGAAAATTTAAAATGCCCAATCCCCAGAGCAAAATGAAAGACGCAATAAAAACACATAAACCTCTTGTGACACCAGCCATAGCATGTGCAATTAATATTTCTATTGGTCCCAATGGGGACATTAACAGATCTACTATTGAGCCTTGAACTTTTGCAGTCATAAATGCAGAGGAAACATTTGCAAATGAATTTTGTAAGACACTCATCATTATTAAACCAGGAACTAAGAATGTAATAAAAGAAATTCCTTTAAATCCCGCACTTCTGTCAATGGCAATAGAAAAAACAATTACGAAAAGCAAAGTCGTTACCATTGGAGCAGTAATAGTTTGTAAAAAAACATTTGAGAACCTCTTTACCTCTTTCAAATAAAGAGTAAACAAACCAGTCCAGTTAACTTTTCCAATTTCACGTTTTACTCCTAAGTCAAAATTTGTCTTTGTCAAACTTTTACTCCTACAACTTAAATATTTATAATTTTTATAATATATATATAGTCATAACTAGTCAGCTTTAATAAACATAAATGATTCATTTAATGAGTAACGAAGAGAAAATTATTAAAAGGTTAAGAAATTCAGCTATGTCATATTTAGCACGTTATGAAGTTTCAATACATCAATTTGAAAGTACTATGAAGAGAAAATTATCTAATTTTCAACATGATTTAAGTGAAACAGAATCAATTAAATTTATTGATTTAATTAAAAATGAAATGATCTCAGCTAAATTTATTGATGATAAACGTTTTGCTGAAATTAAAGTTCGTTCAATGAGACGACAAGGAAATTCACAAAGATTAATTTACGCCAAATTAAAAGAAAAAGGTCTATCAAATGATGTGATACAATCTGCTATTGACATAGTAGATGAAGGGCATGAAGACGCAGAGATGGTTGCTGCTTTAAAATTTATTAAGAAAAAAAATATAGGTATTTATTATAAAAATGAAAAAATAAATAATGAAACTAACGAGTACACTCTAAGAGAAAAATGGTTAGGGGCTCTCTCAAGAAAAGGATTTACGTTAGAAGTAATTCGAAAAGTAATAAATATAAAAGATATTGAAAATGCGGATTTAATATTAGAAGATAATATATAAAAAGTGGAGTAGAAGATGACAGATAAAGATTTATATAAACCAGCATTAGACATTGTTAAAAACTCCCATGCCAATGAAAAAATTTATGAAAAAATGTATAGTGAGTCTATTAACTCTCCAGAAGAATTTTGGAAAGAACATGGTCAGCGGATTGATTGGATAAAGCCGTATACAAAAGTTAAGGATGTATCATTTAAAAAAGAAAATCTTCATATTAGTTGGTATGAAGATGGGACTCTAAATGCAAGTTTTAACTGCTTAGATAGACACCTGAAAACAAAAGGTAAAAATACTGCAATTATTTGGGAGGGTGATAATCCAAACGAATCTAAACATATAAGTTACAATGACCTCTACACAGATGTTTGTAAATTTTCTAATGTCTTAAAGGATGCTGGTGCCAAAAAAGGAGATCGTATAACTATTTATATGCCTATGATTCCTGAAGCAACAATTGCAATGTTAGCTTGTACTAGAATTGGAGCAATTCACTCTGTAGTTTTTGGTGGATTTTCTCCAGATGCACTTGCTGGAAGAATAGAAGATTGTAATTCTTCAATTATTATAACCGCTGACGAAGGTATACGGGGTGGCAAAGTAATACCTCTCAAGTCCAATACTGATGAGGCTATATCAAAGGCAAAAATGTGTAAAACTACAATTGTTGTTAAAAGAACAGGATCAGAAATTAATTGGATTGAAGGACAAGATATTTGGTATCACGAAGAAATGGCAAAGGCCTCTCCTGATTGTCCTCCAACTGAAATAAATGCTGAAGACCCAATGTTCATTTTATATACCTCTGGATCTACTGGTAAACCAAAAGGAGTTCTTCATTCTACTGGTGGTTATATGGTTTATGCTTCTATGACACATCATTATGTTTTTGATTATCAGGAAAACGAAATTTATTGGTGTACTGCTGATGTTGGCTGGGTTACAGGTCATTCTTATATAGTCTACGGACCACTTTCTAATGGTGCCACAACTCTTATGTTTGAAGGTGTTCCTAATTACCCAACTGTAAGTCGATTTTGGGAAATTGTTGATAAACACCAAGTAAATATTTTTTATACTGCACCAACAGCAATAAGAGCATTGATGGCTGAAGGAGATGATCCAGTTGAGAAAACAAAACGAAACAGCTTAAGGATATTGGGTAGTGTTGGTGAACCGATTAATCCAGAGGCATGGAATTGGTACAATAATGTTGTTGGAAATAATAAGTGCCCGATAGTTGATACTTGGTGGCAAACTGAAACTGGTGGAATATTGATAACACCTTTACCTGGCGCAACTCCAACAAAACCTGGCTCTGCTACCAAACCTTTTTTTGGTATTTTGCCAGTTCTTGTCGATGCTGAAAATAATGAGCTAGAAGGAGCTACTGAAGGCAATTTATGTATAAATATGTCTTGGCCAGGACAAATGAGAACAGTATATGGTGACCATCAACGTTTTATTGACACATATTTTTCGACTTTTCCTGGAAGATACTTTTCTGGAGATGGTTGTAGAAGAGATAAAGATGGATATTTTTGGATTACTGGAAGAGTTGATGACGTGATTAATGTGTCTGGCCATAGAATGGGAACAGCAGAAGTTGAATCAGCACTTGTTGCTCATTCTGATGTTGCTGAAGCTGCAGTTGTTGGCTACCCGCACGATATTAAAGGTCAAGGTATCTACGCGTATGTTACAGTAAACATTAATGTTGAAAGCTCTGAGGAATTGTTATTAGAACTTAAAAAGTGGGTTAGAAAGGAGATAGGATCTATTGCTACACCTGACTTGATTCAATTTGCACCAGGGCTTCCTAAAACAAGATCTGGTAAAATAATGAGGCGTATTTTGAGAAAAATTGCGGCAAACGAGCATGACGAACTTGGAGATATATCTACTTTAGCTGACCCATTAGTTGTAGAAAACTTAGTGGAAAACAGAAAGAATATTTAATATTTTATTTTTTTTCTCGTATTAAAATAACTCATTAACCATTTTGTCAAAAAAGGAAATATAGCTATTAAAGTAAAGCTCAGTAAGAGTGAGAAAGACATAATATCATTGATATTATTTACCTTTGATATTTCTGAACCTGCATTCACATAAACTATTGTGGCTGGCAACATACCTAATTGGCTTATATAATAAAATTTTTTAAGGCTAATGGGCAAGACACCCATTACTAAGTTAATAAATATAAATGAAATAGTTGGAATTAACCTTAAACTTAATAGATACAAAGAACCATCTTCATTAAATTTTTTTATTATTACAGATTTTTTTTTTAAAAATTTGTCATTAACGAAATCAGACAAGAAATATCTAGATATTAAGAAACACAAACAAGCTCCAATTGTTGAAGCAAAGGATACTATTATTACACCTTCCAAAACACCAAATAAAGCCCCAGCAGCAATAGTTAATACACTAGGTAATAATGGAAAGGATAAGCCTGCAAAAATTATATAAGAAATGAAAAAAACTAATCTAGATAATAAATACTCTTCGTTAGCCCATATTATCAACCACCTATTGTTTTGTTTTAAACTATCTAAATTCAAAATTTCTTGAAGATAAAAGTATGAAATTGAGAAAACTAAAATTAAAATAAATATTAGAAAAATTAGCTTTTTCATTATGAGTTAAATACCCCAGATCCTGTTTGCGAACTCTGGATAAAATTCTGAAATCATGGGTGCAATCTTATCTCTCAAAATATTTATTCTATTAGTGTCGGGATTAGGCATTTGAGAAATTTTATTATCTACATCAAAATCAAAACCTGTCACTTTAATTAAATTTTTAACAGTTTCTTTTTCATTAATTTTACATAAAAAAAACTTTTTTAAGTTTTTATTAAACTTAAATAAAGCTCTGTTCGTTAGTAAATATTTGGGTCCTCCTGGCCTGTAGACTCCTCTTTCAGAGACCCCAGGGGCAGATATAAAATCAACTTTTTTTACTAAAGTCCGTGGAGAATGTTCTTCCCTAAATAAAATTATTTTTGGAACTACAAAGTACATTAGTGCTGAACCAAATGATCCAGGAAATCTTTTTTTTATTTTTGGATACTCCCCAGTTCCTACTAAATTAATGTTTGCTTGTCCATCAATTTGAACACCTCCTAAAAAAAAAGTGTCTATTCGTCCCTGAGCGGCACAATCAAAAAGTTCTCTCGCCCCATCTGTAAAATTGTTATATTTATTTGAATGAAGAATAGTTACTCTTAACCTTTTATTCAAAAACTTTGCTTCTTCTTTAGCAAGTAAAGCCGCAGCGCCTGGTATAGGAGAAGCAGCACCAACGGCTACGTGTTTGTCATTTTTTAATAAATCAGCTAACTGACTTATTAAAAGTTCTTCCCTTTGAATGTCTAAGTTCACTTTTATTACCTTGAAACTATTTTTACAGACAATATCTCATATATTCTCCAAAACCTTCTTTAGTCTTAGCTGCTAAAGAATATTTTTTTATTTCTTCATTATCTGAGCTATATACGCCAGGAAGCGCGCATGGCCAAGCACCATTTTTAACAATTGAAATACCATTTACATATAGAGCAGGAAGACAAGTAGCTGCAGATAATTCATCCTCAAAAAAATCTATATCTAGAACTTTTTCTACAGTTACAAACACTTTTTTTGAAGCATGTGCTAAAGTAGCTAATTCTCTTCTTCGTCCAATTTGTATATTTCCGTTTCTATCAGAGCAGGGGGCATGAAAAACTAAAATATCTAACTGAACAGCAGGAAGTAATAATACAGGCTCTTCTCTAACTCCTGATGATCTCATGGGGTTTTCGATAACATGCCAATCTTTTCTATGTTTTTGAATATCAGATCCAATTACTCCCCTCAAAGGCATGAATGGAACAGATTTTTCAGTTGCTTGAAGTTGGGCATGTAATGCCGGACAGGTTGAGTCTTTAATTAAAATTTTACCATTTTCAACAGCTTCGGAAAATCTAGGAGCCATTCCAAATTCGCCTAACGTTACAGCTGCAGCTTCAATTTCAGATACACACCCACTTCCAATTAACATGTCACCTTGAATTGTAGTCAATGGAAGACAGTACAATTTTAAATTTTTGACACCTTTTTTTATTAGTTCCTTTGTAAATTTCATAGGAACACCTGAATAATCAGCAGGTATTCCTAATATAAATCCATCTTGAACTTCATCAACAATTTCTTTCAAGGATAATTCGTCAAATGACTTCATTTTTAATTCCATTCTAATTTGTGATATTAACTAATAATTACTCTTTTTTCCTTTTTTGTATTTTGAAATAGATGTTTTTAACATTTTTTCTTCTTCACAACCAAGAAAACAAATTTTTTCTAATTTTTTCAAATTCGACTCTGCTTTTTGTAATTGTCCTAATGTTAAAAACATTTCTCCTTGATATTCAAGTGCACCTTTATGCTTAGGGGATATAGTTAATGCCTTATTATAATACATTCCCGCTTTTTCTAAGTCTCCAGTTTTCCTAAACGAAAAACCGAGGTAATTGTATATATCTGGATCAGTTTTATTATTTTGTTCAGCTTTCAAGAGGTTTTCAATTGCAAGATTAAAAGACTTTTTCTTTATTAATTTAACTGCCTTATAATAGTAGGCTGATTTAACAGATGTGTCTTTTTTATCATCATCACCTCCACCTGCTGAAAGCGCTGAAAAACTAAATAAGAAAAAAATTACAAAAGTATTTATTTTATTGATGATTAAAGATGGTTTTATTTTTTTTAACAATTTTCACTCCATTTACAAAAAGTATTATGATGTATATATATATGGAATAAAAATATTTATACTAGGTAACTCATGAAATATATACTTCTAATTACAATATCTTTGTTTTTTCTTAAAAATGATAAAGCTTTAAGTAACGTTTTGCCCAATGACATCTTTTCTTCTGTTGAGGTTATTGAATTACAAATGAACTCCTTGCAAACAAACTCGAAAGTAAATAACGCAGGCATTTATCAATGCTGGCTTTTTGCTCATCCAGAAAATAAAAAATATACTGGTCCTTTTTCAAATTTTAAAAGAATGATTGCTGACACTTCATATAAAGTTTTATTAAATTCTCTCAAATTTAAAACTAATTTGATTTCAAAAAATAAAAAAATTGCCAAATATTCAGTAGATATAGACGCATATGATAATAAACGTTACAACTTAACTTGGGTTTTAGAAAAAGCTACGCTTGATCAAAATTGCAAAAATTGTTGGATGACTACTTCTGTAACCCAACCCCAATTCATAGGGCTATTAAATTAAACTTTAACAAAGAGGAAATTATGAAAACAGCTAAAGATTATCTAAAGGAAGCAAACGAAGTGGTACCAAAAATTGATGTTAATGAGGCCATTGAAAAACATAAGTCTGGGTCTTCTATCTTTATAGATGTCAGAGATAGTTCAGATATAAAAAAAACTGGAACGATCCTAAATGGATTAGAAATACCTAGAGGATTAATTGAGTTCGTAGCAGACGAAGCCACACCACTTTATAATAAAACTCTTAAAAAAGATTCCGAAATCATATTAGTGTGCGGAGTAGGTGGTCAAGCAGCATTGACTGGAAAAACTCTTTTAGAAATGGGCTATAAGAATGTTCTGAATGTAGGAGGAATACCTGAATGGGAAAAAAATGGTGGCCCTATGAAGAAGTAGTTTTTTCAATTCTATTATGGTGAAATAATGTCCAACAAGACAATTGGTATTTTAATGCCTGGCGACATGGGCCATGGGTGTGGCAAAGTATTTTTAGAAAATAACTTCAGGGTCATTACATCCCTCAATGGTAGAAGTGATAGAACAAAAAATTTATCTAATAATGCCGGGATAGAAGATGTTGAAACAATTGAAAATGTAGTGAACTTTTCTGATGTTATCCTTTCTATTTTACCTCCCGAAGCGGCACTTAAACAGTCAATTATTGTTAACAGAATAATTTTAGAGAAAAAAAAATATATTACTTACGTTGATTGTAATGCTATTTCTTCAAAAACCGCAGAAAAAATAGACAGTACAATTTCTAGTAAATATTGCAACTTTATTGATGCTGGCATTATTGGCTTTAACCCGGTTATAGAAAAGGGTCAAACAAGATTATATGTTTCAGGACTTAATACTGAGCCGGTAAAAATTCTTCACAATAAGGGTTTTGTAATAAAGGATTTAGGAAAGATAGTTGGAAAAGCCTCAGCTATGAAAATGATTTATGCTAGTGCAACAAAAGGCACTTTTGCACTCCACGCTGCTGTCTTAACAACCGCTCATAAGCTAGGTTTATCTTCTGAGTATTTTGACGAATTAAAATATAGTAAACCTGACATTTTATCCGCCATGGAAAGAATGATCCCAAGAATTCCCCTAGATGCAGCAAGATGGGAAGGTGAAATGCATGAAATTGCTAATACATTTTCTCATGCTGGAGTTACACCAAAATTCCATCAAGGAGCTGCAGATATTATGTCTTTAGCAAACAAAACTCCAATTGCAAATGAAACACGAGAAACTGTTAATCAAAACCGTTCACTTAAAGATGCACTTGACATGTATGTAGAGGCTTTGAATCATAAATAAGCAAATATTATAATGATTAACATATTAATTTATTATATTATCTTGAGATGTTTTATGTAAACAAACTGATCTATAATAAATTTAATCAAAAATTTTTTTATGGTTGGACAATCGTTGGGATTGGTAGCCTCGGCATTTTCACTAGTGGTGCCGGTCAATCACATACTTTCAGCCCTTTTATTCCAGTAATATCTAAAGATTTACAAATTTCTAGTACATCTATTACAACTGCCTACATGATTGCTACCTTATTTGCCGCTTTTTTACTTCCACAAATAGGAAAATTAGTTGACAAGTACGGGCCTAGGATAATCCTAATTTATACAACAATATTTCTCGGTATTGGCTGTTTAGCATTTGGTGCGGCATCAAACTTTTTAATGTTAGCCGTCGCATTTGGTTTTTTAAGATTTTTTGGTCAAGGAACTTTAATGTTAGGTTCAGCAAATATTATTACCCAGTGGTTTGATAAAAAGCGTGGTATCGCACTTGGCTTGATGGGATTAGGTTTTGCTTTTTCAATGGGATTACATCCACTTATTTCTGACTTTTTAATTACTAATTATGGTTGGAGAAATGCATGGATAATTATTGGTTTGTCTACATGGATTTTAATGCTTCCACCATTGATATTTTTAGCTATTGACAAACCAGAAGATGTTAATGAAAAACCTGATGGTATTAAACAAAAGGTATTCAATAAAAACACTAAAATTTTTGGTTTAAATTTAAATGAAGCACTTAAAGAAAAAAGTTTTTATATTTTATCATTTTCTTTTTTTTCTATATCTTCTCTAGTTACTGCCCTCCATTTTTTCCAAGTTACAATATTAAATCAGTATTTTAGTCTCCCAAGTAGGGAAGCTGCTGCCTTGTTTATACCTACCATGATTACAATGATTATATTTATCCCATTGGCTGGAAAACTTTTAGACAGATTTAAAACACATAATGTAATTGGAACATCTCTTCTAGTAACAACTGCATCACTAATTTTAATTACTTTTTCATCAAACATCACTTTTGCAGTAATATATTCAGTAATTTTTGGAATTAATAACGCTTTTAATTTGGCATTATTTGGATATATATGGCCAAGATATTTTGGTCGACTTCATGTTGGAAGTATCCAAGGAACAGGTCAAATGGTTCTGGTCGTAGGTGCATCTATTGGAGCAATGCCATTTGCTTTGGCAATGGACTTAGGATATGACTTATTGTTTACTATTAGAATGTCAGCACTATACCCTTTCTTGTCAGCTTTTTTATGTTTTTTCTTTTTAAGAGAATCGCAAAAGCTCACAGATATGCGAAACCAAAAATAAATTGCGAATAGTTGATATTTATAAAAATATGAATGACAATTTTAAAGCTATTACAGCTATGATTTTAGCTGTTTTATGTGTCACTATTATGAGTGTCCAAGCAAAGTTAATTGGTATAGAATACCACCCAGTTCAAATTGCTTTTGCAAGAGCTATCGTAGTTTTAATTCTATTGTCACCTATTATCTATAAATTAGGTGGATTTAATTTTCTTAAAACTAAAAAACCAAAGACACATTTTTTTAGAGGAATTGCAGGTCTGATTGGCAATATAATGTTCTTCCTAGCCTTTCAAAGACTTCCCGTTGCAGATGTGACTGTTATCTCTCAAGCAGTCCCTATTTTTGCATGTATTTTTGCAATTTTTTTTCTAAAAGAGACTATAGGTTGGCGTAGATGGACGGCAATTTTTATTGGCTTTTTAGGTGTCATCATAGCTATAAATCCAACAGGGCAAATTGCCATAGCCTCTATTTATGCATTAATTGGAACTCTTATGTGGTCTACAACAATTATTTTTTTAAGATTACTTGGTACTACTGAACATCCAGTTAAAACAGTATTCTTTTTTATGTTAGTCAGCGTAATCGTAACTTCATTTTTTCAACCATTTTTTTGGAAACAGCCATCTATAGAAGTCATGTTATTATTTATTGGTTTAGGCGTTTCTGCCTTTTTAACGCAACTATTAATGACTTACGCACTTCAAAAGGCTCCTGCGTCAATAGTCAGTCCATTTAATTATACAGGAATTATTTGGGCAATAATTTTTGATTTTTTGATTTGGAATACATATCCAATTTTCTCTACAATATTAGGCGGCATTATAATAACTATTTCAGGTTTATATATTTTTAAAAGGGAAGCTGAAATAAAAAAAACTACATAAAGTCGTTTTTAAAATGAGAATAAACCACTAATTTAAATATCAGATATCCTAGAATTGGCATTATCATCATACCAACATTCAGAGGGATAAATTCCCCTGCAAGACCTAACAATATTCCTCCAATTGTGAGAGAACCAAAAGAAACACTGGACCACCAAGTTAAAACCCTAGCTCGATAAATTTCATTAACCTCTAATTGTATTACTGTTTGTGTACCAATACCTACAACTGTCGTAGTAAAACCAACAATTGTAAAAGCAAATGCCATTAAGTACATTTCTGAGATAAAACCAAGTATGAAACTTACTACTAGTCCTAGAGTTAACATTGGGACCAATTTAGTTTCAATTTTTACTTCAGTATTAGTTCGCAAACCTATCCAGATAGAAGCAAGTAAAGCCCCAAATCCAGCAGTTGCTGTAATTAAAGACAATCCAACACTACCTTTATTTAAAATTTCTCCTGCAATAGTGGGTTGTATCTCAAGCATTCCACGTACAAAGAATGCACTGACAAAAACTACAAATAAACCCCTGGCTATAATTGGAGTTTTCAATGCTACTTTTCCACCCTCTAACAGACGTTTGAGAAAATTATCGTGTACGTTTGAGGAATTAACTCGATCTCTAAGCGGCATATAAATTAAAACTGGAATGAGTGGAATATAAGTAAGCATAGCAATAAAAAAAGTTGTTTCGAGGTTAAATAAAGCTATTGTGACACCAGCGAAAGCTGGCCCTACAACTCTGGATCCATTAAAAGAAGCTGAATTAAGCCCTACTGCACTGGATAACAAATTTCTAGGAACAACTATAGACACAAAAACTAGTCTTACTGGATGATAACATGCACTTAATAAACCTTGCAAAATTGATAAAAAAGCTAAAGTGAATAGCGAATGCATATCTAAATATTGCAAAAACCAGATTATACCTCCAGTCATAAACATTAGCACTTTCAATATAATACTTGCTGTTCTCATATTCCAATTTTCGGCAAAAACAGCAAATAGAGGACCTATAACTCCTGCTGGAGCCATCAAAGCTAAAGTAACAAAACTTGTCCAAAAAGTTGATTCAGTAGTTTCCCATGTAAGCCAACCAACTCCAATTTTTTGTATCCAAAGGCCTAAAAGAGCGATTGTATTACTGAGAAAATATAAAGTAAAAGGCTTGTTTGATAAGGCAGTCATTATTGGAAAAAATTTTCTACTTCGGCATTGTAAGTTTTTTTATCTTCACAATAAGGCGCATGTCCAACATTGGGTATTTCACTAATTTTGGCGTGCCTCAATAAAATTTCTAACTGATAAGAACGTTCTTTGGATACAACAATATCTTTTGAACCCTTTAATATAAGACAATCTTGTTTGAGATTTGATAGATAATCTGTTGTATCTAAAGTCTGCATGGCCATTCCACCAGATTTGATAGAACCTTCCGTAATTTCTTCACTTATTAAAGATAAAAAATTGAAGATCTCTAGATTTTTTAATTCAGGTAACATTTTTTGGATTCTTAATTTACCAAATTCTTTATTAGACATTTGTTTTCGCTCTTCTAGCCTTAATTTATATGGATCTCTCAGAGAACTTCCTACGGGCATCGCATAACCTTTATGAGTACAAGATAGAATTACCTTATTAATTAATTTGCTATGTTTTGATGCAACTATTTGAGCAAGCATTCCACCCATTGAATGACCTACTAGATCACACTTTGAAACATTTATACTTTTTAATAAGTTATAAACAATATTTGATATAGACAACATATCTAAATCTGAAGGATCAGACTGGCCAAAACCTGGTGCGTCAATAGCTATAACTGATCTTCTACCTTTAAAATAATCAAATTGATATGCCCAACTTTTACTATTTCCATTAAATCCATGTAGAAATAATATTGGAATTTCTTCATTAAATTTTTGGTATCTGTAAGAAATTTTTATATTGTATGTGTTGTCCTTAAATATTTTTAATTGCGGCAATTGATTTATTATTTCTGTAAAATGCAAATGGCTAACTCCAAAAATTAAAATATATTACTCAATGAATGAGTTTTAAAAAAGTAAAAGGGATTATTAATATATACTTATATCTTTTATTTTGACTCTATTCTATTTTTACTACAAAGTTTTTTTAATATAGAATTTCAGGAGGGAAAAATGAAATTAATCAACAGACTTTTTATAGTGATGATAAGTTGTCTTTTGTCTACTGTGGCTTTGGCAAAAGATCTTACTGTTGGATTAAAATCTGAGCCTAGCTCAATTGATCCACATTACCATAATCTTGGTCCTAATAACGCTTTCGCAACACATATTTACGGAACTTTAGTTGGATCAGACGAAAACCAACAACACTATCCTGACTTAGCTACGTCATGGAAGCCCATAAATGATACAACATGGGAATTTAAACTAAGAAAAGGTGTAAAATTTCATGATGGCAGTGATTTTACAGCTGACGATGTTATATTTACTGCTGAAAGAGCACAAAATGTTCCAAAATCTCCATCAGGATTTGGTACTTATTTAAAAGGGAAAGAGTTTATTAAAATAGATAGTCATACTATACATATTAAAACAAAAAAGCCCTATCCTCTAATGCCTAATGACATAATGACTGTTAAAATTATTTCAAAGAAAAATGGTGAAGGTGCTACTACTGGTGACTACAACAGTGGAAAAGCTGCTATAGGAACTGGACCTTACAAATTTGTTGAATGGGTGCCTGGTGACAAGATTGTCCTAAAAGCTAATAAAGATTATCATGGAGCCGGTACTGGAATGGCACAGTTTGAAAATGTACTTTTTAAACCTATTAAGTCTGGTCCAGCCAGAATAGCAGCACTATTAGCAAAGGATGTTGATTTTATTGACAACGTTCCTCCTTTGAATGTTGGAAAAATGAAAAAAAATCCTACAATCAAATTAAATAGTGGTCCATCTAACCGTGTTATTTATTTACATATGGACCAATTCAGAGAAGACTCACCTCACATCACTGCCATTGGTGGCGGAAAAATTAAAAACCCTTTAATGGATGTTAGAGTTAGGAAAGCTTTATCATTAGCAATTAATCGTGACGCAATGGTTGCAAAGGTAATGGAAGGTATAGCTGTTAAAGCAGGCCAATTATTACCTGCAGGTTTTCATGGAGTTTCAACAAAAATGAAACCTGATCCTTATGATCCTGATACTGCAAAAATGCTTTTGAAGGAAGCTGGTTATGGCAATGGTTTTGAAATGACAATTCACGGACCAAATGATAGATACATTAATGATGCTAAAATTGCAGAAGCTTTAGCTCAAATGTTCTCAAGAATTGGTATTAAAGCAAAAGTTGAAACAATGCCAAAAGCTGTCTATTTCAAAAGAGCATCACGTGGTGGTCCTAATAAAAGTCCAGAATTCAGTTTTATGGTTCTAGGTTGGGGGGCTGGTTCCGGAGAAGCTTCATCTCCTTTGAGAGCACTTTTGCATACTTATGATAAGTCTATAGGGATGGGAAGAGCCAATAGAGGAAGACATTCTGATCCTATTGTAGACAAACTAGTTCAAGAAGCTCTTGGAACCGTTGACTCTGATGCAAGAGGAAAACTTCTTGCAGAAGCAACAGAAGTAGCAGTAGGTAAAAATTATGGTGTTATCCCAATACATTATCAAATGAATACTTGGGCATCTAAATCCGGCTGTAGCTACACTCCTCGAACAGACGAGAGAACTATTGCAACTTACGTAAACTGTAAGTAATTAGAACAATTTAAACCAGTGCATAACTGCTCTGGTTTTTTTTAATTTAATGATGAAAACATGACCCCTTTTATATTTACAAGATTAGCTCAGAGTGTACTCGTATTATTTATAATGTCACTCTTGGTGTTTGGGGGGGTTAATCTAGTTGGGGATCCAGTTGAAATGCTGATTAACCCCGAAGCTGACCAAGCCGAAGTAGAAAGAGTTATAAGAGAGTTAGGATTAGATAGACCTGTTACAGAACAGTATTGGTATTTCTTAGTAAATGCTTTTAAAGGTGATCTTGGAGATTCATTTATTTTTGGTGAACCAGCATTGAAACTGATTATTCAAAGAATGCCGGCGACACTAGAATTAGCATTATTTTCTCTTTTTGTTTCACTTGTCATAGCAATACCTCTTGGTATCTATGCAGGCTATAAGCCAGAGAGTAAAACTAGCAAAATAATAATGGGTGGTTCAATTTTAGGTTTTTCAATGCCAACATTTTGGGTAGGCATTATCTTTATTATGATTTTTGCAGTCCATCTTGGATGGTTACCATCAACTGGAAGAGGTGAAATTGGTACTTTTTTAGGGATTAACAGCTCTTTATTTACCTTAAATGGGTTGTCACACGTTTTTCTACCTGCTTTGAATTTAGCATTATTTAAAATTTCATCGGTGATTCGCTTAACTAGAGCAGGAACAAGAGAAATAATTCTTCAAGATTATATTACTTTTGCTCGATCAAAAGGTTTGTCTGAAAAAAGAATAGTTTTAGTACATATACTAAAGAATATTCTAATTCCCATTGTTACAGTTGTTGGACTTGAATTTGGATCACTAATCGCGTTTTCAACTGTTACTGAAACAGTATTTGCGTGGCCTGGAATGGGTAAACTAATCATTGACTCAATTTATAATCTAGATAGACCAGTTATTGTCGCTTATCTGATGATCATTGTAACATTTTTTGTTTTTCTAAACCTTATTGTCGATATTCTTTATACATTTTTAGACCCTAGAGTGAGAATTAAAGGTGACAGTGAATGAACCCCAAAATAAAAAAAATCAAAGAGTTTTGGAAAGATTTTTCATCCAATAAAGTTGCTGTGGTATCTTTAATAGTTTTTATGTTAGTTTTATTTGTTGCTGTTTTTGCACCTTTGGTATCACCAACTGACCCATATGATCTAAATACTGTAAGTATAATGAATAGCAGGCTAGCCCCTTTTTCAGAAGACTTTTCTGGGAATTATTTTTTACTTGGCACCGACGGAGCTGGAAGAGATATGGTTTCTGCTATATTTTATGGTTTACGTGTTAGTCTAGGCGTTGGTGTGCTTTCAGGCATTTTTGCCCTTATTATTGGATCTTTTTTTGGAATTTCAGCAGCTTTTTTTGGAGGAAAATACGAATCTGTAGTTATGAGGATAGTCGATATTCAACTAAGTTTTCCCTCAATTTTAGTTGCTCTGATAATTCTAGCTGCTTTTGGAAAAGGAGTTGAAAAAACAATTATTGCATTAATTTTGGTCCAATGGGCCTATTATGCAAGAACTGCTCGTTCGAGTGCTTTAGTAGAGTTAAATAAAGAATATGTTGATGCAGCGAGATGTTTGGCTTTTAGTAATACCAGGATCATGTTTAAACATATTCTACCAAATTGTATGGCACCACTAATTGTTGTTGGTACTCTTCAAACAGCTCATGCTATTTCATTGGAAGCAACGCTAAGTTTTCTTGGGCTCGGATTACCTATCACAGAGCCTTCTTTAGGTCTTCTTATTGGCAATGGGTTTGAATATATGTATAGCGGTGATTATTGGATTAGCATCTTTCCTGGTGTGGCGTTACTTATTACCGTTGCTTCCATAAATTTAGTTGGAGACCATTTAAGAGATATGTTTAATCCTCGACTTCATTAAAAATAAATAATTGTTTAATCTTCAATTCTGTATGCTAGCCTAACAGCCGTTTTACCTTTGAATAACCTTTTAGTAGGCATTATTAAAATTGTTTCGTCATATGGAGCATAAACAAATTCCTTGTCATCTTTACCAATAACAGTCCCTTTTTTTAGGACTTCAAAGCCTTGCCAGTCACTAGAAAATTTAAATTTATCTGTCTTTATAGTGATAATTTCTCCTACCCGATAAACCTCTTTTTGAAATTTTTTAGGCTTTTTTTCATTTAGAAACTCTTCACCAAATTTTTTATCCATAGTGCTTGTGCTTCTAAGAAATCTTATCAGAGTTTCAATTGCTATTCTTTCAGACAGTTTTTCCCAATGTTGACCACATTCAACTAGGAGCGCATTTTTATTACTCTCTTTACTTGAGAAGTCCAAGTAATCTCTCATTCTCATACCCTCTATATGGCCTATGTCAGAAATAATAGGCATGCTCATTCCAACAGATTTAGCAAAGTTAATACCTTTTTCTAATGTACCTGCCATCATAAGTGGAACACATGGTTTTTGCATTGAGTGAATATCTAATAAATAATCAGCTTGTGATACTATGCTCTTGACTTCATTAGCTCTAAAAAATTCACTAGTCTTTTTTCTGGTAGTATCTTCCAAGACACCATCTGCCCATAATCTGTTAAAATCTTCATCAACCCATCTAGTTCTATTTGGATTTTTGGGATCAAAAGCAAAATAAGCCTCAACATTCATAAAACCTAGAGTTAATTTACCTGATTTAGGTCTAAAATTATTTTTTAAAAACCAATCTAAAGCAATAGCTCCACAAGGTTCATTCCCATGTACTATTGAAGATATAAAAACATGAGGACCACTCATACCGCTATCAAGTGATAATATATAATCAACTCCTGTATTAGTTTTTTTATAACTTGATATGTCAGGAGCAGTTAATTCTACCGGGAACTCATTAGCATAATCTAGTCTTGGGTCATTCATAATTCTTATTTCTAAATTACATTGTTAATTAATCATTCCTTCAAACGGTTTAACAAAATGCTCTTCACTCAATTTTACCATTTCTATTTTTTTAGGCTCATAACCATGTGGTTTTAAAAGACTAGGAATTTCGTCGCTCATCAAATTTAACTTTGTTTTTCTTTTACTAGGATCTGCTATTGGCACTGCAGCCATTAACTTTTTTGTATATGGATGTTGCGGATTTTCAAAAATTTCACTTCTTAGACCAATTTCAACTATCTCACCTAGATACATTACACCTATTCTATGACTAACTCTTTCAACTACTGCCATATCATGACTTATAAAGAGGTAAGACAGGCCAAACTCTTCTTGAAGTTCCATCATTAAGTTAACTACTTGTGCCTGAATGGAGACATCTAGGGCGGAAACAGCTTCATCAGCAATAATTAATTTTGGTTCTAAAGCAAGTGCTCTTGCAATCCCAATTCTCTGCCTCTGCCCCCCCGAAAGTTCGTGTGGGAATCTCAAGGCATATTGTTCGTTCAATCCTACACGATTTAACAATTGCATAACTTTTTCAGTTGATCCTAATTTTTCATCTAATCCATGTACTAAAATAGGTTCAGCTATTATCTGTCCAACTGTCATACGAGGATTTAAAGATGCAAAAGGATCTTGAAATATCATTTGCATTTGTTTTCTGTATTGAATCATCTCTTTATTATTTAAGTTGGTTAATTCTACCCCCTCAAAAACAACACTCCCTCTTGTTGGTGATGTTAAACCTATAATACTTCTTCCAGTTGTAGATTTTCCACATCCACTTTCACCAACCAGCCCAAAAGTTTCTCCAGGTTGCAAACTAAGATCAATATTTTCAACAGCATGAATATTACCTTTTTTTGTTCCAAAATCCTGTTTTATAGAAAACCTTGTTGTTAATCCTCTAACCTGAAGTAAAGGATTGGAAACTCTATTTACAGTATCTTTTATTTCAATTATTTTATTTTGAGTTATTGTTTTTAATTGCTGATTGTCTGATGAATTTATATCTACATTCATAAATTTTGCGGGTAGTAACTTACCTTTCATACTTCCTAATTTTGGAACGGCTGCAAGCAATGATTTTGTATAAGGGTGTTGTGGATTATTGAAAATTTCCAATGCAGATCCTTCTTCAACTTTTTTTCCAGCAAACATTACAACAACCCTATCAGCAATTTCTGCAACCACTCCCATATCATGAGTAATAAAAATTACCGACATTCCTATATCACGTTGTAACAATTTAATTAAATCTAGTATTTGAGCCTGTATTGTAACATCAAGCGCAGTTGTGGGTTCATCAGCAATTAGTAAAGAAGGTTTACAACTTAATGCCATAGCTATCATGACTCTTTGTCTCATACCCCCTGAGAGCTCGTGCGGATATTGGTTTAATCTTTTTTCAGGCTCAGGTATTCTAACTAACTTCAACATTTCCAATGCTATTTCGAGAGCTTCCGCCTTAGTTTTTCCCTGATGCTTTAAGATTATTTCTGTCATTTGCATTCGTATTGTGAATACTGGATTTAACGATGTCATGGGTTCTTGAAAAATCATAGAAATATCGTTACCTCTAATATCTTTCATTATTTCTTGGCTCTGTTGAGCTAAATCTAGATTTATTTTATTTTTAGTTTCTAGATTAATTTCTCCTGAAATTATGTTTCCACCTGAAAAATCAACAAGTCTCATTAGTGATAATGCAGTGACAGATTTGCCTGAACCAGATTCGCCAACAATAGCAATTGTTTCTCCTTTTTTGATATCGAATGATACTCCATCAACAGCTTTAACCACGTGATCTTTTAAATTAAAATGAACTTTAAGATCTTTTACTTCTATTACAGGTAAGGAGTTGTTTTTTTTACTTTGTATACCTGACACATTCATAAGTAACCCTCATCAATTTCTTTTCTTATTTTATTAATTAGTTTTTCTAAATCTTTTTTTAAAATTTTGAAGTTGTCTGTTTTTTTTCTTGTTTCTTCATTCATATATAATTTTCTATTTACCTCAATTTGAACTGAATTCTTATTTTGCAAAGGATCACTATATGCTTTTACAAGTTCCATACCTTTATATGGATAATTGATATCTACAGAGTAGTTTAAACCCCTCAAAAAATCTACAATAAGGTCTGTAAACTTTCTATGACAAGATGTTCCTTCTCTATCTCCTATTACAAAGTCTGGTCTTATTGTGCCCTGTGATTGATCTGACATTGCTGTAGCTTGATTTTGCATGGAGTGAGCATTTACATGGTAAAACTTACCATAATTTTTATAAGTTTCGTTTAGTGTGTGTTTAAGTATTTTATGATATGGTCTATGATATATATTAACTCTATCCATCAATTGTTTTAGTGTAATTTTATCTTTATACATTGGCTCTCCATTTGGAGGAATTTTTATCCAAACTAAACCAATGCCAAGTTCACTTTTAATAGTGGGATTAAATTTTATTTTGCTAATACTGTTATTTTTTTCATTTAAATCTTCAAATATGAAATCGGTTTCTGATCTATTAGGATCAATATATGACCTTGGAAATTTAGCTTCTATAAAAACCCCACCAATAGATGAAACATATTCATATAGCTCATTAACATGAGTATCTTCAGCTTGTCTTAGTTTTGAAAGTTGTGCTTGATGATTGAAATCTAATGGATATTCAGTGCCACTATGAGGAGAATCAATTATTAAAGGAATAGATTGACCTTCATCTCCTTCAACGTTTAGGATCTTATCAGACATTTGAAGCTCCAAATTTTAAAATAATACCTAATTATTGAGTGTATAAAAAATGAATATCAAGCAAAAAATTGAACAAATAACTCCCGCAATGATTGAATGGCGACATAGTATCCACGAGAAACCTGAAGTAGCGTACCAAGAAAAAGATACTTCTTACTTTATTTCAAAGAAGCTAAATGAATTTGGCATAGAGGTGCATCAGGGTATTGGTAAGACTGGTATTGTTGGAATTATTAAAGGTAAAAATAGTAATTCAAAAAAAACAATAGGAATAAGAGCTGATATGGACGCTCTTCCTATGACAGAAAAGACTAATTTACCCTATGCATCCAAAAATGAAGGATCTATGCATGCGTGCGGTCATGACGGTCATTCAACAATGTTATTGGGTGCAGCAAAATACCTAGCAGAAACACGAAATTTTCATGGAACAGTATATTGTATTTTTCAGCCAGCAGAAGAAGGTGGCAACGCAGGTGCAAAGGCAATGATTAATGATGGTCTTTTTAAAAAATTTAAAATCGACACTGTCTGGGGAATACATAATTGGCCAGGAATACCTCTAGGCCAAGCCGTCATTCATGAAGGTTTTGCAATGGCTGGGGGAGATATAATTATTTTTACAATTGAAGGAAAAGGAGGGCATGCAGCCCAGCCTCAATATTCTAATGATCCAATCGTAGCAGCCGGTTTAACCATTACAGCTCTTCAAAGTTTAATTTCAAGACAATTAGATCCATTTAAAAATGCTGTTTTATCACTTACTAAAATTGAAGGTGGTTCAGCTTTTAATGTAATACCCGATACAGTAAAAATTGGAGGAACCCTAAGGTCAACCAATACAATCATAAGAGATGACATGCTAAAAAAGATTAAGAAAGTTGCATTAAACGCATGCGCAATTTCTAACTGCAAAGTTAACATTGAAATTAGGCCAGGATATCCATCAACAATAAACGACAAAAAAAGTGCAAAATTAGCATCAGAGATTTTTAAAAATACTTTTGGTGAAACTTCAATCAATGTTAAAGAAACTCCAACTATGGGTTCTGAAGATTTTTCATATATGCTTCAAGAGAAACCAGGAGCGTATATCTGGCTAGGAGCAGGCGAGGATGCAGAAAAGCTTCACAGTGCGTATTATGATTTCAATGATGCATTATTACCAATTGGTGCTGAATACTGGGCAAACTTGGCTGAAACAATTCTTGTGGAATAATTATAAAAGAATTTCTCCATTGATATATTTTTTTGCCTCTTTAGTTAAAGGGTTTTTAAAAAATGCATTTGCATCTGTTTGCTCTAGTATTTTACCCCTATTAAAAAAAATTATATCAGATGCTAGTCTCTTAGCTTGAGCCATATCATGTGTAGTAAGTATAATTGTAACCCCTTTTTTACTCTCCTCTAGCATAATTTCTTCTATTAATTTCAATGAAAATGGGTCTAAATTTGCAGTGGGCTCATCAAGTAGAAGAACAGACGGCTCAATTAATAAAGCTCTTGCTAAAGATAGTCTTTGTTTTTCTCCTCCAGAAAGTAAACGTGCAGGTTTGTCATCATATCCCTCTAATCCAACTCTTTTTAGAATTTTTTTAATGACTAATTTGCCATTTTTATTTTTAACATTAGAAACAAAATCCATATTGGATTTTACATTTCTTCTTAACAAAGTGGGAGTTTGAAAAACCATTGCTTGCTTATTTCTAATTTCATCATTGTTGTGTAGTTTGTTAAACGTTATTTTCCCATCATCTATATTTGTTAATCCATTTATGGTCTGTAAAAATATACTTTTGCCAGCACCGTTTGGTCCAATTACTGCAGTAATAGAATTATTTTTAATGCTACAACTAACCTTGTCTAGAATTAGATCTTTTCCTAATAAAACTGATAGATCAATTACTTCAATGGGAGTTAATTTCATTAAGTTTTTTTTGTTAGATTTATACATACATTCTTCTTTTTGCCCTAAACTTTAGACGAATTAAAATAAAGTTTGTAGTTAATGCAATTGATAAAAGAATTATTCCCAAAGCTAATGCTAGAGACAAATTACCTTTAGAAGTTTCTAATGCTATTGTTGTCGTCATAACCCTTGTTAAGTGATCAATATTTCCACCTACAATTATAACAGCTCCAACTTCTGATATAGCTCTACCAAATCCGGCTAAAACTACTGTAAGTATCGAATATCTAGCATCAAAAAGATACGCTATGATCGCTTTATGAGATGGTACTACCAGAGAAGCAAAAAGAGATTTATATTCTTGACTAATTTCTTCTATTATTTGAGAGGTTAACGAAACTATAATTGGAGTTATTAATATCATCTGAGCGATTATCATTGCAGTTGGAGTATATAAAATACCTAGCCAGCCAAATGGCCCAGACCTTGAAACTAATAAATAAACAATTAATCCAACTACAACTGGTGGTAACCCCATCATAGTATTAAATAGAACTAAAAATGCGTCTTTACCCCAAAAACTTTTAATGGCTAAAAAAGTTCCTAATGGCAAACCAATTAAACAAGAAAATAGTAATGAAATACCGCTCACTTTTAAAGAAAGTAGTAATATTTCAAATAAATCCTCATTAAGAGTAAAAACTAACTCAAATGATTTCGCAAATGCTTCTAGTAAAATATTCATATTATTATTGATTTATTATGTTTTAAATTGCAATATTATGTGAAAATTACAATAATTGCAATTTTTACGTTATTTTAGTTAGGCAAAATATGTTTAGAATTAATCTATTTATTCTCTCTTTTTTATTATTTCCAAGGATCTGCTCAGGGGAAAACTCATTAATAGTTCAATCAACAACTTCAACCTATAATTCAGGCTTCTATGAGTATATACTTCCAATTATTAAATCAGAGATAAATGTAGTTGCTCATGTTGTATCAGTTGGCACTGGCGCTGCACTGAAAAATGCAGCTAATTGTGACGGAGACGTACTAATTGTACATGCAAAAAAAAGAGAGTTAAAATTTGTTAAAAATGGATTTGGCCTTAAGAGATACAATTTAATGTATAATGATTTCATAATAGTTGGACCAAAAGAAAATCCTGCTAAAATAAGTTTAACTGATGACCCCATTACATCTTTTACAAAAATTTTTACCACATCCTCAATTTTTATATCAAGAGGCGATGACTCTGGAACCCATTTTAAAGAAACAAGTATATGGAACAAAGCTAAATTAAAGCCAATTAAATTCTCTGGAAAATGGTACAGAGAAACAGGTTCTGGGATGGGAACAACTCTTAATTTAGCAAGTGGTATGGGTGCGTATACATTAAGTGACAGAGCATCATGGATTAATTTTAACAATAAAAATAACTTACGTATTATAGCTGAAAAAAATAAAACGTTATTTAATCAATATGGGGTTACGATGGTTAACCCATCAAATTGTCCAAATGTAAAATTTAAAAACGCTAATAAATTTATTAGTTGGCTCGTATCAAAAAGAGGACAAAAGGTTATTGAAAACTTTAAATTGAAAGGAAAACAACTTTTTTTTCCTAACGCAAGTTAAAAGTTTTCAAGCTGCTTTAAGGGTAAATTATAAGAATTTTTCATTTCTTGAAGTGATATACCCGAAGACATTTTTGTAAATTCAAGTTCTCCTATCAACTTCTGCTGAAAATTATCATAATCCTCAATGCTAGAGGCAACAATTTTTAATAAATAATCTAAGTCTGAACCAGTTAACCTATGTGTTTCGATAATTTCTTCATGCTTATCAATAACTTTCTGAAAACTTGAAATCCAGTCTTTTGATTGGTGACTAACTCTAATAGATAAAAAAACTACTACCGCTAAATTTATTGATTTTCTTTTAAGAACTATAGCTCTAGCTGAAATTACCCCACCCTCTTCCATTTTTTTTATCCTGATCCAACAAAGCGTAGAAGAAATTTCCACCTTTTTAGAAATTTCTGACAGAGGTAAACCAGCATTCTTCTGTATTATAGTTAAAATTTTCTTATCAACATCATCAATCACAACAAAATTTTTAGAAAAATTTTTCTTTAATGAAGCATTGATTTCTAAAATAAAAAGAAAATTTATTATTTAATTTTTAATTTATCAGAATAATTTTTTAATTTGATCTATAAAGAGGCCGTAATGCCCCCATCAACATAAAGAGTGTGCCCATTAACAAAGTTAGATGCATCAGAACTTAAAAAAATACTTGCACCAACCAACTCTTCAACTTTACCCCACCTACCTGCAGGTGTTCTATTTTCTAACCAAGAGGTAAAATCTTTATCAGACACTAGTACGGCATTCAAAGGTGTGTCAAAATAACCTGGAGCAATAGCATTACATTGAAGTCCATACTTTGCCCAATCTGTTGCCATTCCTTTAGTAAGATTTCCAACAGCACCCTTAGTTGCTGTGTAAGGAGCAATACTAGGTCTTGCTAATAAAGTTTGAACACTCGCAATATTTATAATTTTTCCTGAACCCCTTTTAATCATATGCCTTGCTACTACTTGGCTTACATTAAAAACGGATGAAATATTTGTTTTTAATAATTGTTCAAACATTTCAGGTGGAAAATCTTCAAGCGGTGTACGATGTTGCATTCCAGCATTGTTTACTAATATTTCAATTGAACCTATTTCGTTTTCAAATTTATTAATAACATTATCAATCTCATTTTTGTCAGTAACGTCGAAAGATAATTGATGTAAATTATTTTGTGGGTTAAGAGCTTTTGCTGCTTCATCTAATTTTTCTTTATTCCTTCCATTTAAAATAATTTCTGCGCCAGCTTCATCAAGTCCTTTGGCTAAAGCGAAACCTATTCCTTGAGATGAACCTGTTATAAGAGCTCTTTTACCTTTTAGATTAAATAATTCTGTTCCAGAACTCATTCGTTATCTCCAAATTGAATAAAAGTAAAATATATATAAATAATAAAAATATTGCTAATCATCTTTCAAAAATTTAACCTTAAATCTTAATTTCGAATGCGGTAAATAGATATGAAATCAATAAAGATTCACGGAGCTATGGACTTAAGAATAGAAGATTATACCTTGGAAAAAATGTCTTCTAATCAAGTTGAAATTTCTATTGCAACCGGCGGTATTTGTGGAACTGATCTCCACTATTATAAATATGGTGGGTTTGGCCACATCAAGCTAAAGGAACCTATGGTATTAGGACATGAAGTATCTGGCCATGTTACTAAATTAGGACCAAAAGTAACTAACTTATCTATTGGACAACTAGTTTCAGTATCGCCATCTAGGCCATGTTATAAATGTATGTTCTGTTTAGAAGGCAACCAGAACCATTGCATAAACATGAAATTTTATGGCTCTGCAATGCCCTTTCCTCATATTCAAGGCGCTTTTAGGGAAAGACTAATTGCGGAGGATTATCAATGCGTAGCAGCAGACGGTCTATTACCAGAAGAAGCGGCAATGGCAGAACCACTAGCAGTTTGTCTTCACGCCATAAAACAAGCAGGAGATATTTTTGGAAAAAAAGTGTTAATAATTGGATCTGGTCCTATTGGAACACTTGGTGTTTTATCAGCCCGACGTGCAGGAGCAGAAGAAATATTAGTTACAGATATTTCAGATAGGGCTCTGGAATTTTCAAATTTAGTAGGGGCAGACAAAGTTATAAATACTTCAAAAAACTATCCTCAAATTGAAAAATTTCAAGTTGGGAAAGGTCATTTTGATCTTGCAATTGAATGTTCTGGCTCTGCCTCAGGTATAAATGATGCTATTAAGTGTTTAAAACCTAAAGGTACTCTTATACAACTAGGATTGGGAGGGGATATTCTTATGCCATTAGTTTCCGTGACAACTAAAGAATTGAATATTAAAGGATCTTTTAGATTTCATTCGGAGTTTGAATTAGCTGTCAAGATGATGAAAAAAAAACTAATTGATGTTAAACCTCTTATTACTCACAGTATTCCCTTTCAAAACGCTGAACAAGGTTTCAAAATTGCAATGGATGAAAAAGAAAATAGTATGAAAGTTCAATTAATATTCTAATTTTATATGGTCAGTTCAATTAATTTGAATGAATAATATTTATAAGGGTTGACTTCCCCACCATTTCAAACGCACCATAAGAGATTAATTTTCATAAGGGGAGTTGAAATGAAAAATTTAAAAAAAATAATTTCAGGTGTATCGGCGTTGGCTGTTGCCTCAACCTTGTCAATAACTGCTATAGCAGAAGAATGGCGTGGATGGAATATTCATAAACCAGGGTATCCAAATACTGTAGCTATGGATAAGTTTGCCGAATTGTTGAAGGAAAAAACTGGCGGAGAGATTACTCTAAAAATGTTTCATTCAGGCGTATTGGGAAACCAACCTGACGCTATTGAACAAGTTAGAGTAGGAGGACTAGCTATTGGTAACTTCAATCTTGGTCCAATAGGGCCTATGGCTGCAGAGGCAAACGTAGTTTCATTGCCTTTTATATTTAAGGACATGGGCCATATGCATAGAGCTTTAGATGGTGCTGCAGGAGACAAAATTAGTGCTGGGATGGAAAAAATAGGAATAGTTGCGCTCGCTTGGTATGACTCAGGAGCCCGTTCATTCTACAATTCTAAAAAACCAATTATGAAACCATCAGACGTTAAAGGTTTAAAGGTAAGAGTTATGAATAACGACCTATACTCAGGAATGATTTCTGCTTTGGGAGGGAATCCATCACCAATGGCTTTTTCTGAAGTTTTCCAATCACTAAAAACCGGTGTGGTTGATGGAGCTGAAAATAATTGGCCTTCTTATGAATCTACAGGTCATTTTGAAGTAGCAAAATATTATTCACTTTCTCAACATTTAATTATACCTGAATGTGTATGTATAAATGATAAAGTATATAATAACTTATCTGCTAAAAATAAAAAGGCTGTAAGGGAAGCTGCAAGAGAATCATCAGAATTACAAAGAGCTTTGTGGGAAAAAAGAGCTATTTCTAGCCGTGATAAAGTAATGAAAGCTGGGGTTAAATTTAATGAAATTCCAAATAAGCAAGCTTTCATGGACGCTATGAAGCCTGTTCACACAAAATACTTGTCAGCGAATCCTGATTTAGTTCCATTAGTTAACTTAATTAAAAATACTAAATAAAACTTTAATTTTATTGGCCATATTTAATATGGCCAATAACAAATTTGACAAATATTTACATGGAGATTAAATATCAACAAAAAATCTCTTAAATTATTAGAAATTTATAATACCCTACTAGAAAAAATTGCTTACGTTTGTAATATTGTAACTGGATTTGCTCTGATTGTGATGACAGTAATTTTCAGCTGGTTAGTTTATGGCAGATATGTTTTAAACTCTACACCAACATGGGTAGAACAAGTTTCTCTTTTGCTTGTAGTCCTAATTGGTTTTTTAGGTGCGGCTATAGGAATTCACAAAAGAACACATCTAGGTGTATCTTACTTTAGAGATAGAATGCCTATTGTACTAAAAATTATTTTTGACTTAACAACTCATTTTATGCTCATGATATTTGGTTATGTTATGATGGTATATAGTTATAAATTAGTTGTTTTCAAATGGAGCACGCAAATTCCTTTAATTCATATTCCAGAGGGACTAAGAGCAGTCCCAATTATGATTTGTGGAGGATTAATTCTACTTTTTTCGATTGGTCATTTGTTAAATTATAAGGGTACCATTACTAAGAATATAAAGCCTAAATGAGGTAGAAAATATGGGCTTATTAATAATGATGGGAATTTTTGCTTTTGGAGTGGTTATTGGAGTTCCTGTAGCCTTTGCTCTCGGCATTGGAGCAGTGTCAGCTTTCTACTTCGAAGGGTTACCACTAATTATTGCTTTTCAAAGAATTATATCTGGAATAAATGTTTTTTCTTTGCTTGCCATTCCTTTTTTTATTTTTGCAGGAGAATTAATGTTCCATGGAGGTATAGCAGTAAGGTTAGTTAGATTAGCCTCCTCTGCAGTTGGTGCTGTAAGAGGAGGTCTTGGTGTTGTGAATGTTTTTGCATCCATGCTTTTTGGAGGTATTTCTGGATCAGCAGTTGCCGACGTTTCAGCTCTTGGTTCAATATTAATTCCAGTGATGAAAGAAAAAGGATATGATGAAGACTACGCGGTAAACGTAACTGTTACCTCTTCTATTGCAGGCATCATGATACCGCCTAGCCATAATATGATTTTATTTGCTGTTGCGACTGGAGGTGGGGTGTCAATCACTCAACTCTTTTTATCTGGGATAATACCAGGCGTTGTAATGTGTGTTTGTTTGGCTTTAGTTGCTTACTTGGTAGCTGTGCAAAGAGGTTACAAATCAGAAGTTTTTCCAGGATATTATGCTCTGTTTTTACATTTTGTGACTGCGCTACCAGGACTGTTTACTGCAGTTATAATAGTCGGAGGAGTATTATCAGGTATTTTTACAGTAACAGAATCAGGTGCATTTGGTACACTTTATGCTTTCCTAGTTACAGTTTTTGTTTATAGGGCTTTAACTTGGGAGAATTTTAAAATTGCTGTGATTAATTCTGTAAAGACTACATCTATGGTAATGATATTAGTTGCTAGTGCATCTGCTTTTGGTTACATGTTAACTTTTTATCAAGTTCCATCCCAAATGATAACCTTTATGAATGGTATATCAAGTAATCCTATTGTTATTTTATTGATGATAAACATAATGTTATTAGTCTTGGGAATGATTATGGATATGGCTGCATTGATCCTAATTTGCACACCAATTTTTTTACCATTAGCTGTATCTTTAGGGATGGATCCCCTTCAATTTGGTATGGTATTGATGATGAACTTAGGACTTGGTTTATGTACACCTCCAGTAGGTGCCTGTCTTTTTGTCGGCTGTGCAATTGGTAAAGTACCAATTGAAAGAGTTGTAAAAACAATTTGGCCATTTTATTTTGCAATCTTGATTGCACTTATGCTTACTACTTTTATACCTGCTATATCCTTAACTTTACCAAATTTAATAAAATAGTTATTTTATTTAAATTTTTGTAATTTTGGAGAAAATAAATTGAACAATATTCACGTAGATTGCGTTTTAGATATTAAAGCAAATTTAGGAGAAAGTCCTATTTGGTCGACTGTAGACCGAAATCTCTACTGGGTTGATATAAATAAGTGCCAACTTAACAAGTTCAATCCCATAAATGGTAAAAATAAAACTATCAATGTTGGTAAACCAATTGGATGTTTTGCAATTAAAAAGAACCTTAATATTATATTAGCTCTTGCTAGTGGTTTTTTTGAACTAAACCAAAATGATAAAAGTATAAAATTCATAAATAATCCAGAGAATAATATTTTAAATAATAGATTTAATGATGGAACCGTTGACTTAAAAGGTAGGTTCTACGCCGGAACAATGGCTATTAATGGTTCAAATATAAATACTGAGCCTAAAGGTAGTCTTTATTGCCTTGATCAGTCTGGTAAAGCAAAAAAAACTATGGAAGGTTTTCATACTATTAATGGTTTGGCTTTTTCACCTGAAGGTAAAACAGCATACATATCTGATAGCGCTCCTTGGATCAGAACTATATGGGCATATGATTATAATTTGGATGAAGGTATTTGGTCTAACAAACGTATTTTCTTTGATACTAAGGATATTGCAGGAAGGCCAGATGGCGGTTGTGTTGACACAGACGGTTGTTATTGGATGGCTGGAGTTTCTGGTTGGAAAATAGTAAGACTTACACCAAAGGGTAATATTGATATGATTATAAAAATGCCAGTAGAGAAACCCACTAAAATTGCCTTTGGTGGAAAAAATCTAGATATTATATATGTCACATCTATTGGAAAAGATATAACTAAAGGAACAGAAAAAAAACAACCTTTAGCAGGAGGAATATTCGCTTTGAAAGTTCCTGGAGTTAGAGGAATGCAATTTCCCTTTTTTAGATAAAACTATTCTAAATTTAACTCTATCAAACCGCTTATGTATTTATTTGGTATTAGAAAATTACAATCTAAGTTTTCTTTTATTCCTCGCATTAAGTTAAAGCCGTCAGTTGGATGGCTTACTGGCTCAATACAAAAATATTCCTCTTTTTTTGGAACATGGACGATTAAATGGTTAAAAATTTTGTCCACTTTCATGGTGATTTTTTTCTTTTTATTAGGCCAAATAATTTGAACCTTTCCACTAAAATTTTCATAACACACTGTTTTTTCATTATTCCACAATGCTTTTCCATTTCTAAAATTAAAGTTATTTTCTATAGGCTTAGTTTTAATTGGAAAATCTTCCGGTTGTCCTACCCATTCTCTTGAAGCATTGAATCTTAATTTAATCTCATCATTAAAATTAAAAAATGGGTGTATTCCAAATCCAAAAGGCATGATGTTTTTTGAATTATTCAGGAGTTTTAGTTCAATTTTGCATGAGAACTCAGTCAAATAAATTGATTGAGTTATTTCATATGACCAAGGCCAACCGAATTTATCTGCTTCATGTCGATAAATTAAAATAACAGAAGAACTTGATTGTTCTACTATACTCCATTCACTTAAGTATCCATGACCATGAATTGCATGAGGAAAAGCATTTTGATTCAAGTTATATTCTAATCCATTAAATCTAAATTTTGCATTTTTAATTCTATTAGAAAATGGAGCTAATGGAAAACTCCCACCTTTAAACAAATGAATAGACTTTAGATCATGTAGAGGTATTGGACGTAAAACATGAAAATCGTCAAAAATTAAACTACTAATTCTTCCCCCAATTTCAGGTAAAAGATCTAATTTGATTTTCTTATTTTGTAGTGTAATTGCTTTTAAAATTTTCATAAATCTTTTTTTGAAGTTTTTCTAATAATCGTATTTGGTGATTTTAGAAGGGAGTCCTGCAATTCTGTACCTAAGCCAATTCCATCCATAGGGAATGCAAACCCCTTTTCAATCTTTGGAAGGTTATTTACTAACTTTTTATAAAAGCCATTATAATAGGACCTTACACTTTCTAAAATCATTGAGCTTGAAAATGCAAGGCTTATATGAAGATTAGCAATCCAAACAATCGGCCCAGTACAATCATGGGGACACATCATTCTGTTATTGGCATGAGCTATACCAGATATTTTTATAGCTTCTGAAATTCCTCCAATCCAACCTAAATCATAGTGCATATAATCTATAGCTTCTAAAGCTAGAGCGTCACGATACCATAAAGCTGTCCCTAAGGCTTCACTACCTGCAACAGGAGCTATCATATTTTTTCTAAACTCAGCAAGATCTTTTAAGTGAGCCATGTTTATAGGGTCTTCGTGCCAAAAAACATCAAATTCATCTACTTGACGGGCTATTTTTAAAGCTGGCGCTAATTGCCATAATGAATGATATTCAAGCATTATATCAATCTTATTTCCAACAGCTTTACGTATTTTTTCAATTCTATTTATACCTTCCTTTAAATTTTCCGTGGATATCATTTGACCTTTCGTTGGAAATGCAAATTCATCAAAAGGCCAAATTTTCATTGCTGAAACACCCTCATCCAACAGACTCTGTGCTAATTCCCCTGGGTTTTGAGCTTGCATTTCTAAATCGTCGTAATTATTTCTTTCTTTTTTTACATTAGTTGATCCTACTGACCGAGACCGCAAATTTGCATTCCAGTTATACCCATCATCAGCACATGTATTATATATTGGTATATAATCTCGACTTAGACCTCCTAACATATCTACTAAACTCAAATTACTAGCTTTAGACTTTAAATCCCAAAGTGCTATATCAACCGCAGAATTTCCTCTATATTCAACTGATCTTGTTGGGTATCCTATATATCTATTAGCTGTCCAGTTAATTAGGTTATCTGAATGTTCATTTATTCTAAGGGGGTCCCTACCAATTAGATAGGGCGCACATGTTTCGTGCAAATAAGATATTATAGCTTGAGGGTTCCTAAATGTTTCTCCCAAGCCTGTCAAACCCTCATCAGTATAAAGTTTAATCCATACAAGATTAGAATATTCAGTATTTTGTATTGTTTCTATTCCAGTAATTTTCATTTAACACCTTAAACTAAAGAAGTAAAAATAAA
>CABZSR010000014.1 GCA_902528415.1 uncultured SAR116 cluster alpha proteobacterium | reverse complement strand
TTTTTTTAGCAATTAGCTCAAGAATCTTCTTTGTTTCGTCTGTAGGTCCTTCATCTGGTATATAAAAGCAATTTTTAATATAATTTGATTTTCTCTTTTCTTGAATTGCAATATGTCTTGTATGGTGGGTAGGAAATGAAATAAATTTTGCTCCATCATTTTCATAGTAACTATATTCAAGTGCAATTTTTACATTCTCATAGCTAACGCCTCCCGCAGGTGGTTCCATTATTAAACCACCAAAAATTTTTAAATTTAGATTTGGAAAATTTTTTCTAACTAATGAAGCATAACCTGACGTATTGGAAAAATTGTCCATAAGGCCTATGGCATACATTTTATTTTTTTCAGCATGCTCAACAACTTCAAAAATATTTGTGCTTCTTTTATTTATATGCGGACAGCAATGAATATGGTTATCTACAGAGTTTTCAAGAAATGAATACCTCATTTATCTTTAAGGATTTTACCTACAAAATCCAATGTTCTTTTTTCTTTTGGACTTTCAAAGATATTTTTCGGATTATTTACCTCTATAATAGACCCGTCATCCATAAAAACCACTCTACTCGAAACTTCCCTAACAAAACTCATTTCATGAGAAACTATAAGCATTGTCATACCTTCAGCTGCTAGTAACCTTATTGAATCTAAAACTTCTTTAACTAACTCAGGGTCTAATGCTGAAGTTATTTCGTCTAAAAGTAAAATTTCTGGATTCAAACATAATGCTCTAGCTATAGCAACACGTTGTTGTTGCCCTCCAGAAAGTTCATCTGGATAAGATTCTAACTTATCCTTTAAACCAACTTTTTCTAACAAGAATAAAGCTTGATCATTTACTTCTTTGGGATTTCTTTTTTGAATTTTAGTTGGAGCAATAGAAACATTTTTTAAGACATTCATATTTTGAAATAAATTATATTGTTGGAAAACAATTGCTATTTGTTCTCGAATTACTCTTAAATCAGATTGATTATTGAAGTTAACCAATGTTTTGTTCAAATATACATCACCAGATTTTGGAATTAATAATCCAACTAACATCTTTAAAAGACTACTTTTACCAGATCCAGATGGACCTATTAGACTAACAATTTCACCTCTATCAACACTAAGTTCAATATTTTTCAATACATGTAATTTATCGTAAAAGGCGTTAGCTGATTTAATTTCTATTTGAGGCAAGTTTTTTCTCCATGTATTTTCCAAATCTATCTAAAGGAAATGAAAGAATAAAATATAAAATCAAAATTGTTCCAAATGATAACAAGGGAGAGAAACCTTTATTATTTAGTACTTTAGCAGCAAAAGTAAGTTCCATAACACCAATTTGTGATGCTAGAGCAGTGTCTTTAATAAACATTATAAAAAAACCAAAGGCTGGAGGAAGTATAACTTTCCACGCTTGTGGAAATATTATTTCCTTGAGTGTTTGGTAATATGTAAAATTCATTGCAGTAGCGGCGTCCCATTGTGTTTGATTTATTGATTCTATACCACTTCTAATTATTTCACCTATATATGCTGTTGCAATGACACAGACTGTGATTGTGGCAATGAGAAATAAATCATCTGATATTTTTATTATTTGAAAAACATAAAAAAATAATAATAAAGATACTAAAAAAGGTATTCTTCTAAAAATTTCTGTATATATAACAATTAAAATTCTTATTGGTAGCAAAAAAATTGTCTTTGTTTTTCTAAAAATAGCCAATAAACCACCAACACTAAAACCGACTATACATCCAATGGCAGTAAGTAAAAAAGTAACGCCCATTGCTTTAGCTAAGAATATAACATTCCAAATAGTAAAAAAATTAGGTATTTCTTCAATTAATCTTTCCATTATTGAATAATCCTAATTTTTGCTTTGAAAAAATATCTACCTATAACTGCTAATAAAAAAGTAGCTATAAAAGTAATTACAATATAGATGAGCGCAGTTATTGAAAAGATTTCTACAGATCTGAAAGTTTCTGAATTAATGTTAAAAGCTCTCCCAGTCAACTCTTCGACACCAAAAATAGCTGCCATCGATGTCCCCAATGTCATTATAATGTAATGATTTGACAATGGAGGAAAGAGAACCTTCATAATGTGAGGCAAAATAACATATTTTACTTGTTGCATTAGACTAAAATTTAATGTTTTAGCAGCATCTAATTCATTTTGTCTAATTGACAAAAAACCAGCTCTTTGTATTTCACATAAATATGCTGCAGCATTCAAAGTCATACCAAGTAAAACTGCTATATAAGGCGACAACAAAATACCAAATTCAGGCAAGGCAAAAAACAAAAAATAGATTTGAACTAGTTGAGGAGTGTTAGTGAAGAATGTAACATAACAAATTACAATTTTATTGGATATGTTATTACCGAAAGTTCTTATGGTAGCTAAAATTAATCCAAAAAACATACCACCAGAAAAAGCTAAAATAGCTATTTGTAAACTTATCCAAGCACCCTTTATAAGATAAGGAAGGAACTCCAGAACTTGAGTATAGACTAAAGTATAACCCATATTTTACCCTCTAAATTCTTAAAATAGAGGGTAAAATGTTTAGATTTAAATTAGAAATAAGGCTGTGGTTGTACACTATGAATTTGACGAATACCAAACCATTTTTCCCAAGTTTTATCAACAAAATCAGCTCTATGAAGAGTATATAAAGCAACATTTAGCCATTGTTGAAGAGAAGCGTTTCCCTTTTTAACCCCAATACCACAGTACCAAGTATCTATAGCTTTATCTACTACTTGCCATTTGACATCTTTGTATTTATTCATATGCTCACCAAGAAAATCTACAACATCTACAATAGCATCAGCCCTTCCTTGCGCGATTGATCTCATTGCATCTGGATAATTATCAAATAACGTAATTTTAGCCTTTGTTAGATTTTTCTTAGCCCAACCTGCCGGCATTGAGCCTCTGACTTGAGCAAGTTTTACATCATCCCTATTCATATCCATCACAGCTGCAAAAGGCTTTTTACTAGTAGTTAAAGCTCCAAAAACCTCTGTGTGAACTGGTACAGTATAGTCAACTATTTTTTGTCTTTTATAGTTTCTAGTAAGGGCTCCCATTACGATGTCAATTTTTCCAGTTGCAACGAATGGTATTCTATCTGGAGAACCAACTTTGACTAGCTCTAACTTTACACCCAACATCTCAGCTAATTTTGCCATTATGTCAGCATCAAATCCTACAAGATCGTTTTTGTCATTATATTTGGCAAGAGGTGGTAATCCAGGATTAACACCACCTTTAAGCACTCCTGATTTTAATATTTCATCTAAAGATCTCGCTTGAGCACTGACTGAAAAACAAAGCAAAATCAGAAGAGTAAATACTGATTTAAATAATTTCATCATCATTATTTTTACTCCTTTTTTTACATTTAAAAAATAATTTTGAATTAATTTGAATCAAAATGATAGTAAAATTTTTGTGTTTAAGTTTTCAAAGTGTTAATTTATTAAAAAAAGAAGATAAAGACGAGAAGTGCTTAATTAATCATCAAAAAGGTATTATGGTTTGTTATTAGTTGAATTAACTTTAAATATTAAATTTCGTAAATTAAGCATCTTAACTCAATCTTACCTAACTAAATTAGAAAGTATCCAGTGAACCTAAGAGTTTCAAATTATTTCAAAAGATCAAAAAAAATTAAAATTTTTGTTAACAACGAAAGTTTAGAGGCTTACGAAGGTGAGTGTCTAGCTTTAGTTTTATATATAAATAATATTAAAAACTTGAGGCTCTCGCCTAAAAATAAGGACGGTAGGGGAATGTTTTGTTTAATGGGATCCTGTCAAGAATGTGTGGTTTTAATCGATGAAATGAAAGTAACTTCATGCAATGTTTTTATCAAAGAGGGTATGAATATTAAAATTGGTGATTTAGATGAACTATAAAATTAAATATGACGTTATTGTAATTGGTGCTGGTCCAAGTGGGGTAAGTGCAGCTATTAATTGTGCCCAAAAAGGCCTTCAAGTTCTAATCGTCGACATTAGCCACAATACAGGTGGCCAAATTTATAGAGCTCCTCCAAAATCATATAAACATATCTCAGAAAAAAAACTTCAAGAAAATAAAACACAGGAATATTTATCTAGGGAAATTAAAAAAAATAATATTTTTACGGCTTATAATCATACTGTTTGGCAGGTATCCCCAGGCTTTAAGGTTGATGCGTTTAATGATATTTCCACAATTCAGTGGCATGCGAAAAATATAATTGTTGCAACTGGAACTTATGAAAAAATAATTCCATTTGATGGGTGGACTAACCCAGGAATTATTGGGTTAGCTGCATGTACAGTCATGCTTAAGTCTCATCATTTTATTCCTAGTCAAAAAATCATTTTAGCAGGTAACGGTCCTTTGTTATTGCTAGTCGCATACTACATCATTGAATTCGGGGGTGAAGTTGAGGCAATAATTGACACAAGCAGTAAGTTTGATTGGATTAAATCCACAGTATCATTAATTTCAAATCCAAAAAACTTTAAAGACGGTATAAAATGGCTGACAAAGATTTTATTTAATAAAGTACCAATATATTCGAATAGTATGATTGCTAAAGCAACTCAACATAATGAATATATAAAAGTTAAAATTCAAAATATTAATACTGGCAAACAAGAAAGTTTAGTTACCGGAACACTTGCTGTTGGCCATGGACTAATCCCTAGTACAGACATAACAAGATTACTAGGAGCAAAACACATTTATAATGAATCCAAAGGTGGTTGGATAGCAGAAATTGACGATTATTTAAGGTCATCACTTGACGGTCTTTATGTTACTGGAGACGGTGCTGGTATATCTGGAGCTATAGCAGCAAAAGACAAAGGACTAATCGCAAGCTTGGCTTTGTTATATGACGAAAAAATAATTAAAGAAAAAGAATTCAAAATTAAAACCAAAAAAATTTTTAAAAGGTTATACAAATATGAATTGTTTGCAAAGGCAATTGCAAAATTAAATTCAACCCCTCCCCAACTATTAAATAATATAAAAGATGAGACGATTTTATGTAGATGCGAGGATATTACCAAAAAAGATATTTTAGAGGCCATTGACAATGGGGCTAAGGATTTAAATCAACTTAAATCTTGGACAAGGTTTGGAATGGGTCCTTGTCAAGGAAGAACTTGTCAATACTCTGTTGCGAAGGTTGTTGCAGAAGAATTAAAATGTAACGTTGAGGATATTGGCTACTTAACTGGAAGATCTCCAATAAGACCTGTACCGTTAGACAGAGCTATTGGTGAGTTTGATTATAATGAAATTACAAAAATAGAAGCGGCTCCTTTATAATTATGAGTAAAACTGATATTGCAATAATAGGTGGAGGTATAAATGGTGCTTCTACTGCTTTAGAATTAGCTAAAAACGGGTTAAAAGTAACTCTCTTAGACAAACATTCTATTTGTAAAGGGGCTTCGGGAGTAAATGCCGGAACTCTCACAATGCATATGACTAGAGCACAGTTAATACCATATGCAAAAAAAGGATGGGAATTATGGATGAGTACAAATAAATGGTTGTCCAAAGATATAGATGTAGAAAAGAGAAATGGTCTTTGCCTAGCCTTTACAGAAGACGAAGAAAAACTTTTAAATGAAAGGTCTAAAATTAGAAAAGAATATGGAGCTGACATAGAAATAATTTCTAAAAAAGAAGCTTTAAGAATTGATCCAAATATAAATAAAAACATAAAGTGTGCTGCATTTTGTGCAATGGATGGTTATGTCAGCGCTAACCAAACAGGCTATGCTTATTCAAAAGCATTGAAAGAACACAAAGTAAAAATTTTAAATAATTTTGAAGTTACAGAAATTGAATTTTCAGAAAATAATTATACCATTTTATCTAAAACTGGTGAAAAATTAATTTCAAAAAAATTAATATTAGCTACGGGTGTTCATCTAAATAAAGCTCTTGAATTATTAAATATAAAAGTAAATATAAAATGCCTTCCACAACAACTAATTGTAAGCGAAAGAATGCCTAAAGTTATGGATACTGTTATAACTGTTGCAAATGGAAAGCTGTCTCTTAAACAATTTAAAAATGGAACCGTTCTTATTGGCGGTGGTTGGCCAGGAATAGGTAGTGCTGAAGAAAATTTTACTGCAACAAAGTCTGAAAATTTAATAGGAAATATGAGATTGGCATGTCACGCCATTCCTAAATTAAAGCGTTCTAGGGTAGCTAGGGTTTGGTTAGGACTTGAAGCAGAAACGGATGATGCAATGCCTATTATTGGTGAATTACCAGATTTTAATAATGCATATATCATAGGGTCTATTCATTCCGGCTATACAAGTGGTCCATATATGGGAAAATTATTAGCAAAAAAAATTTTGGGAGAAGATGTAGATTTAAGTTTATTTGATATAAAGAGGTTTTTATAAATGAATAGAAGTTTTAAAGGAATATATGCTGCTAATATAGTGCCTCTCAAAACTGATAAATCTATAGATACAAAAAACCTGGTTCGACATATCAAGGAAATATCTAACACAAAAGGGATAAGAGGTTTGTTGGTGAATGGGCATGCTGGCGAAAATTTTACACTAAGTGCTCATGAACAAATACAAGTTTTAAAAATTGTAAAAGATAGTGTTGAAAATAGTTCTTTAATAATTTCAGGTGTTAATTTTGAGGATCCACAAGAAGCTGCTCGTGTCGCAAAAGAAATGTTTGAAAACGGTGCTAATGCAATCTTAGTTTTTCCTCCCTTTTCATGGTCTCAAGGTATAAGTTCAGAAATGATTTACGAACATCATAGAATTATATCTGATTACATACAGGGACCAATATTTTTATATCAGTCAAGTATCAACTCCGGTTATCTCTCCTACAAAAAAGAAACTCTAAATAAATTAGTCAATTTAAAAAATGTTATAGGCATTAAAGAAGGAAGTTGGGATTTTTCCAGTTATGTTGAAAATTACGAATTTTTAAAAGGAATTAATGAACAGTTTTTGGTTATGGCTTCTGGAGACGAGCATATTTATCCTTGTTTTAAATATGGTAGTGACGGAACACAAGTAAGTCTGGCAGCAATAGTTCCAGAAAAAATCGTTGAATTAATTGAAAATATTGAAAGCAAAAATTTTATTAAAGCTCGAGAATTAGACAAAAAACTATTAACGTTAGCTTATAGCATCTATGGGAAACATCCACCTAATTTTGCAACAGCAAGAATTAAATATTGCTTAAGAATTTTAAAAAAAATTCCCTTAGATACAATGAGATCATCAATAATTTTAGATAATGACGATAAAAAACAATTAAAGGTATCTTTAAAATCTATAGGTATAAAGTTTTAAAATATGAATGAAAAATTAATTTTGATTTGAATTTCTAAATCTTTTTTAAATCGATAAAGTATTTACTTATTGGCGGAGAGGAAGGGATTCGAACCCTTGAGAGGCGTTAACCCCAACACGCTTTCCAGGCGTGCGCCTTAAACCGCTCGGCCACCCCTCCAAAAAAATAGCACTTTACATCAACAATTTTTAACGAGCAAGTTAATATAAGCTATTATTTTATTGAAATTGTAATTATAAGTCTTAAATTATGCATCATATAAATTTCTAGGGTTTTTAAGTTGATAATAGGAAGAATTTTCATACTATTAGGCATAAGTTCTTTTATACTAACACTTGTTTGCAATTACTTTGATATAATTTTACAAATTGATAATAAAAAAGAAATTACTCAGTTGGGACAATTTTGGTTTTATTTTGCTCCAAATAGTCTGCAAGTAGCTGAAGCTATAGTCAGCAGATATATTGATCCTTGTTCAGCTCTAGAAATCTTAAATTGCTCTGGATTTATTTGGCATCCTTTTATATCATCTATATTATTATTACCAGCAGCTCCTTTTTTGGGACTATTAAGTTTTCTATTCATAGGATTTGGAATAAAAAAGTCCGGTAGGAAAAAAATAAGTAATCAAACATCTAATTCAAAAAGAGTTTAATTTAATTATCACCCATTTTTAGTGCTTCAAAGAACGCATTCTGAGGTATCTCAACGCTACCAAACTGCCTCATTCTTTTTTTACCTGCTTTTTGTTTTTCTAACAGTTTCTTTTTACGGCTAATATCACCACCATAACATTTTGCTGTAACATCTTTTCTCATTGCTGAAATGGTTTCTCTTGCAATAACTTTCCCTCCGATGGCAGCTTGTAAAGCAACTTTAAAAAGTTGCCGCGGTATTAAATCTTTTAATCTTGTACATATAGCACGGCCTCTATTTTCTGCTTGATCCCTATGACTTATCATGGCTAAGGCATCAACAGGATCCCCATTAACTAATATTGACACACGGACAAGATCTCCCTTCTTATAATTATCCATTTGATAATCAAAACTCGCATAACCTGAGGTCATACTTTTCAATCTATCATAGAAATCAAAAACCACCTCGTTCAGAGGCAATTTATAAACAATCATAGCTCTGGTTCCGGCGTATGTTAAATCTAACTGCTCCCCCCTTCTTTCAGTACAAAGTGTTAATACTGAGCCAACATATTCGTCTGGAACCATTATAGTCGCTTTGATCCATGGTTCTTCTATGTAATTGATATGGTTTATATCAGGTAAATCTGCTGGATTGTGAAGCAAATCATTCGTATTATCGTTTTTTTGAACTTTATAAACTACTGAAGGAGCGGTGGAGATTAGTTCTAAGTCAAACTCTCTAGTCAATCTCTCTCTTATAATTTCCATATGTAAAAGACCTAAGAAACCACACCTAAAACCAAAGCCTAGGGCTGCTGAAGTTTCAGCTTCAAAACTAAAAGATGCATCATTTAAGGATAATTTACTCAATGCTTCTCTTAAATCAGAAAACTGAGCATTATCCATGGGAAAAAGGCCACAAAAAACAACTGGCACTGAAGGTTTAAATCCAGGTAACATAGTTTCCACAGGATTACGATCTTCAGTTATAGTATCTCCAACTTTACAATCAGCTACAGTTTTTACAGAAGCTGTTATAAAACCAATTTCACCTGGTCCGAGCATGTCTACATCCATTATTTTGGGGGTAAATATACCTAGTTTTTCAATTGTGTGTGATACTTTTGTTGACATAAAACGAATTTTTTTACCCTTTTTTAATGTCCCATTTACAACTCTAACTAATGTAAGGACACCTAAATAAGGGTCGTACCAACTATCTATGAGAAGGGCTTGCAAAGATGCACTCGCATCTCCAACAGGTGGATCTAATTTTTCTACCAAAGAAGATAAAACTTCTTTTATTCCTAAACCTGTTTTTGCAGAAACTTCTATTCCTTCCTCACCTGGCAAACCTATAACATCTTCAATTTGTTTTCTTATTCTTTCAGGTTCAGAAGCTGGTAAATCTATTTTATTAAGTACAGTTACAATTTCATGATTAACTTCAATTGCCTGATAAACATTGGCGAGGGTCTGTGCCTCCACACCTTGAGAAGAATCTACAACAAGCAATGATCCCTCACACGCTGACAAAGATCTAGAAACTTCATAAGCAAAATCGACATGCCCGGGGGTATCCATTAAATTCAATGTATAAGTTTTGTCATCCGTATGTTTGTATAATAGTCTAACAGTTTGAGCCTTTATGGTAATCCCTCTTTCTCTTTCAATTTCCATATTATCAAGCACTTGCTCCTTCATCTCTCTATCCGCTAAACCTTTACATTCTTGTATCAACCTGTCAGCAAGTGTTGATTTACCATGATCAATATGAGCTATAATAGAAAAATTTCTTATTAGATTAATATCTGTCATTAAAATCCTTCATTTCAAAATAAATTCTAATTTTAATTATCTCACTGCAAAGTAGTTTTAAACATACTTTTTGGCAACGTTAAAAATTTTAAAAAACTTCTTAGAACTTGACTAAATAATTATACAATTGATAAGGTCTTTTTACTATGAAAAATAATAATTCAAATCCTATAAAAGTTCTTAATTTATTAAGAAACCCGTGCTCTAAGGAGTTCGGGTCAATTTTTGTTAAATAATTAAATTAAGTTTTGAGCTTATAATAAAGGTCTAGAATTATGAATAAAAACTACAATAAATATAATCCATATCCTGCTGTACAAATTTCAAATAGGCAATGGCCTAATAAAATAATAACGAAAGCACCAGCTTGGTGCTCAGTTGATTTACGAGATGGTAATCAGGCGCTAGTTGAGCCTATGGACTCAATTAGAAAAATGCGCATGTTTAAGCAGTTAGTCAACATGGGCTTTAAAGAAATTGAAATAGGCTTCCCATCAGCATCCGACACCGATTTTAATTTTGTTAGAGAATTGATATTAGAAGGACACATACCCGATGATGTAACCGTGCAAGTACTTACTCAATCAAGAGAACCGCTAATTATAAAGACTATAGAAAGTCTGAAAGGGTGTAAAAATGCAATTATCCATCTTTACAATTCTACAAGCACTTTACAAAGAGAAGTTGTTTTCAAAGAGACTATGGAAGGTGTTAAAAAAATAGCAACTGATGGGGCTAAAATAATTGCCGATCATTTGTATCAATTAGTTTCATCCAATATAAGATTACAATATTCTCCTGAAAGTTTTACAGGAACAGAACTACCATATGCCCTAGAAGTTTGTGAAAATGTTTTAGATGTATGGCGAGCTAGTGTTGATAAGCCTGTAATAATTAATCTTCCAGCTACTGTTGAAATGTCCACCCCAAATATTCATGCAGATCAAATAGAGTGGATGGGAAATAATTTTAGCGAAAGAAAAAGGGTAATTTTATCACTTCATCCTCATAACGATCGGGGTACGGCTATAGCTGCAACCGAATTAGGATTAATGGCAGGTGCAGACAGAGTAGAAGGAACTTTATTTGGAAATGGTGAGCGTACTGGTAACGTTGACTTGGTAACACTAGGGCTTAACCTATTTACACAAGGTATAAACCCAAATCTAGATTTTAGCAAAATAAATAATTTGATAGATACTGCAGAATTTTGTAATAGGCTTCCCATTCATGAAAGACATCCCTATGCAGGATCGCTAGTGCACACTGCATTTTCAGGCAGTCATCAAGATGCTATAAGAAAAGGAATGGATAATATAGAAAACTCCAAAAGTGAGAAATGGGCTGTCCCATATTTACCTATTGATCCAGCTGACATTGGTCGAACATATGAGGCAATAATACGAGTTAACAGTCAGTCTGGAAAAGGGGGAACTGCTTGGTTGTTAGAAACAGATTATCAAGTAAAATTGCCAAAAGGCGCGGAAATAGAATTGTCAGCCAGTGTTCAAAAAATTGCAGATAATACTGGAAACGAAATTACAAGTAATATAATTTGGGAAACTTTTAATGAAAACTTCATTGTAAAAAAACCATTTGAACTAGTTGATTTTAAAGTCGAAGGGGCCAATAGAGCAACAAACTTAGAGATAATTAATGCTAAAGTTAGTTATAAAAATAAAATTATTCAGTTTTCTTCACAAGGTAATGGACCTATTTCTGCGTTTATAAATGGAATACGTGAGAATTTTGACTTGCAATTTACATTAGAAGATTTTGGTCAGAACACTAGAAGTGCAACTTCAAAAGCTGAATCAGCAGCATATGTTGAACTTAAATTTAATAATGGCCAAATTTCTATTTTTGGATGTGGAATTGATACAAGCATAACTGTTGCGCCAATTCTTGCTGTTATAAGCGCAATTAATAAAATTGAATCTTAACTAATTATGGAAAATAAAAAAATTCATCTTAAAAACAGAAAAGTTTTAAAAGTCTCAGGTGAAAATAGCATTGAATTCTTAAACAACATTCTTACATCTGATATCACCAAGTTAAAACCAAAAGAACTTTTACCAAGTGCATTGCTATCACCGCAAGGTAGAATATTATTTGATATGTTAGTAAGTACAATTATTGTTGATAATTCTTTATGTGATAAGTCAATTTATATTGAATATAATATAGACCAGCAAGACGAATTAATTAAAAAACTAAATATGTATAACTTGAGAAGAGAAGTTTCGATAGAAAAAACAAGTTATGAAGTTTTAGTAACAACTAAGAATGAGAATACTACATATACTCTGATTGATAAAAGATTTTTTAACGAAGATCTCAGAAGAGTTTATGTTAAGAACCTGTCTAAAAATAACGATTTGAATGACAGTGAAAATATAAATTGGTATGATTTATTAAGATATAAAAACTGTATTTTGGAAGGCTCAAAAGAAATAGAAACAAATGTCTCTCTTCCTTTAGAAACTAATTTAGAATTGTTAGGTGGAATTAGTTTTCAAAAAGGTTGCTTCATAGGTCAAGAAGTGAATGCAAGAATTAAATGGAAGGGTTTAGTTAAAAGAAAATATGTTCCAGTTACTTTTAAAAGTAAAAAACTATCATATTTAAAGTCAATTGAACTTAATAAGAAAAAAATATTTTTAAATAGTATAGAAATTGGAGAGATAGTTTGCTTATTATATAATAAGGATGATAATCTTTGGTATGGAATAGCCAAAATTATATTATCTCATTTGTATAGATTTGAGGAGGACAATACATTAGAGGGAGATTTTTTAAAAGAGCAAATTAAAATTAATTTTCCGAAATATATGCTTCCTCTTCCCAAAAAAATCTAAACTTCTTAGATTGACAAACTAAATATTTCAACTTAATTATTTAATTGTTTCACGAAATTAATAAGTATAATTTTATAAAATATAATATAACGCTATTGTAAGCAATAATTTTATTCTTATAAAAAATGTTTGAATAAGGTTGATCGGAGTTTAAAAAATGTCCTCATTACTTATGCCAAAAGCGACAGCAGTATGGTTAATTGATAATACAACATTAACCTTTGAACAAATCTCTGAGTTTTGTAATCTTCATGTACTTGAAGTTCAAGCTATAGCAGATGGTGATGTTGGTCAGGGTATTTTAGGCTTTGACCCCATAATTAATGGTCAACTTACCCAAGAAGAAATTGATAATTGTTGTAATGATGCGACATTATATCTTAAAAAATCAGCTTCTTCATTACCAGAGAGGAATAATAAAAATAAAGGGCCTAGGTATATACCTTTAGCAAGAAGAGGGGATAAACCTGATGCCATCGCTTGGATTGTTAAAAATCATCCTGAAGTGAATAATAATCAAATATCAAAATTAATCGGCACAACAAAAGATACTATTGAAAAAATTCGCACTAGAAGCCACTGGAATATTTCGAATATTACAGCTAAACACCCTGTTTTATTAAGTTTGTGCACTCAAGATGATCTTGAGAATGCTATTATTAAAGCTGGTGGATCAATAGAGACTAATAGTGATGAAAATTAATTTACTTAAAAACTAGATATAATTTATAAATAAATTTATATAGTAATATAACCTATTAAGAGTCTTAATATGGAACAAATCAATGGAAAACCTATTGCTGCTTTGATAATGGGCAGTCAAAGTGACTGGGAAACTATGAAATTCTCAGAACAGACATTGAACAAGTTAAAAATCCCATTCATTGCCAAAATTATATCTGCCCATAGAACTCCTGATAGAATGAATGATTTTGCAAGGCAAGCTGAAAACACTTCTATCCAAGTTATAATTGCCGGTGCTGGTGGTGCTGCTCATTTACCCGGCATGATTGCTTCTCATTCAAATTTGCCTGTGATAGGTGTGCCTATTCAAAGCTCAGCTTTAAACGGAATGGATAGTCTTTTTTCTATAGTACAAATGCCTGCTGGTGTTCCTGTAGCAACTATGTGTATAGGGAAGTCTGGCGCTATCAACGCTGCTATTTATGCTGCTAAAATTTTAAGCTTATCTAATGATAATATCGGCATTATGTTAAAAAAATGGCTTTCTAATCAAACTAATGAAGTACCAGAAAATCCTAAAAAAAATGACTAATAACACTAATCTTCCAATATTACCTGTGGATGAAAATATAATCGGTATTCTTGGAGGTGGGCAATTAGGTAAACTGATCGGTTTATCTGCAAAAAGAGCAGGATACAAAACTCATTTATATTGTCCCAAAGGCGATAATCCCGCTGAGTCAGTTGTTAATAAAGTAACCTACGGCGAGTGGAACGACTTTGACAAATTAGTAGAATTTTCAAATAAAGTCGTATGTGCAACTTCAGAATTTGAAAACATTCCCTCTAAATCCCTTGAATTATTAGCTAGTAAAACTAAAGTAATTCCCAGCAGTATTGTATTCAGATGTGCGCAAATCCGTTCAAAAGAAAAGGAAATGGCTGTTAAATCTGGTTTTAAAACACCTAAATGGTATTTGATTAAGAACTCTGACGATTTAATAAGAGCCTCTAAGTCTCTGGGCAATGAAGGTGTATTGAAAACTAACTCCCTAGGTTATGACGGTAAAGGACAAGTAAGAATTAGCAAAAATTCAAATTTGTTTGAATTGTGGGAAAGCCTAGGATGTGTTGAGTGTGTTTTAGAAGAGGAACTAGAATTCAAAAGAGAAATTTCTATAATGTACTTTAAAAGCTTTGACAATAGTGATGGTTTTTTTCCAATTTCAGAAAATTCTCACAAACAAGGTATTTTAAATAAAACTATTGCTCCGGCAATTATAGATAATATCATTGAAAAAGATTTAAGATTAAAAACAAAAGAATTATCAAAAAATCTAAACTTTTATGGTGTTTTAGCAATTGAACTCTTTGAACTTTTCGATGGTAGTATCCTGTTCAATGAAATAGCACCAAGACCTCATAACTCATTTCACTGGACTATGGATGGATGTGATAATAGTCAATTTGATATTTTGATTAGAACGATATGTGGTTTACCTGTAAAAGACGTTGAATGTAGTGGAAAATGGGAAATGACAAATTTAATTGGAGAAGAAGTTAAAAATATCGGAGATATAATTAATAACCAGGATTATATATTACATTTATATAATAAAAAACAAACAAAGCCAGGTAGAAAAATGGGACATTATAATAAGAGAATTATGTAATATTCTTTGTAACATAATCAAAAGGTACATCCTGATAAACTTCATTTATAAAGTTAGTGAATAACAAGAATGCATAAGGTCGCCACCTGTTTATTGGGTCCTTATTTGTATCATCATTTGGAAAATAGTTCTCTGGGATTTCTGTCTGTATATTCTGAAGTTTATCCCTTAAAAATTCTTCTTTAAGTGTAAAAGCATCATATTCTAGATGGTTTAGAATAAATAAGTCTTTTGTTTTGGGACATCTGACCATTCCTATTCCTGAATTTTGAGAAAAAGCTAAAATTTCTAGGCCAGAACTAACAATTTCATGTTCTTTATTTTCAGTATAACGCGATACTGGCATTGGGAATCTATTTATAAAACCTTGCAGAAGCCTATATTGATTTTCATGATTTAAATTATGATCAAATACTCCAAATAGTTTTTCTTTCATTGAGTGTTTATCAATATTATAAAGTATTTTTAATAAAGCTTGAGCACCCCAACAAATTCCAATTTTTCTGAAAACATTAGTTGATGACCATAAAATAATTTCTTTTAATTCTTGCCAATACTTGACTTTCTCGAATGGAACAGTTTCAACTGGTGCACCCGTGATAATTAATACATCATAAAAATTGTGTTTGATATCATCCAAAGTCTTATAAAATTCAATTAAATGCTCTTTTTTTGTATTTTTAGGGATATAAGTTTCTGTAGTCATTAAAGTGAGTTCTATTTGTAATGGAGATGCCCCAAGAAGTCGTGCAAATTGAACTTCGGTTTGAAGTTTTTTGGGCATTAAGTTTAATAATAAAAACTTTAAAGGTCTGATATCTTGCTTTTCAGCATTACTACTATTAATTACGTCAACAACTTCATTTAGAAGTAATTCTCTTGCAGGTAAATTATCATGTATTTTAATTGGCATTATATTTTAATTGAAAATTATATTATTTAACTAAAACTAGAATTTTTTATTTGGTTTAATTTCTTTAAAACATCAAAAACGGATTTTATTTTCAGAGTACTCTTTGTTTTATTGACATTATCTGAAACTTTTTTAATTAATGAAAAGGGTTTTTTTAAATTGGGTATTTTACTTATATCTTTTAACCTTCTGTCTAAAAAAAACGATGTCTCTTTTTGATCACTGGATGTGTCATTTAACCAAAAAAGTAGAGTAGATGAATATACAGCTGCTAATGAAAACCTTTTAGTATAAAAAGAAAAGTCTGTAGACTTATCTCCCATCATTATCCAGACGCTGTTGCAAGTCCTATAAAGTATATTTATTGATTTTTTGGAATTTCTAGGAAGTGCAGTTAGTGGTAAAGATGATCTAACAGCCTCTTTATATTTATGGCAAAGTGAAAGTCTCATCAAAATAATTGTTTTTACTTTTTCTGGGACCCTTTCAGGTTTGGGATCTATCAATTGGTAGTTGTTTTTTACTTCCATATCTATCATTTCTGAAAAAACATCTATAAAATCAATAGAACCATTTTTGAATAAACCTCTGTAAATGTCCATTCGAAAATCAATGTTTTTCTCTTGTTCAAAGTCTATATCGATAGCTCCATTTTCTAGAGCTTCAAAACTCCATCCATCAAACGGAACATGTGGAAGCATTGCTTTAACTAAATCAATTTTGACTTGAATATAATCTGTTTGTTTTTTCATCATTCATATAATTAATTAATTTAAGAAATATATATTTACTTATCGCATATATCGCAACAATTGAATATAAATATAATGATTAATAATATTTAAAACACTTGCCATAACCTTATAAAATATGTTATTTCGCTATTTCTTAATCATAATAATCGAAAGTTGATAGTATGTATGTGTCTGTCCGTGACAACAATGTTGACCAAGCTCTTAGAGTATTAAAAAAGAAAATGCAAAGAGAAGGTATGTTCAGAGAAATGAAAAACAGAAGAGCTTATGAAAAACCTTCTGAAAGAAGAGCGCGAGAAATGGCCGAAAGTACTAGAAGGGTTAGGAAACTTATGAGGAAGAGATTAGAGAGAGAAGGTTACTAGGCTAAAAGTAATACCATAACCTTACGAAACCGCATAAATATTAACTGCGGTTTTTTTTTGTAAAACTTTATGAATATTTTGTTATTTGATATTAACATATTATTCAACACATTGTAATAAGGACATTATATATGATTATTGGAAGTCCAAAAGAAATTTTTAAAGGTGAAAACAGAGTTGCTATGACACCTGAAAGTGCAAAGCAACTTCAAAAATTAGGTTATCAATGCATTTTAGAGTCTAACGCTGGCATTAATGCTAATTTTTCAGATAAAGATTATAAAGACGCCGGGGTCAAGATCGTTAAAAGTGCTGACCATCTTTGGAAAGAGTCAGACATTATATTGAAAGTAAGAGGTCCTGAAAAGACAGAACTTACAAAAGTCAAATTAAATCAACATATTATAAGTTTTATTTGGCCCGGACAAAACAAACCTTTACTTGAACATTTAAAGAAGAAAAAGGTAACAGTCCAAGCAATGGATATGATTCCCCGAATAAGTAGAGCTCAAAAAATGGATGCCTTATCTTCAATGGCTAATATTGCAGGATACAGAGCTATTATTGAAGCTGGAAACCAATTTGGAAGATTTTTTACTGGACAAATTACTGCTGCTGGAAAGGTTCCTCCTGCTAAAATACTTGTAATAGGTGCTGGAGTTGCAGGACTTGCAGCAATTGGGACCGCTCAGTCCATGGGTGCTATCGTTAGAGCATTTGATGTAAGACCAGAAGTCGCGGAACAAATCGAATCAATGGGAGCTGAATTCCTAATGCTTGATTTTAAATCCGACGGTTCTGGCGATGGTGGTTATGCAAAGCCAGCCTCCAAAGAATTTATTAAAAAAGAAATGGAGTTATTTAGAGAACAGGCTCCTGAGATTGACATAGTAATCACTACAGCTCTTATTCCTGGAATGCCTGCACCAAAACTTTGGCCTAAAGAAATGGTAGACTTGATGAAACCAGGTTCGGTTGTAGTTGATCTAGCTGCTGAACAAGGTGGAAACTGTGATGTAACCAAACCTGACAAAATGGTGGAGACAAAAAATAAAGTGAGAGTGATAGGGTATACAGATTTACCAAGTAGGATGGCTACGCAATCATCTAATTTATATTCAACAAATATTAGGCACATGATAGATGATTTAACTCCTGAAAAGAATGGTGTTCCAATTACTAACATGGAAGATGATGTAATTAGAGGCGCAACTGTACTTCATAATGGAAAGATAACTTTCCCTCCCCCCAAGCCAAAAATAACCGCTATAGCTAAACATACAAACAAGGAAACAAAACAAAAAACTGTTGAAGAAATTACTAAAGATAAAATAGATGCTGAAAAAAAAGCTGGTAAATTACAAGTGATGCTTTTAGTTATTGGAGCTCTAATAACTTGGTTTATAGGCATTTACGCACCTGCTGATTTTATGCAACATTTTATAGTTTTTATATTATCATGTTTTGTAGGTTATCAAGTCATTTGGAATGTTTCACATTCTCTTCATACACCTCTTATGGCAGTAACAAATGCTATTTCAAGTATTATTATAATTGGAGCTTTATTGCAGATGAAAACTGATAATGATATTGTTAGTATCTTAGCATTAATCTCTATTTTTATCGCGACAATAAATATTGTTGGAGGATTTATGGTTACTAAACGGATGTTAGCAATGTTTCAAAGAAGCTAAGTAAAGGATTTAGAAATGACTATTGGAATACTAACTGCTTCATATATTACTTCTAGTGTGCTTTTTATTCTTGCTTTAGGAGGCTTAAGCAATCAAGAAAAAGCAAAAAGGGCCGTATGGTATGGCATAGTAGGAATGGTAATTGCTGTGGTGGCAACTATTTTTGGTAATCAAGTTTTTTTAACGAAATGGCTTGATTGGTTAATTGGTGCAATAGTTATTGGATCATTTATAGGAGCCACTGTCGCTAAAAAAGTTCAAATGACAGGTATGCCTCAACTAGTTGCTGCTCTTCATTCTTTTGTAGGATTGGCAGCTGTCTTTATTGGAATAAATTCAGCTATGTTGCCACATATAGAAATGTCCTCATCCCAGCTAACGATTCATAATGTTGAGGTTTTTATTGGTGTGTTTATTGGCGCAATTACGTTTACAGGATCTATTGTAGCTTTCGGAAAACTATCAGAAATTATTACAGGTAAGGCGCTAATCTTACCTGGGAGACATGCTTTAAATATAGCCATGTTGTTTGGATGTTTAATTCTCGGTTATATGTTTCTAAATCATGAAGGTAACTGGACATTAATTTTAATGACAATTATTGCATTTGTTATAGGAGCGCATCTTGTACTCGCTATTGGTGGCGCAGACATGCCAGTCGTGGTCTCAATGCTTAACTCATATTCTGGTTGGGCAGCAGCTGCTACTGGATTTATGCTAGGAAATGACCTTTTAATTGTTACTGGAGCTCTTGTTGGGTCTTCAGGCGCTATACTATCATATATAATGTGCAAAGCAATGAATAGAAACTTTCTGTCTGTTATTCTTGGTGGGTGGGGTGATGCAAGTGGGCCTGCTATGGATATAGATGGCGAAATGAAACCCATTGATATAGAATCTGTTGCATCTGCGTTAAGTGAAGCAAATAAAATAATAATTGTCCCGGGTTATGGAATGGCAGTAGCGCAAGCGCAAAGTGCTGTTTCTGAATTAACATCAAGATTAAGAGCAAAAAAGAAAGAAGTTCGATTTGGAATTCATCCAGTTGCAGGTCGTCTTCCAGGACACATGAACGTTCTACTTGCTGAGGCTAAAGTACCATATGACATTGTATTGGAAATGGATGAAATTAATTCTGATTTTCCTGAAACTGACGTAGTGATGATACTTGGAGCAAATGATATTGTAAATCCAGCTGCTCAAGAGGACCCAAATAGTCCAATTGCAGGAATGCCCGTTTTAGAAGTTTGGAAAGCTAAACAAGTCTTTATATCAAAAAGAGGACAAGGCAAAGGATATTCTGGCATAGAAAATCCTCTGTTTTTTAAAGAAAATTCTAGAATGGTTTATGGTGATGCAAAAAAATCTTTAGACACAATATTACAAAATATTAGTTGATAGTTATTAACTATTTAAACCTGATTTTTTTATGACCTGCTGTTGTCTTTTGGTTAATGTCGATTCATTAAAATTGCCGACTAAATCGTGAAAAATTCTATACCAATTAACTTCTGCTTTTAAATGCATAAAAACTGAGCCTAATCCAACGGCAGCTCTATCCATTAATACAAATTCTCTGGGAGGCTTTACACCTCCAATTTTTTTTAATTCTTCATGGACTTTTTCTGCAGTTTCTCGTCCATATTGACCTGATTCACTTGGATTAATTAATCTCACTTTATCTTCTAATAAAGGTTGATAAATAAAATTAGCCCATATATTTAATACACTTATTAGTTCTTTTGAGGGATTTTCAAAACCCCATCTCTTATAAGCGTTAACTGCTTGTTCTTCATCTCCATCCCTAAGGGCTTTATATAACTCGATTACACCTGTAACAAAATCTGGTCGAAATATTCTTATGCATCCAAAATCCATTAGATTAACACCACCATCAGGTCGAATTGTGTAATTTCCTAAATGAGGGTCACCATGAATAACACCAAATTTGTAAAAGGGTATATACCAAGCTTTAAACATATTCATAGCAACTTGATTTCTCATTTTTATTCCAGAATTATTAGCAATAAAATCCATAATTTTTACACCATGAACCTTCGTCATAGTAAGAAGTCTATCAGTAGATAAGTCTTCAATAGGATCTGGCAAAGTGATTTCAGTATGGTCTGATAACATGTGCCTGTATAATCTTAAATTTTTAATTTCGTGTGAATAATCGAGTTCTTCTTCTAATCGATCAGACAATTCTTCATGTATAGCTTCAGTTGATATAGCTGAGTCATACTTTTCATATAATGAAAAAATTAGTTTCAACTGTTTTAAATCAGCTTGGACTGCTGATCCCATATCAGGGTATTGTAATTTACAGGCTAGTTCCTTTCCATCAATACTTTCAGCGAAATGAACTTGACCAAGTGAAGCAGCAGCAGAGGCTTGTTTATCAAAATCTTTAAAGTTAGTTAACCAATTCTCGCCTAGTTCGGCTTTCATTCTTCTTTTCACAAAAAGCCAACCCATTGATGGTGCATCTGCTTGGAGATGCGATAGTTCATTGACATATTCTTTAGGAAGTGCATCAGGAATGGTAGCTAAAATCTGAGCTACTTTCATTAAAGGTCCTTTTAGTCCACCAAGGGCCGCTCTTAAGTCAGAAGCATGTTGCTCCCTATCTATTTTTATTCCCAAATATTTTTCACCAGCCAGCCTAGCCGCTAGCCCTCCCATTGCGGTAGTAACTTTTGCATAACGTCTAATTCTTCCTCCAGTCATTGAGGAACTTAGTTCATCACGAAAATTATTTTTTTTTGTCATTATTGTAAAAACTCTATCGAAAATTGTTATTTAGTTTTGCAAAGCCTCCAGCTCATCCATTAAACTGGTAATCATTGAAATGCCTTTATCCCAAAAACTATCTTCGTAAGCGCTTAAATTAAATGGTCTTAGTAAATCATTGTGACTTTTTGTTCCGCCGGAAGATAACATCTCAATATACTTTTTTGAAAATTGATCTTTATCACTTTTTTGATAGGCATACCACAGAGCATTAACCAAACCATCTCCAAATGCGTATGCGTATACGTAAAATGGAGTGTGTACAAAATGCGGAATATAACCCCATAACACTCTATAATCATTATTAAGGTTAATATATGGTCCAACGGCATGTTTCTGAGTTTCCATCCAAATATCACTTATTTCATCGGGCGTTAATTCAGATTTTATTCTAGCCTCATGGAACTTAACTTCAAATTGATGAAAACCAATTTGTCTAGCAACAGTATTTAACATATCTTCAATTTTACCTGCTAATAATTGTTTTTTTTGTTCTACTGAACTTTCATCCAATAATTTTCTAAATACTAACATTTCGCCAAAAACTGACGCTGTTTCTGCAAGTGTTAAAGGTGTTTCGGCCATTAACAAACCATTTTTAGCTGCTAAGATTTGATGAACGCCGTGTCCTAATTCATGGGCCAAAGTCATGACGTCTCTTATTTTACCTTGGTAATTTACTAAAATATAAGGGTGTAAAGAAGGTACTGATGGATGTGCAAAAGCACCTGATGCTTTGCCCTGCCTCACACTTGCATCTATCCAGTTATTTTTAAAAAATAATTCTGCCAAATTAGAAATTTTTGGATGAAAGGAAGAAAAAGAGTCTAAAATAATAGTCTTAGCATCTAACCATTTAATGATATTTTCTGATGTTTGAGGTAATGGGGCATTCCTATCCCACCAATCCAACTTACTTTTACCAAACTGTTTAGCCTTCCATTTATAATATCTATGCGTGAGCTTTGGCATTGCTTTATTGACGGTATTTACAAGTGCATCAACCACTTCATCTTCAACATCATTGTCTAAATTGCGGGAAGACATTATCCTGTGAAATCCTCTTTTGTTGTCCTCAATATATCTATCTCGGGAAATTACATTCAGTATCATTGAGAATGTACGCTTATTTTTATCTAAAATGTCTGAAAGAGATTTGCCTGCAATTTTTCTATTTTCTGGATCTTTATCCGATAAAAGATTTAGAATTTCAGCTTCACTTAGCAAATCTTTCCTAAAAGGAAAGCGGAGAGCTGCTGAAGTTTCATCAAAAAGTCTAACCCAAGCAGATCTTCCAGTAGCAGATTTTTCAATTAAAATTTCTTCTACTAATGGGTCTAAGAGATATGGATTTCTTTTTCTCAATATTTTTAGAAATGGTTGCCATGTTTGCGCACTTTTATCTTTCATCCATTTCTCAATTATCTTTTGATCTATTTTTGACAATTCTAATGTGAAAAAAATTAAAGAAGAGAGTATCTCAGTTATTTGGTCTGAAATGGAAGAATTATATCTCGTGATTTCAGGATTTTCCATATTTGTGGCAAATATTAAGCTGCTGTGAGTTCCTATTTTGTAGATAGCTTCGTTTATTGCTTGATACTTTTCTATACAAATTACAAAATCAGACGCACCTAGTTTATCTATTTTCCCTTTCCATTTTATTAAGAAATCATCAGATAACGCTCTAATTTCTTTTATATCTTTTGCAATATTTGGGTCCTTGATATCCTTATATATTTCTGAAAGATCCCAATTTGGCAACTGATTATTCATTTCATTTATTTTAATTTCTTTCATTTTTAAATTTAAAACCTCATTCTTATCTATGTTAAAAACTCTCTAATATTTTTAATGATTTCCTCAGGGTTTTCTTCAGCTAAATAGTGCCCTGTGTCAATTCCATACCCTTTTACTTCATTAGAGCAATACTCTTTCCAAATCGATAAAGGTTTATACCATTGCCCAATCTTACCTTTTTTTCCCCATAAAACTAATATAGGTACACTAATCTTAATTTTATTTTCTCTACTTATTTTATCATCTATTAAGTCAATTGAGGCGGCAGCTCTATAATCTTCACATATCGCATTTATAGTTTCTGGATTTTTTACACATTCGATATAATCATTCAAAGCTTTTTTTGAAAAAAAATCTTTTTTCTTCTTTTCTCTTGATGTATGTGCAAAAAACCACTCTTCAGGCGCTTTATTTATCAAAGATTCAGGGATGGGATTTCTCTGAGCCAACCAAAACCAATGATAATAACCCATTGCAAAATCCATGTTTGTTCTTTCAAAATGCTCAATGGTAGGAATAATATCTAATAATATCATTTTTAAAACTTTATCTGGAAAGTCTAAAGCTAAGCGATGAGCTATTCTTGCTCCTCTATCGTGTGCAATTATGTAAAAAGACGTAAAACCTAATAATTTCATAAATTCTATTAAGTCATTAGCCATATTAACTTTTGAATACTCTTTATGGTTTTCTGATAAATTAGGTTTAAATGATTTACCATAACCAGGAATATCCGGACAAATTACAGTGTAAATATTCACTAATAATGGGGCGACTTTATGCCACATTACATGTGTTTGTGGATTACCATGTAACATTAATAATGGTGGGCCATTTCCAGATTTTCTATACCGTATTTTCCCTCTTTTAATTTTCAAGTAAGATAATTTAAAATCTAAAAAAAAATCCATTAAATAACTTTATTGGTTCTAATTTGGTTTACGATTGGTTATAGTCATATGACAATTTATTTTATTTTTTAAATAGAATAATTAAAATACTTTTGTTAAGAATTATATCTTTATGAGAATAAAGTGTACTACAATCATATTAGGATAAATAATGAAAGTTTATATAGTTGATATTGACGGTACGATCTGCACTCAAAATCATTTTAAAGACGGTAGCAGAGATTATGAACAAGCTACACCAATTCAAAAACGTATAAAGATAATTAATAAACTTTTTGAACAAGGTAATGAAATACATTATTGGACTGCAAGAGGTTCTGTAAGTGGAATTGATCATCTAGAATTAACCAAAAGTCAATTAAAACAATGGGGCTGTAGTTATACATCACTTAGAGTTGGAGATAAACCACACTATGATTTATGGATTGATGACAAAGCAATTAATAGTGAAAAGTATTTTGAAGATATTAATTGACAGATGTTTTGTAAAAAAATAAATATGAATTATATTGTAAAAGATATTTTGTACTTAACAATATGCGGCATCTATTTAATGTCTATACCAAGTTATGCCAAGGATAATTTGAATAGTGATATCATATCTGAAACTCAATATAAATTGGTTTCTAAAAAACACTTTATAAATGATTTTGTGCCCATTAATGAAAATGGTACTGTAAATGTAGTAGTAGAAATTCCTTCTGGAACTCTAGAAAAATGGGAAATATCAAATATTTCTGGAGATATTCTTTGGGGATTTAAAAATGGAAAACCTCGCAAAGTTCAATATCTTGGGTATCCTTTCAACTATGGAGCAATACCTAGAACACTTCTTTCTATTAATGATGGAGGAGATGGCGATCCATTAGATGCTATTCTTATTGGCCCCCCATTTAAAAGAGGCGAAATCAAAAGTGGAAAAGTCGTCGGAGTATTAAAATTAATAGATGATGGAGAAAAAGACGATAAAATTTTAATCGTTCATCCTAGTTCTCCACTATACAAAGTTAAAGATATAAATAACCTAATATCTAATTTTCCTGGAGTATTAACGATTATTGAAATTTGGTTTGAAAACTATAAAGGCATAGGTGTTATTAAGACTAATGGGTATGATAATAAAAAAAATGCAATGTTTATTTTAAGTTCTGCAATACGATCATTCCAAAATCATCAACTAAAAAAATAGTTTTCTGAATTAACAAATATTAATTAAAAACTCTATAATCATAAAAATATTTGAAATTATCATTGATTTCTGTATCTAATTTCACATTTTTCAAAAATATTTTAGATTGATTATCTCTGACAATTTTAAGAAAGTTTAAATCATCTTGTGAGGAATTTAGAAAGTTTAATTCTCCCCCATTTTTATAAAAGTTTTTCTTTTTATATGCTGCTGCGAAATAAAGTGAGTAATTTTTTACGACAAAATTATATACATCTATTTTACTATCATCTTTAGCAACTATGCAAATTAAGCATTTATTAAATGACAAATTTGATAATTTAATATTGCTTTTTTCACCCGCAGAAATTGCTTTGTCTAAAATATCATAAAATAAAGTATCTTTTATAATAACGTTTGAGCCTGACGTATCTATGGCGTCTCCAGTAATGTTTTTAAAAGATGAATTCTTTATAACACCTTTTGAAAAGTCTGAATCCAAAGCGTCAGAGCCAGTATTATCAACATGTAAGTTTTCTATACTAAAAGAAGTGTTAATTAAATTAATTGCGTCTTCAGAATAAACATTGGAAATAATCAAGTTATTTATTTTCACATCAGAATTATAAAAGTTAATTCCTCCATTCATTTTAAATGCATCATCTTCATATGAATTCAATTCTGAAAACTCTGCATTATAGATGATAGAGGGATTTTTTTTATCGTTTGAATTTATATGAAAACCTTTCCAAGAGCTATCACTTGAACTTATTATGACCTTATCATTTTTATTACCTAATATTTTAAGTATACCTTCCAAATATAAATATGACTGATTTGTAAAGTTAATCTTTGTGCCTTCTTGAATTATCAAATCATCCCTTATGTTAATTGGTTTGGTTACATTCCAATTTCCTTTCTTCCATAAAACGGTATTATCATCAATTTTTTTTAAAAAATCAAAACTATGATTTTCGTAATTATTTTTGTCGTAATTAAATTGTGGAAATTTTTCTGTAACCTCAAACTTAAAATTTATTTTATCTATAATTACATCAAAAAGAATTTGATTTATTTGTGAGTTAACCATGGAAGAATCAATTGGAATAGTTAATTTGATATCCTTTTTTTTATCTAAATATTCTTTAAAGTTTTTAAAATATATTCCTCTGATCTTTTTGTTTACTTTGATTTTTTTGTTTATAAGATTATTTCGTTTACTGTTGGTTAAAGTCAAATTATTAATATGAACATCTGATTTAATTTGATTACCTATGTAAACATAAAAAAAATTATGTTTTCTTAACAATTTTATATTAAATATATCTAGTCTATCTAGTATGTTTTTATCGTATTGAATTTTTGAAATTGGAAACCTGTCGTCTATCAAAATTAGAGAATCATCCATATTTTGTAACAAAAAATTTATGTTTTGATATAAAACATTTACATCAATTTTATTATTTACGGGAAATTGTTGTTGTAAATATTTTATCTTAGCCTGAGATTTTTTTACTGCTAATTCAATTTTTTTTAAAAGAATATTTTTATTTTTTATTTTTGAACAAGAATTCAGATATAATCTAGTTATTTGTGCGATATCTTTTTTATTGTTAATTTTTCTGGGAGTGGCAGCTACATCCTGAGGAATAGGCGATATTTTTCTAGAATAAATATTATAAGCATATTGGGTATTATTTAATTCAAGTACATGCGAACTTCCCCAAATAATAGATAAAAGAGCAAGACTACACATTTTTTCATGATCAAAATACTGATATATTTTTTTATTAAATTTATGATTTACTAAATTATTTATAAAAAATTTATTTTTATGTACTCTTTTAGAATCTAGGAATCTTATTGGAAAAGTTTCTAAATTAATGATGCTATCCATGGGTGAATTAGAAGAAAACTGTTTTTCTAAAAATTTGTTTTTTTCGTTACCAAATTGAAATATTAGTTCTCCAGTAAACTGTTGTAATTCTAAGGTTTCTTTGGACGGATTTTCTTCTATGTTCATTACACCCCAATTTTTGTCATTAAAATTAACTTGTAAAAACATATGTTTTGGAACCACAAATCCTAAATTTTTCACTATTTCTAAAAATATTTGCTCATATGGGGATGCTCTTGATTCAGGTTTTTGAATAGAAAACTCTCTCATACCAAATAAGTATTGATTATCTTTCATGTTTATTTTTAGGCTAAATCTTGATGGAGATCTGAAATGGTCAATAAGTTTACCTTTAATAGAACTATTAATTTTATAAACTTTATCATTATATTTTAGAGATCCTTTAACCTCGTTTCTATCTGAAACTCCTATATTTGATTTTACAGATTCCAGTCTATCTTCTAAAAGTTTCTTATAATTATTAAATTTAAAATTAAGATTAATTTTTTTAAATTCATATTCATTTGATTTGTAATAAAGAGAAATTTTATTCAAAAAAGATGGAAAGTTTATGAAAGCTGTTTTGATAATTTCTGAATATGTTTCTCCCATCAAATATATATTATTATGATTGAATAACTCTGCAAATGTAGTAATTTTGTAAAGTTTTGAATCTAATATATCTACAAAATAAAATAATTCTTTTTGAATGAGTTTTTTATTTGTATTCAAAACAACAAAGAAAGCAGAGATAAATATTAAAAAGATCACTAAGATACTAAATCTAAATTTTTTTCTTTTTAAATACATAAGCCTCAGACATATGAAGTTTTATTTAATATTGCCATGCCGGCAACATATTTTGAATGTCTTGAATATCTCTGTTTAAAGTTATAAAATAAGTTATTTTTAAAATTATTTTCAAAAATTTTATATTCAATTACTGCTTTTTTATACATTATAGGTTTTTTAAAATATTCTACATCGGAGAAACATATGTCTGTATCATAAGTTATAAAATTTCCAAATACATCTATAAAATATTTTCTATTATATTGAACAAACAAAGTTTCTTTCAGAAAATACTTGGATTTTAAAAAAAAATTGCTTTCTTTAAATATTTTTATTGAATTTTCAAAATTTAAATTTATTTTTCCATCAGTTTTAAGTACAGTTTTTTTTTTAAAACCAATCTCATTTTTTTTAATCTTTTCTTCATAAATAATTTGAGTATTGTTGTCGGAATAAAATCTAATCCTTGATTTTATTCTGTTTTTAATTCCGCTTAAATTATCATGTAGATAATCTAACTTTTTAGTATCAAGATAAACTGAATTTATTTGCCTAGATTCAAATATTTTTTTTATGACGAAATTCTTAAGAATATTTTGAAAAATATTTTCTGATTGAAACTGATTTTCAAAAACAAATTTTCTCTCAATTCTCATGGTTAATATTTAATGTATATTTTGAATTTTAAAATAGTCTACACTTTCAATCTTTAATTTTTTAACCTCTGAAATTAGCTCAAAAAGATTCAACTCTGACGAGAAATTTAAAGAATACATTGCCACAATTTTATTTTTCTCAAAAGAAAGTTTTTCAATAGACACTATTTCATTATGTTTTTTTACAGTATCATTAATTTGTTTCAAATCTAAATTTTTATCATTCCACTCAATAACAAGATTATAATCATCAAGTTGCGATGCGGCCAAATCTTTTTCTCTTGTTACATATATATAAAGAAACAATAAGAGTGATAAAATTGAAGTTATTAATGTTTGAGACGAACCAAAACCTAATCCAATAGCAATGCTAAAAAACAAGTATATTAATTCAGTAGGTTCTTTTATTGGGGTTCTAAATCTTACTATAGATAAAGCACCGACAAGTCCTAATGATAGCGCCAAAGAATTTTTAACAATAACAATGACAACAAAAACAATGCACGAAAGAGTAACTAAATTTCTTGCTATTGAAGTTCTATTAAATGATATATTTGAAAACCTTAAAAAAATTTCTCTTAGAATTAGAGAAAAAAATATACAAAAGGCAAAATTGATTATTGTTAATGTTAAAGAAATCTCGCTATCTTGAGATTGTAATTTTAATAAAAGATCATCCATTTTCATAATGTAATAAAAATGTAATAAAAGTCAAATTAACTGAGTGATACTTGCTAATTCTTAGTGTTTTTAATATTAATGTTAATTTGAGTTATGTAATGACTATTATATTTATTATAAAGAAAATGGTAAAAATAGTGTTTAACTTTAAAAGCTTTTCAATACTTATAAAAAACAAAATAATTTTAAAAATAATTGGGATTAAAAAAATATAATATTTACCATATGCATGTAGTGGTAGTACATAAACAATTACAAACGGCAAAAAAATTAGATTTAATAAAACAATTAACTCGTAATCATTGATATGATTTGAAATAGTTACTCTTTTTCTGTAGTAGTTTATAAAGATTGTATAAATTAAATAAGTAATAAAAATTAATGATGTAAAAACAAATTTTTTTGTTGAAGTTAGAATAGCAAATAAAGTTAATATCAAAAATAAATATCTCTTAATTATATCAAAAGTTTCTCTGTTTTGAATTGAAGTATTTTGTATATCTCCAATTATTCTCTTTATTTTATGACTTTCTGTGATGTCAACCAAATAATAAATTAATTCATTTACGAACAAAAATATAAATAAAATAGTTATAATAAAAATAATGTAAAAAAGTGTTTTACTAAATTTAATTAATATATATGAAACTATAATATTAAATATAAATATTGATATTAAAAACCAATTTCCACTGTCTAGAAAATAACAGTACGTGAAAATGCTAAAATAAAAAATACCTTGTTTAATGTTCAATTTTGGTTCGAAAATTCTTGTAAATAAAAAAATAGAAAATACAGAAAACACAGCCTCTGAAGAAGGTGCAGTAATTGACATTAAAACCCCTGGAAATAAAAGTGATAAGATAAAGATTAATTTTTTTTCATAATTGTCTTTTTTATTATCACTAAATATATCATCTGCTAAGTTAAGGCATAATATCAATAAGACTGTTATTATAAAAAAATAAAATTTAACAAAAACGTCATTTAGGTCAGCATGTCTAATTATTGAAATATCAAAAAAAAAGTCGATAAACTGAATAATTTTAAGTTGTGGGGTTAAAAACAATTGATCTAATAATAATTTATGTTCCTCTGAACTTCCTCCAAATGTTTTAGATTTTACTACTGTTGACCCAGAAAAAAATGCTTCAAAAACATTTTTAAAATTTCTGTTTATATTATCAAAGTCAGGATATAAATAATTTGGATATATTGAAATAAACACAAATGATATTAAGACAAAAATATAAAAATTTTGATTGAAAGTGATTTTATTTGATAGTTTTTTTAAAAATTCAAACAATTAATGACCTTGTATATTATTAAAATATCAATATTTTTTATTCAGATTTATAATTAAATCAACTTATGTATTTATTAGTGCCCTCGACAAGTATCTAATATAGTTTTGATTAAAATAGAAATTTTAATATGATATTAAGTAATTATTAATTTTTTGTTAAAGTAAAATAGTTACATAACAATTTATAGATATCTAAATTAGAATTTCCATTTTAATCCCAACTTAATTATAATAAATAAATTTGATGGAAACTTTCTATTTTAAAAGTTGAAAATAACATTTTTATAAGAGAAATAAAGTTTAGATAAATTTTCTAATTAAAATATTTGTAAAATGGCGACCTCGACAGGACTCGAACCTGTTACCTCAAGATTAGGAATCTTGCGCTCTATCCAGATGAGCTACGAGGCCAATTTATTAATTTAATATCATATTAATCGTTATTATCAACAATAAGGTTATTCAAAATAATTTTGGTGACTTGATAACTAAAAATCAATATTATAAATATTTAATTATTTAGGAATTAACTTATGAGTATTGATTTAGAACTTAAGGATAAAGTAGCTATTGTAACTGGTGCAGGTGGAGGTATCGGAAGAGAAATAGCTTTAGCACTAGCTGCAGAGGGAACATCTATAGTTGTAAATGATATAGGAGTTTCATTGAATGGTGAGGGTGGTTCAAATTCTCCCGCTGAAGAGACTACTGGGTTAATTACACAAAAGGGAGGTAAAGCAGTTATTAGTAACGAGAGTGTTTCTAATTGGGAAAGTGCTCAATTGATTATTAAAAAGGCAATAGATACATTTGGCAAAATTGATATTGTTATTAACAACGCAGGTATTTTAAGAGATACAATTTTTCATAAAATGGAACCATCTGACTGGGAAAATGTTATTAACGTACATTTAAATGGTGGTTTTTACGTAAGCCGAGCGGCTGCTCCTTATTTCCGTGAGCAAAATTCAGGCTCATATGTTCATATGACTAGTACATCTGGTTTAATTGGTAATTTTGGCCAAGCTAATTATTCAGCTGCTAAACTAGGTATTGTTGGGTTATCAAAATCTATTGCATTAGATATGAATAGATACAATGTCAAATCAAATTGTATTGCTCCGTTTGCTTGGAGCAGAATGACAAACTCAATTCCTTCAACTACAGAGGCTGAAAAAGAAAGAGTCGAAAGGCTTAAAAAAATGACTCCTGAAAAGAATGCTCCTTTAGCTGTTTTCTTAGCATCCGCTGCTGCAAAAGAAGTTACTGGACAAATTTTCAGTACAAGATTAAATGAACTTTTTATATATAATCAAAACAGACCTATAAAAAGTGTCCACTCTGATTCAGGCTGGACCCCTCATAAAATAGCTGAGAGGGCTTATCCGTCACTTAGATGTTCAATGACACCTAATGATAGGAGTGGTGATGTCTTTAGTTGGGACCCAATTTAAATGACCTAAAAAGATCAATAATATCTTCCATTGTGTCTAAAGTATAATCTGCACCTAGAGAATTTATATCAACGTGTGTATAACCTCCATTAACGGCAATAGACTTAATATTTGCAGATTTAGCAGCATCTATATCATTAGAAGTGTCACCTACCATAAAAAAAGAGCCCTTGATTGAATTAAATTGATTAATTGTTAACTGAATCATGTCAGGTTTTGGCTTCAGTGGTATATTATCTTGTGCTCCAATGACAACGTCAAAAAATTTGTCTAAACTCATCTGTTTAATTAGTTTTTCAGTAACAAATTGTCTTTTATTAGTGCATATTCCCATCGGAATTTCTTGGTCATAAAAGTAATTAAGAGCGTTCATTACGCCGGGCATTAGAGTACTATATTTATAAGGCTCAATCGAATAATTCTGTCTATAACTCTTAAAGACGGTTTCATACAACTCTTCATTGCCTCCACAATAATCTACTACTTTTTTTGATAAAGACAACATTCCTTCTCCTACAAAAGTTTGTAGCTTTTGTTCTGATATATTTGCTAATTTATATTGGGTTAAAGTTTTATTTATTGCATTATGCATATCCGGAACTGAATGAACTAAAGTCCCATCTAAATCAAAAATTATGTTATAATTAAGATACCCCATAATTTATATTATATACCGAAGTGAAGCAATATTTTTTCGATAGCTTATAAGATCAGACCCTGAAAAAATAGCAGATCCAGCAACTAATACATTAGCGCCTGCTTTAATAACATGAGGTGCAATTTCTTTGTTTATGCCTCCATCAACTTGAATATTTATAGGTTTACATGAAACCAGGTCCCTAACAGCTATAATTTTATCTATTGAAGAATTTATAAATGATTGTCCACCAAATCCAGGGTTAACACTCATAATAAGTATTAAATCAAGTTTTTCTAACAAGAATTCCAATCCAGAAAGAGATGTCCCTGGATTTATAGAAACTCCAGCCTTACAACCTAAATTTCTTATTCTAGTTAGAGTTCTATCAAGATGTGGAGTAACTTCTTTATGGACAGTAATCATGTTAACGCCAGCAGCTACATATTCTTCTAATAAATCATCAGGGTTTGTAACCATGAGATGTGCATCAAAAGGTTTTTCAGTATATGGTCTTATCGATTTAATAATTGGAGGACCAAAAGTAAGGTTTGGTACAAAATGGCCATCCATTACATCCAAGTGTATCCAATCAGCACCAGCTTCATCAACCAATTTAACATCATTTGCTAATGAACCAAAATCAGCAGATAATATTGAAGGCGCAATAATAACTTCTTTCATTTAATTTATTTCCTTCAAAAATAGTATAGTAACAACAAACTAGATTGTTTTGCTCATAGCCACAGCTGTATCTGACATTCTATTAGAAAAACCCCATTCATTATCGTACCAGCTTAAAACTCTTACAAATGAACCATCCATCACCTTTGTCTGGTCCATATGAAAAACTGATGATCTTGAATCATGGTTAAAATCACTTGATACAAGAGGTTCATCTGTATATCCAAGAATATTTTTAAGTTCACTATTAGTGGCTTTCTTAATAAGATTATTTATCTCATCTACAGAGGTGGATTTTACAGCATTAAATTTAAAGTCCACAACTGATACATTTTGAGTTGGTACTCTCATTGAGACACCATCTAACTTTCCATTTAATTCTGGCAAAACTAAACCTACTGCTTTAGCAGCTCCAGTTGATGTTGGTATCATGTTACCTGCAGCGGCTCTTGCTCTATACATATCTAAATGCATAGTATCTAGTGTTGGTTGATCACCTGTGTAAGAATGAATTGTAGTCATAAACCCTTTAGAAATTCCTACCCCCTGGTTAATGACCATTGCAACTGGAGCTAGACAATTCGTTGTACAAGAAGCATTAGACACTACTAGATGATCTTTAGTTAACTTATTATGATTTACACCATAGACAACAGTTAAATCAGCTCCAGTTGCTGGAGCTGAAACTAAGACTCTTTTTGCGCCAGCTACTAGATGCATTGAAGCTTTTTCACGGCTAGCAAAAATACCAGTACACTCCATTGCAATATCAACATCAAGTTGTTTCCAAGGAAGGTCTTTTGGATCTCTGATAGATGTCACTTTTATTGGCCCTGTACCTACATCAATAGTATCACCACTAACTTTGACATCAGCCGGAAACCTTCCATGCACTGTATCATATCTTAACAAATGAGCATTAGTTTCAACAGGACCCAAATCGTTAATTCCAACGACATTAATATCGTCCCTACCCGATTCTATTATAGCTCTTAAAATATTCCTTCCAATTCTACCAAAACCATTAATGGAGACTCTAACTGACATTTTATTTCCTCTCAAAAAATATAATTATTTGTTTTTACTCAACACCGATATTGCAGGCAACTCTATACCTTCTAACCACTCAAGAAAAGCGCCACCAGCCGATGAAATATATGTAAATGTGTCACTGACACCTGCTTTATTTAAAGCTGAGGATGTATCGCCTCCACCTGCTACTGTAATTAAATTGTTACTAGCAGTTAAATTTGATGCCCGTCTTGCCAATGAAAAAGTACCTTCACCAAAAGGTTCTAATTCAAAAGCACCAAGTGGACCATTCCACAATAAAGTTTTAATATTTTTAAAAATAGAAGTTATTTTTTTTATTGTCTTTGGGCCAACATCAAGCGCCATCATATCTAAAGGTATCATATTCGATGATACGATCTTAGTGTTTCCATTTGTTTCAAAAGATTTTGAAACTACTACATCAATAGGCAGTATTATTTCACAATTTATTTTTTTACTTTCTTTCAAAATTGACTTTGCAATATTTACAGAATCTTTTTCAAAAAGACTTTTTCCAACATCCAAGCCCTCAGCTACAAGAAAAGTATTTGCCATTGCTCCACCAATTATTAAATAATCCATCTTCGTTATTAAGTATTGAATAATATTTATTTTTGTAGAAATTTTTGCACCGCCAACCAAGGCAGCTACTGGTTTTATTGGAGAACTTAAGACAGATGTTAAGGCTTTTATTTCTTCATCCATCAATTTGCCTGAATATGAAGGTAGAAAATTTGTAATGGCATGCAAACTTGAATGCGCTCTATGAGAACAAGAAAAAGCATCATTTACAAATAAATCACAACCCTCAGATAGTTTTTTTGCAAAGCTAAAACTGTTATTTATTTCTTCTTCATAAAAACGAACATTCTCAAGTAAAAGAATTTCTCCTGCTTTTAAACTTTTTTTAATATCTAGAGCATCTTGACCTAAACAAGAGTTGCTAAAGCGAACATTTGTTTCTAAAATATTCGATAAAATCTTTACTAGAGGTTTTAAAGTATAGTTTTTATTATACGTACCATTTGGTCTTCCTAGATGACTGCATATAACTATTTTTGCTCCAGACGATTTCAAAAAGTTGATAGTTGGTATCACTCTTTCGACACGTGACTGGTCAGAAATATTTCCATTGGACATAGGTATATTTAAATCAGCTCGAACCAATACCGTCTTATCAAGGACGTTTTCGTTTATTATACTTTTTATTGAAGAAGTCATTTTAATAATTTTCTTAATCTGAGTTAGATTTTATTTAAAAAACGATCTTGCTTGTTCTACTATAGCTTCTGAAGTAATACCAAAGTGTTTATAAAGATCGGGTGCTGGCCCTGAAGCTCCAAAACTACTCATACCTATAAATATACCTTTCTCTCCTATATATTTGCTCCATCCCATTTCACAAGCTGCTTCAATAGCAATACGAGGAGTATTACCTAAAACTTTTAATTTATAGTCATCATTTTGCTTGTCAAATAATTCCCAACAAGGAAGAGAAACAACCGCTACTTTAATGCCGTCTTGTTTTAACAAATTAGACGCCTCTATAGCCAATTCAACCTCTGATCCAGTAGCTATGAGAGTTAGATCTCTTTTTGAAGAAATATCATTTACTAGATAACCACCTCTGGAAACTCTATTTTCAGACGATTTTTCACAACGAAAAGCTTTTAATCCTTGTCTTGAAAGAGCCAAAACCGTTGGACCGTTAGTTTTAAGTGCTATGTCCCAAGCTTCAGCAGTCTCAACGGTATCAGCTGGTCTTATTAAATTTAGATTTGGTGTAGATCTTAATATAGCTAAATGCTCAATTGGTTGATGAGTTGGCCCATCTTCACCAAGTCCAATAGAATCATGAGTTAAAACATAAATAACTTTCAAAGACATTAATGCGGAAAGCCTAATAGATGACCTCATATAATCACTGAATACTAAAAAAGTTCCCCCATACGGTATGAAGCCTTTATGAAGAGCTATACCATTCATTATAGATCCCATTGCATGCTCTCTAATTCCGTAATGAATATAATCACCATAAGCTTTACTAGAAGAAACCGTTTTCATTTTACTTGTTTTAGTCAAATTTGATCCAGTAAGATCTGCTGAACCGCCAATTGTATTACCTATAGCTTGATTTATAATTTCAAGAGTTTTTTGGCTAGATTGTCGAGTAGCTAACTTGGGCATTTCTTGTTTCATCTGTTTTATAAATGAGTTAATTTTTTTATTGTAGGACTTTGAAATAGTTCCATTTATAAATGTCTCAAATCTATTCCTTTTGGGACTATTTTCAAATTTTTTTGTCCAAGTTTTAAATAACTCGTGAGACCTTGCTGTAGTTTTTTCCCATTCATTTAAGATTTTAGTGGGTATTTCAAAAGGTTTATTTGCCCAACCTAATGCTTTTCTCGTAGCATTGATTTCATCTATACCTAGAGGTGCTCCATGTGTCTTGGAGGTTCCAGCCAAACTTGGTGCACCATATCCAATTGTTGTTTTACAAGCAATAAGTGACGGTTTTCTTGATTTTTTTGCGTTAATGAGAGCTTTTTCAATCTCATTATGGTTATGGCCATCTATTGCTTGGGTATGCCAACCTGAGGCCTTAAATCTAGAAATTTGGTTGGCCGAGTTGGATAGATTTGTGGAACCATCAATTGAAATATTATTATCATCCCAAAGTACTACTAATTTTGAAAGTTTTAAGTGCCCTGAAAATTCAATAGCTTCGTGACTAATTCCTTCCTGAAGGCAACCATCTCCAGCAATTACATATGTAAAATGATTTACTAAATTTGAACCAAACTTAGAGGATAATAATTTTTCACTTAAAGCCATACCTACGGCAGTGGCTAAGCCTTGTCCTAATGGTCCAGTTGTTGTTTCTATGCCTTTTGCGTGTCCAAACTCAGGATGACCGGCAGTATTATAATTTAGCTGCCTGAAATTTTTGATACTCTCTATTGACATATCTTCATATCCCAAAAGGTAATGAAGAGCGTATAATAGCATAGATCCATGTCCAGCAGATAAAACAAACCTATCTCGATCTGGCCAATCTGGTTCTTTGGGATAAATATTTATGAAATCTTTAAATAATACAGTAGCAACATCTGCCATTCCCATAGGCATTCCAGGATGTCCTGAATTTGCTGCTTGTACTGCATCCATAGATAAGAATCGAATTGCGTTGGCCATTAGAATAGATAATTTTTCTTTCGATTGTAATTGACCTTGCATTAAATATACCCCTAGGAAAAATAGATTAAATAAAATTAATTATTCTTAACACTTATATGTAAAAGATTACATAGAAGTTTTAAAAATTTATTGAAAATTTTTTAGGAATTTTTAAATACTAAAACCTCTTCAGAAGAACCAAAAATTAAGGGGGATCTCTGATGAACATTTTTAACTTTTACATTTAAAATGTTATCTTCTCCATTAATAGCTTTGCCGCCTGCCTGTTCGACTAAAAAAGCTACTGGGTTTGCTTCATAAGTTAAACGAAGCCTACCTTCTTTGTAATTGATTCGTCTATCAGCTGGATATAAAAATATTCCACCCCTTATTAAAATTCTACTTGCATCAGCAACTAAAGATCCTACCCATCTCATTCCAAAATTCTTTTTTCTTGGGCCTTCATCTCCTTCCTGACAATTTTGAATATATTTTGAAGTACGAGGATCCCAAAATCTTTTATAAGCACTATTAATGGCAAACTCAGAAGTGGTTTTAGGAATTATTATTTTTTCATGTATTAATGTAAAAACCTTGTTACTTTCATCTAAGGCGAAAAGAGCTGTACCCATTCCTACTGTTATAAATAAAGTTGTTTGTGGCCCATAAACAAAAAATCCAGATGATTTTTGTTTTTTGCCTTCTTGGCTAAAAGCACTATCTAAAGGCAAATTATTTTTTGACATTATTGAGAAAATCGTTCCTATGGATACGTTAACGTCGATATTACTAGAACCATCAAGTGGATCTGCGAAAACAATTAAGTTATTTTTGTTTTTAAAATTAAGATATCC